>CAJCJD010000191.1 GCA_903970555.1 Vulcanimicrobiota bacterium
TCGTGGGTGGCCGTCAGCTTGGCCGAACCCAGTTGCACCAAGGTGTCGGTCTGCGTGTAGCTGCCGTGGCCGAACACGGCCCAGAGGCCGCCGACCAGTAGCACGATACCGATGACGATCAGAATGGCTCGCATGATTCGCTCCGCGTGAATGACCAACCGATCATAGGCGGCATGGGTGTGCGAAGGAAGCCAACGCGCCGTCAATTTGTCGACGGCGCGTCAGCGTAGTTTCATCAAGCGCCCGCAATCAGAACTTGTAATCGATCATTACACGGTTGTAGACGAACGTCTGATTGGTCGGATTGAGATTGTCGACGCCGCCGTTAGACAGTTCCCAGCGATCGCGCAAGGTCAGTCCGCGCAGGTAGCCGTCCAGGTGATAGATCACGTCGAAATACAGATCGTGGCTTTTGCCGCGGAAATCGGTCAGGTACTTGGCGTAGGCAGTGGTGAGCTCGAGCTTCTTGTCGAAGAAGTCGTAGGTGAACTTGCCTTTCCAGGCGCGGCCGGGACCGGCTTCGACCAGGCCGCGGATCATCGAGGTGGTGAACAGGGGGTCGGTAGCGTAGTTGGTCGTGTACGGCGAAATGAGCGCGCCGCCGCCTACCGCGCCGTCTTCGCGCGCGAGCTTGTTGTAGAAAATATCGAAGCGGCCATCGGGAATCACAACGCCGATATCGCCGCCGATGGCTTGGCTTTTGACATGGTCGCCGGCGATGCCAAACAGCTTGGTGTCGTCTTGCGTGAAGCGATTGTCCGAGCCATCGTTTTGCGTAAGGTATTGCGTACCCACGACAGGATCAAAACCCGTGCCGGTGTTGAATACGTAACTGCCCGCTGCGTACACCGTGCGTGCGAAATCCATGAAGTCGTAATAGCGCACTTGCGCCTTGATGCCGCCGTTGGTGTACGTAGTGCCGCCTTCCCAGGTGCCGCGCGAGGATCGCGAATCGAGCGGCAACGAACCGTTATTGCCGTACATCGAATCGCCGTCGTACTTGGATGGGTAATACAGGTTGTCCGGATACATGCCGAGCGACGTGCGGCTCTTCCAGCTGTATTCGCGAATGCCGAAGATGTTCCAGCCAGTCAGCGGCGTCACTTGTACCAACAGTGCGTTGTACGACGAAGGGATGACGCGCGAATCGTTGTTGCCCATCCACGGATCGTCGGTGAGGTACTGATAGCCGCCACGGAACAGGAACATGTCGCGCTGGAATTGCAGGTACGCTTGGCTGAATGTGCCGATCGAGTTATTCGGGCCCGCGAGCGACGTGTCGATCTTTGTCAGCGTGTCGGAGTGGGTGCCGAGAGAGTTTGCAGTTGCGAACGAGCCGCCAATGCTGAAGCCGCCGAAGAACGTTCCCGTTTGCGCGTTGATCAACGCCGCCAGTGAGAACGCGCTCGCGTTGGGCGTGGTCTTGCTGTCGTAGAGGCGGTTGAAATTGTAGAGGCGAAGATCGCCATCGACGTGGCCGTTCGTGAATATGTTGTCCAAGCCATAGTCATCGTCCGCTTGCGCGGCGACGCTGACGCTAATCAGGCTTAGGGCCGTGGCGGCCATCATCCATTTCTTCAGCATGGTGATCTCTCCCCGCGGATGGACGCTCGCGTCGCATTCGCTGTCTGCGTGGCAATGAAAAACGATCAGTTAGGGTGTTGGCGCGGCAACGCTGGTGACCTCGATGGTGGTGAGGTTGTGGATCCATCGAGCAGGTCGCTTGTCGCCCGGTACGATCAGGCGAAAGGGCCCGTCTTTCGTCAAAGGATGGCCATCTTGCGTGTCGGCCAGAATCACTTGCTCGTTGCCGAGCATGCGATCGAGTTCGGCCAGACTGAAAACGACCTGGTAGTTATCCGGTGCGGTGACGCGAACGACGGTCGTCATCGCGCGTCCCCGCAAGGTTTCGCCGCTGGGTACGCCAGCGCGAAGCAGCACATCCTCAAGCGCGACGCCTTGCCATTGGCTGGGTGGTTCGTGATGGGCCGATGCCGTGACGGTTGCGCGCGGCATTGCCGCAAGAGATGCGCTATCTAAAGTGATAGGTGGCTTGCCATCGACGATCATGCGGACCGTCGGTTTTGCGGAGGCATCTGCTTGCGTCGGGGTGCTGAATGCCGGCCATGCCAAGCAGGTCAGTAACAGCAGCGCGAGCCGGCATGTCATCGCGCGGCTGGTTGCCACATGGAAGGCCTTTTTTGCCGCAAGCCATCGCCCATCTGCTCGTCGCCCGATGGATACTGACGCGCTTCTGAAAAGCATCCGATTCGCCCATCCCCGCGCTCGTTCCGAGCGTTATGGGCTTGAGTATATGACGGTTTACCGCCAAGGGAGGAGTGAAGGCACTCTCAAATGCCCCGATACCTGGCGCAAAGGGTGCAGCGGGACAGTTATTAGCGGGTCGTACCCAAGATGACGCTGGATGCCTTGACGATCGCGACGACTGCAATCCCTTCCTCAATCCCCAGCGAGGAGACGCTTTCCATCGTCACGATGGCCGACATCACGCTGCCGCCCGCCAGGCGGATACGCACATCCGCATTTACCGCGCCCAGCGTCACCTGGGTCACCGTGCCCGCAAACTGGTTGCGCGCCGACAAGCGTATGCCATTGTCGGAAAGACCCACCAGCACCGACGAGGCCTTGATCAATGCAATGGCTTCGGTGCCGACTTCCAGCCCTAGATCCTGCGTGCTTTCGCTGGTGAGTGTGGCGACCACGCGCTCACCGCCAGGCAGTTCCAGCTCGACGGTATCGTTGACCACGCCCTTATGAATCGCCACCACACGACCGGAGAGCTGATTACGCGCACTGGTGCGGAACATAAGGCTCCTTATCAGCTTGATGTCGGTGGCCGAAGCGTCGGCCAAGCTCTCGAATTGTTCGAGGAAACGCCGCTGAAGATCTTCCAGCGTGGCGAAGGCTTCGACCAGTCGTTGCCCGCGCTCGGTCAGGTGCGTACCGCCGCCGCCTTTGCCGCCGGCCACGCGCATTACCAAGGGCTCGTCCGCCAGATTGTTCATGGCGTCGATCACGTCCCATGCGCCTTTGTAACTCATGCCCACGGCGCGCGCCGCCGCGGTAATCGATCCGGTTTCGCCGATCTTCGCCAGCAACGCGATGCGATCGGCGCCACCTAATGCGTGGTCGCCGGCATGTAGCGAAAGGACGCCTTTGAGCTTGAACATAGTCGTGCCGCCTCGTGGCTTTCCATCATAGGCGGGACGAGTCTAGCTAAACACTGACACCAGCGAATGCCCGGCCCTGTCGCTGGGCATTGAGCGAGGGAGGCGACGGAACGCCGGCTCCCTCGCCGAGGCTTCAACCCACGAAGTCGTAGTAATCGACGCCGAGGTCCTGGAAGCTCACTTCATAGGTGTTGCCGGTGCGTGCGATGACGAACTGATCGCGCGGTGGGCAGTCGAGTTCGATGTGCTTGCCGTCGTGCAGTGCTTCGTATTGCTCCCGGGAGAGATCGGTGGAGGCGGCGAGCGCATCGCGGAAGCCGATCTTGCTGGCGGCCTCGCGCCATTGCGGTACCACGCGCAACGGAATGGCTTCGGCGGCATCGCCACTGCCATAGCCGACGGCGACGAGCTGCGCATTCGACCAATCGACGCCTTGTTCCAACGCTTGCTCGAAACCGGCAGCCAACCATGCCGGCAACGCGGCGGTGTAGAGATTGCCCAGTTCCATGGCCCAGTCGGTGCCCAGTTTGACGCGCGTGGACAACAGCGTTTGGAAGGCCGGACTCTTGCGCACGATGCTGGCGAGTTTGGTGGTGAGCGGATGCGGCTCCTGCGCGGCATCGGCGTTGCTACCGAGGCGGATGAACTCGCCGAACAGATCAGGTTCGTTGCGGCACTCTTCGATCACGCCTTCCGCCGAGACGCCGGCTTGTTCGCACAGCGCCTGGAATTCCGCATTCGGCTGCGGCGCACGCGCCAAGGCGCGTGCGTAGATGAAGGCCAACGCCTGCAGCGGCATCATGTGATACGGGCGATGGAAGAACATACCCTCCACCGAGGCGAGGAAATCGCTGCCGGAAACACCGAGGCGATCGAGCATTGCGTCGAACGCTTGTCCCGTTTCGTCCAGATAAGCGAAGGTGGAGTACTTGCCGCTGAAGATCGGGAAATCGTGCAGGCGCTTGCCGCGTTCGGCGTATTCCTGATCGAAATGGCGCGCGAACGGTTTGCGGAAATCGGGGCCGCGATAGTCCGAAGCACTGCCGGAGTGAGCCAGATCCACTTCGAACAGTTTCGGTTCGGCTTCCACCAGCATGGCGACGGCGCCGGCGCCTTGGGTCTGCTCACCGGTGGAGCCGCGTTCGTATTCGGCGATATCGCTGCACACAACGATGGCCTGCTTGCCCTGGGCGTCGAAGGCTACGTAGCGCAGCGCGCTCTTCAGCGCATAGACGCCACCGAGGCAGGCGTGCTTGAACTCGGGCACTTCGAGCTGACGGGAAAGGCGTGGCAGGCCCAGGCGTTGCAGCTCACGGTCGACCATGCCGCGCACGATCACGGCGCCGGCGGAGTTGTCCTTGCTGCTCTCGGTACCGAGCGCGAGCTGGCCGATCTGGCGCGGATCGATGTTGTAGTTGCGGATCAGCCGCAGCACCGCGGTGGCGGCCATGGTGTACACGTCTTCGTACGGTGCCGGGCGGCGGAAGCTGCGGCCGACGACGGCTTGGACCTTGTCCCAGGAGTTGCCGGTCCACTCGCACCAGTCGCGCAGGGGCACGCGGGGCTGGGGTACGTACAGGCTCATGCCGCTTACGCCAGGGTTGCGCCGCTGTGCTGCCGTCTCGTTCGCTGTATTCAAAACAAGTCTTCCTCGGTCAATTCGGGGCCTATGCCGACGCGATATTCATTCACGTACTAAGCGCAGGGGAATGCCGCCTGCGTCGCGACAGGGCGTGGTACGTGTGGGGGAGCACAGTACATGGGCAGAGCGGGCGCGTCATTATCGCGCAGAATTCGGCCTTGTTCCCGGATTGGCGGCATGACTTACGCCATGCCGGCCGTTTCTGCTGCTAAAACGAGGGTTTGGCCGGGGCGATCGGGTGCGTCGCTAGCGAATTTCGATCAGTCAGCAAGCCGGGCAAACAGCACACCGTGCCCGGGCAGGCTCACTCGCTGGCCCTTGATCGAGCCCTGTAACAGGCCGTGGCTGTCGAGCGGGCGAGCCGCTTCCAGCTTCGGCACCGTCAGCTCGAGATCGATCGCTTGTTTGCCGAGGTTGAACACCGCCAGCACCTTTTCGCCCTGGTGGCTGCGGACGAAGGCGAGCGCGGGTTCGGGTGTGTCGAGGAACTGGATATCGCCCCAGCGCAGGGCCGGTTGCTGGGCGCGCCATTGCATGAAATGGCGGAAGCCTTGCAGCACGGAGCCCGGATCGGCTTCCTGATGCGCCACCGCCAGTGCCTTGTGCTTCTCGTCAATCGGCAACCACGGATCGGCCTGGCTGAAGCCGGCGAAGGCGCCGCCATCCCACGGCATCGGCGTGCGGCATCCGTCGCGGCCTTTGAAATTCGGCCAGAACGCAATGCCGTAGGGGTCGCGCAGCGATTCGAACGGTACCTCGGCTTCCGTCAGCCCCAGTTCTTCGCCCTGGTATACGCACACCGAGCCACGCAGCGAACACAGCATCGCAGTCAACAAATTGGCCAGCCGAGGTGATGCGTTGCCGTTGCCCCAACGGGTAAGCACGCGCTCCACGTCGTGATTGGAAATGGCCCAGCATGGCCAGCCGTCTTGCATCTGCGTTTCGAGCTGTTCCACCGTGTGGCGAATGTACGCGGCGCTGAAATCGCTGCTGAGCAATTCGAAGCTATAGCCCATGTGCAGGCGATGGTCGCGGGTGTACTCGGCCATCGTCGCCAGCGAATCCTCCGAAGAGATTTCGCCAAGCGTTACGGCGGTCGGGTAGCGATCGAGCAAATTGCGTAAATCGCCTAGAAAATCGAGGTTTTCCGGCTGCGTGTTGTTGTGCAGGTGATACTGGAACGCGTAAGGATTATCGGGGCTGAAACCGCGGCCGACGCGTTTTTCCTTCGGCTTGGGCGGGTTGTCGCGCAGTTGGCGATCATGGAAGCAGAAGTTGATCGCATCCAGGCGCAAACCGTCCACGCCCTTGTCCAGCCAGAAGCGCACGTTATCGAGTACGGCCGCGCGCACATCCGGGTTGTGGAAGTTGAGATCGGGCTGGGAAGAAAGGAAGTTGTGCAGGTAATACTGGCCGCGACGCGACTCCCATTTCCAAGCGGAACCGCCGAAGATCGACAACCAATTGTTCGGCGCGCTGCCGTCGGGTTTCGCGTCGGCCCATACGTACCAGTCGGCCTTGGCGTTGTCCTGACTCTCGCGGCTCGCCTTGAACCACGCATGTTGGTCGGAGGTGTGGCTGAGCACCTGATCGATCATCACCTTCAAGCCCAGGCCGTGCGCCTTGGCGAGCAGTCGGTCGAAGTCCTCGAGCGTGCCAAATAGCGGGTCCACGTCGCGGTAATCGGCGATGTCGTAGCCGAAATCGGCCATCGGCGAGCGGAAGAACGGTGCAATCCAGATCGCGTCCACGCCCAGGCTCGCCACGTAATCCAGGCGCTGGATGATGCCCGGCAAATCGCCCACCCCGTCGCCGTTGGTGTCGAGAAAACTACGTGGATAGATCTGGTAGATGACGGCGCCGCGCCACCAGGATGCATCGATCATTTAAAACCCCACTGTAAGCGCACGGCCTCCATAGCCAATGCGACGAGCGGTGTGCAGCTTAGCCTCTGGCCTGCGCCCACTCGCAGGGGTTTGCATACGTATTCATTCGTGCTGCGGTTGCGTCATAGGCATGGCGCCGGGAGTGGATGAGGTTGCATACGACGCATCACGAGCATGGCAAAAAATGCGAGAATTGCGCGTTTTACTGCTTGTTTTACGGATGCATCGCAGTGTGCTGAATGGGGCATGTTGCACTGCGATGCATGCATTTGGGTGATGACTATGAATACGTATGCATGGTTGGTCCACGCAGAAAAACGCGCCCTACCATCCGCCTCACGCTGACGACTCCATCCGTCGGTGTGCGAGCTGCCCGTTCCGGGAACGAGGGGAAACGAGGTGGCCAGCGATCAAAAACGAGACGACTACAAAATTTTGGGGGAGGGGACAACGTGATACTTAAGCGCAATATGCTCGTGATGGCACTGGCTTCAACGGGTCTGTGCATGGCCTTTGGTGTGCAGGCACAGACGGCCCCGAGCACGCAGGCGGGCACCACACAGCAGAGCGGCTCGACGAGCTCGACCAGCTCGAACCCATCGAATGACGCCACTCAGACCGGCAATCAAAATAGTCAGAAGCAACTCACCAAGAGTCTGTCTGCGATCACGGTGACCGGTTACAGCGCGACGGTGGAAAAGTCCCTCGACTACCAGCGTTACGCGGACACCATCCAAAACGTAATCACGTCCGATGACATCGGCGGCTTGCCGGATCAGTCGATCGCCGATTCGCTAACGCGTCTTCCTGGCGTTTCCGCCGAGCGCATCGCGGGCCAGGCATCGCAGATCAACATCCGCGGTCTCTCGGGCAACTTCATCGAGACCACCTTGGATGGTCGCGAGCAGCCGTCGACCAGCGGCAGCAACTACATTCAGTTCGATCAGTATCCGTCGGAGCTGATCAACATGGCGACGGTGTACAAGTCTTCGCAGGCGTCGCTGATCGAAGGCGGCGTGGCCGGCACCATCGCGATGGAGACCGCCAACCCTCTGGACAACGCCAAAGACACGTCGCTCAACGTCGACATGCGCGGCAGCTATGACGGCACGGCGCACGATGTGCCGGGCGCCAATGCGATGGGCTATCGCCTGAGCGCCGCTTACCAGGGCAAGTTCCTCGATAACACCTTGGGTATTGGCCTCGGCTTTGCGGATATGTACCAGCCACACGTTTCAGAGCAGTTCGTGGGCGAGGCTTCTGATGGTGGCCTATACCAGTTGAATCAAAACAGCGCGCAAAAAGCCTATCTGCCGGAAGGTGTCCAGGTGCAGCAAAACGGCGGTGAAGAGCGTCGCCGCGGCTATCTGGGCACGGTCGTGTGGCGGCCTACGGATGAGTTGCAGTTCACGCTGGATAGCTTCTTCTCCAAGTTCGACAACACGTCGTTCGGTTATGGTTTCCGCTCGCAGAACTTCTACGGCAACAACGCGCAGATCACCAATCCGGTACTCAGCTCGCTGGGCACGGTGATCGGCGGCACGGCCAGCAGTAATCCCGCGGGTGTTGGCGGCAATCAGTTCTCCAATGAAACCACGGCCGACAATTATTCCACGAGCACCAACGTGTTCTCCGGCGGCTTGAACATGAAGTGGAATCACGGCAACTGGCACGTCGAAGCCGACGCGTCGCTGTCGCACGCGTCCAGCAACGAGATCAACGTCGATACCACGGCAGACGCGTACACCGGTCTGGGAACAAGCAACCCGCAGCTGATGTCGCAGTCCTCGACCTTCCTGCTCAAGGGCACCAACATCGGCAATTTCTCCGTTGCTAACCCGGGCCTTTACACCAATCTCAACGACATGGCCCTGTCGCGCTACGGTGTGTACCCGTACATCTACACCGACAAGAACAAAGCACTGCGCACCGCGGTGAAGTACGACCTGCCGAACAACCCGATTTTTTCGGGATTGGAAGCCGGCGTGTATGCCAACAACCACGGCTACGATGCGAATCGCGAAGTCTACGTTTACGGTTCGGAGTGGAACACGTCGCCCGTCGCCGGACAGCCCCCGCTGACCATCCCGGCAGCGGATGCGAAGGTCACTTGCTGGAAGGGTGATTTCAGCGGCTACCCCTGCTTCCTTACGCTTAATGGTCCGGCAATCCTCGCCTCGCACGGCATCGTCGCCAATCCGGTGAAGAACATCACTGACCAGAGCTGGTCGGAAATCCAGAGCGGTTCCGTCGACGAAAGGACGCGTGACCTGTTCGTCATGGGCGACATCGATTCCCAGTTGTTCGGCCACGAGTTGACCGGCAACGTCGGCGTGCGCGTGTCGCGCCAGTCGCAGTACAGCTATGGCTTGCAGGAAGTCGGTAACGGCGCTGGTATTCCCATCACCGACGGCAACGGCAACACCAGCTACGACTACGCGCCGATCAAGATGGGCAAGACCTATACGGACTACCTGCCGTCGCTGAACTTGATCTACCACTGGACCGACCAGGATCAGACCCGTTTGTCGGCCGCCAAGGTGCTGTCACGTCCGCCGATCGACACCATGCTGGCGGGTGCGGGTTCGTGGGTTTCCAATGGCCAGTACAACGTGTGGGGTAGCACCAGCCCGCTGCTGAATCCGTTGCGCGCGCAGCAGTACGACCTGGACTACGAACACTACTTCGACGATTCCACCGGTGCGGCGACGGCCGGCGTGTTCTTCAAGCATGTGGATTCGTTCGTTCAGCAGGTGACGTACAACAACTTCGACTTCGCATCGGCAGGCATCCAGGTGCCTATCGATCCGACGACGGGCGTGCCGTATGAAAACGGCGAGTACCAGACGGCCTACAACGCCAAGGGCGGTGATGTCCGT
Source organism: Vulcanimicrobiota bacterium (assembly GCA_903970555.1). Classification (GTDB taxonomy): domain Bacteria; phylum Pseudomonadota; class Gammaproteobacteria; order Xanthomonadales; family Rhodanobacteraceae; genus Dyella_B. Next base: position 9,599 of record CAJCJD010000191.1, read on the forward strand.
GGTTTCGAAGCGTCGTTCACCAAGACGCATTTCCTGCCGGGCATCTGGTCGGGCATCGGTTTCGATACCAACCTTGCCATTACGTCGAGCACGGTGCGCAACCCGACGACGCTGGGCGGTCCAACAACATACATCGGCCTGCCGGGCTTGTCGCGCCGCGTAGCAAGTGCGGCGCTGTTCTATGACAACGGAACGTTCTCGGCCCGTCTGTCTGCGAACTACCGCTCATCGTTCCTCTCCGATACGCAGATCGCGGTGAACAACCAGCTGGTGACCTTCGCTGCCGAGACGGTGTATGACTTCCAGGCTTCGTACAACATCACTAGTCAGCTGAGCATCGTCTACCAGATGCTGAATATGAGTAACGAGCCGACCCGTACCTACTTCGGCGGCAACCCTCAGCAGACCGGTACGATCCAGTACTTCGGACGCACCAACTACCTTGGTTTCAACTTCAAGCTGTAAGCCAACCGCGCCGGGCATCGTACGCAGCGATGCCCGGGCGGCTCCCCTCGCCCGGTTCCGTTTGACGATTATGGAACCGGGTTCTTTTCAGGCGACGCCCGGTTCGTCATAGTCGTTCGGTCGACATCATTGCGTAGCCGATGCCGTGACGCCGACGACACTCCACTCCCCGGGACATCCCCATGCCAAGGTTCCACGCCGTCATCCGTATAGCCGCGATTGCTGCAGCGGTTTTGCTGTTGTCCACGCCATCGCTCGCACGACAGGATGCTGCGACACCACCGCCTGTTACGCAGCCATCCGGTGTCTATTACGAAATCTTCGTCCGCGCGTTCTACGACAGCAAAGGCGACGGCACCGGCGATCTAAATGGCATTACGCAGAAGCTCGACTACATCAAGTCGCTGGGCGTCAGCGGCATCTGGTTGATGCCGATCAATCCTTCGCCGAGCTATCACGGCTACGACATCACCGATTACGAAGGTATCAATCCGCAATTCGGCACGATGCAGGATTTCAAGAAGCTGGTCGATGAAGCGCACAAGCGCGGCATCAAGGTGGTGATCGACATGGTGATCAATCACACCAGCGATCAACATCCGTGGTTCAAGGCCGCGCAGGATCCGAAAGATCCGCACCACGACTGGTACGTGTGGGCCAAGCCCGATAGCGATCTGAAAGCGATCAGCGCCACGGGTGGTCCCGCCTGGCATCGCGCACCCAATGGCCAGTACTACCTGGGTGTTTTTACCAGCGCCATGCCCGATCTCAACTACGACAATCCGGCCGTGCGCCAGGCGATGATCGATGTGGGCAAGTTCTGGCTTCGTCAGGGCGTGGATGGCTTTCGTCTCGATGCCGCGCAGCATATCTACGACGATTTGCGCTCCGACATGGATAGCCCGGTCGCGCTGGCGCGAAACATTGCTTGGTGGACCGAATACCATCGTGGCCTCAAAGCGGTGAATCCCCACGTTTGGTTGGTGGGTGAGGTTGCGCGGCAGAATCCGGACGACCTGACGGCGTACATGGGGCCGTTGAACACGGTGTTCGATTTCCCGGCCGCTACACAGCTAATCGAGAGCGTAAAGCAGGAGCGCAACCTTGGCATCGGAACGGGACTCGAATACTCCTATGCCACCTATCGCATCCATGCGGACGGTCACTTCGACGATGCACCTTTCCTGTCCAATCACGACCAGGAACGCGTGATGAGCCAGCTCGACGGCAATGCGGCGCATATGCGTCTTGCCGCTGCGCTGTTGCTCACGCTACCCGGCCATCCCTTCGTCTACTACGGCGAAGAGTTGGGCATGCAGGGCACCAAGCCCGACGAAGACATCCGCGAGCCGATGCGTTGGTATCGCAACGGCAAAGGCCCGGGGGTCGCGAGCTGGAAATCCTGGAGCACGGATGATGGCCCGGACGTCTCCGTCGAGGCCGAGCAGGCCGATCCCGATTCGCTGCTCAACCTTTATCGCAAACTGATTGGCTGGCGGCAGCAGGTCAGCGCATTGCGTGACGGCGCTTTGCGCAACATTCCGCAGGCGGACCCGCACGTGCTGGCCTATGTGCTGCAAGACACATACTCCCGCGTTCTGGTGGTGCACAACCTGTCGCGCGAGACACGCACCGTGGTTCTGGATGCCGACACGCACGTCGCCTCGGTAATCCTGCAAAGCAAACCAGGCATCGTGCTCACACACGGGCAGCTGAACCTGCCGCCGTACGCCACCGCGATCCTGCAATAAAACTAGGCTACACCGCAGGTGTGCCCGCTTGCCGCAGCGGGGGCGTCTATTTGCCCCCGCACCCGACACCTGCGGTTATAGTCGGGCGATATCGCAAAGCTCCTGTGCCGAAGAAAGGATGGTTGGATGACAACACTGCGCTACCTGGCCCTCTGCGGCCTGCTATCCACGGTCGCATTACCCATCCAGGCGGCACCCGCCGACGCCGGCACAGGCTTCCAGCTGCAACACGCGGATGCGCGCGGCATCGACCTGGTTCACGGTAAGGACCGCGTCACCTTCCGTTTCGTCGCACCGAACGTGTTGCAGATTCACGCCATGCCCAATGGCGTGACGACGCAGCCGGGCATCGTGATGGATCCGCACGTCAGCCGCGAAACGTTATCGAACCTGCACGTCAGCACCACGGCCGATACCGCATCGGTGGCGACGAATGCGTTGGTGGCGACTTGGGACAAACGTGCAGCACGCCTGACAGTCGCCGACACCCAGGGACATGTCTTGCTGCAAACAGATCCGGCCACCTTATTGGACGGCCATATCGACCTGCAGCACAACCAGGCCGACCCGCTGTACGGCCTCGGCGGCTACGATGCGTTCGAGCCGGCGAACAAGGGGCTGATGCGCAGCGGTGTGCAGATCGCCAAGGCGGGTGAGCAGGGCTATCCCGGTGGCCCCTTTGTCTGGAGTACCCATGGCTACGGTGTGTTGGTGGATACCGTGGGCGCCAAATTCGATCTCGCGGCCGGAAACATCCGAGTCAGCGGGATCACCCGAGACGACATCAGCTATGACGTGATCGCGGGCACGCCACCGCAGATCTTCGCGGCACTCGCCGATCTCAGCGGCGCGCCGCCGCTGTTCCCCAAGTGGGCGATGGGTTTTACCAATAGCCAGTGGGGCATCGACCAGCCGGAGCTTGAAGCTATCGTGCATGGCTATCGCACCCGACACATTCCGATCGACAACTTCACCTTCGACTTCGACTGGAAAGCCTGGGGCGACGACAACTACGGCGAGTTCCGTTGGAACGCGAAGAAATTTCCGGATGGCCCGAGCGGCGCGCTGAAAACCCTGATGGATCAGCTCGGCATGCACCTCACCGGCATCATGAAGCCACGCATCCATGTCGACACCGTCGAAGGCCGTGATGCACAGGCGCGTGGTTTCTGGGCCGTTAGTCGGCCGCAGAACACCGACTATTTTTCGCTCAAGCCGGTGCGCGAACTGGATTTCGATAAGGCTGCGGTGCGTACGTGGTTCTTCAACGCTGCGTTGAAGCATTCCTTCGACACCGGCATCGTCGGTTGGTGGAACGATGAGGCGGACGACACCAACAGCAACACCCAGTTCCTCAACATGCAACGCGCCTTGTACGACGGACAGCGTGCCTATTCGCCGTTGCGTGTGTGGTCGATCAACCGCGACTTTTATCTCGGTTCGCAGCGTTATGCTTATGGCCTGTGGTCGGGCGATATCGACACCGGCTTTGACAGCATGGCGGCGCAGCGTCAGCGCATGCTCAGCGCCATCAACGTCGGCGAAATGAAATGGGGCATGGACGGCGGTGGCTTCAAGGGCCATCCCGACGATGAAAACTATGCGCGCTGGATCGAGTTCGGCGCCTTCGTGCCGATCTTTCGTGTGCACGGCACGTTTGGCGAGAAGCGGCAGCCCTGGCTCTACGGCCCGGTGGCGGAGCAGGCGGCGACGCAGGCGATTCGCCTTCGCTACGCCTTGATACCGTACATCTACAGCTACGAGCACGCCGCGACAGCCGATGGTGTGGGCTTGGTGCGTCCGCTGTTGTTCGACTATCCCAACGATCCACAAGTGCGCGACGACGTCGACGCATGGATGTTCGGCGACAACCTGCTGGTATCGCCCGTGGTCGGCAAAGGTCAGACCGAAAAGGACATCTACCTGCCGTCGGGAACATGGATCGATTACTTCAGCGGCAAGGTCTACCAAGGCGGCCAGACCATTCACTACGCGGTAGATAGCAAGACCTGGAGCGATATCCCGCTCTTCATCCGCGATGGAGCAATCATCCCGACTCAGCCGGTGATGGATTACGTCGGCGAGCATCCGGTCACCGAGTTGTCGGTGGACGTATTTCCTGCCAACAAAGCCACGCATTTCGATTACTACGACGACGACGGCAAAACCTACGCCTATACGCACGGTGCGTTCTTCTCGCAGCGCTTTAGCGTAGAGCGCACGGCCGATGGCGTGACGTTTGCCACGCAGCCAGCACAAGGCACGTTCAAGCCGGCTTTGGAGAACTATCTAGTCAAGATTCATGGCGACGCTGCGTTGCATGTGAGTGCAGCAGGGCATGCCGTGAAGCAGTACCCGAGTCTGGATGCGCTACGCGCAGCCAAGGGCGCAGAGGGTTGGGTCAGTGGTAGCGATCGCTACGGTCCGGTCACCTATGTAAAGCTCGCCGCAGGTACGGCGACGAAGCTGATGCTTGATTCTGCCGCGGTGCAGCACTGATCGGATGACGCTGTTATTGGGGCCTGTTGCGGCGCCGCCGCAACGGGTCGATATGGCCATCCATCGTGATCGGGCCGCCAAAAACGACCCTTCCATTGGACGTACGGGCCCTTCTGTAAGAGACTGCGGCCCGGGAAGTAAACGTTTACATGCGGTGCGATCGGAACGACGATCCGGCACGCCGCTTTGCTTCAAGGAACCGTCATGCCAAACCCGTACCCCTTTCGCCGCATCGCGCTGGGCGTCCTCGCCACCGCCTTGCTGACCTTCGATGCGGCCTATGCCGCCACCGCGACGCCCAACACCGTACAGCTGCATGTCGATGCCCAGGCCAAGGGTACGCCCTTCCCGCATTTCTGGGAGCAAATGTTCGGCTCCGGTCGTGCGGTACTCGCGCTGCGCGACGATTACCGCAAAGATATCGATGCCGTGCATCAGGCCACGGGTTTTGGCTACGTGCGCTTCCACGGGATTTTCGATCACGACGTGGGCCTCGTACAGCGCGATTCGGAAGGCCATATCAGCTACAACTTTTCGTATGTCGACCAGATCTACGACGGTCTGCTTGAGCGCGGCGTAAAACCTTTTGTCGAACTCAGTTTCATGCCGCCTGAGCTGAGTTCCGATCCCTCCAAAGTGCACGAGTTCTGGTATCACCCGAATGTCATGCCACCGAAGGATTACGCGCAGTGGGACGCGATGATCCGAGCTTTCGCCCAGCATCTGATCGCGCGTTACGGCACCGATGAAGTCGCCAGCTGGTATTTCGAGGTATGGAACGAACCGAACCTCGCCTTCTGGGGCGGTACGCCCGTGCAGCCTACTTATTTCACGCTATACGACCACACCGCACGTGCATTGAAGGCCGTCAGCCCGCGTTTGCGCGTGGGCGGCCCCAGCACTGCGCAGGCAGCATGGGTGCCGGTGTTTCTTAAACATGTGCGCGATGCGAAGGTGCCGGTGGATTTCGTGAGCACGCATGTTTACGGCGATGACACCGCGCAAAACGTGTTCAAGACGGACGAAAATATTCCGCGTGCGGACATGGTCTGTCGTTCCGTTGACAAAGTGCACAACGAGATCGCCGCGTCGCCGTATCCGAAGCTGCCGCTGATCTTCAGCGAATACAACGCGTCGTACGCCAACCTGCCCAACGTCACCGACTCGGTTTACATGGGGCCATGGTTGGCCAATACGATTCGCGAGTGCGCGGGCAAGGTCGACATCATGAGCTACTGGTCCTTTTCCGACGTGTTCGAGGAACAGGGCGTAGTGCGTACGCCGTTCTACGGTGGCTTCGGCGTGATTGCGGCCGATCGTATCGAGAAACCCGCATTCAATGCGTTTGCGATGCTGCATCACCTGGGTGGCACGCGACTGCCGCTCTCGTCGGACAGTGCATTGGCGACGCGTCGTGACGATGGCAGCGTGGTGCTGGCACTGTGGAATTACGCCACACCCGTGGGCGATACGGCTGCTTACACCAAGGGCGAGCCGCAAGGCGAGGTCAAACATTTCGATATCGACGTATCGCACCTTCCCGCGGGCGCGAAAGCCACGGTCTATCGCCTGGATGAAAACCACGGCAACGCCGTGGCCGCATTCGATCGCATGGGGCGCCCGGATTTCCCGAGCCGCGAACAGATCGTGCAATTGCGCGAAGCAGGGAAAATGGCCGCGTCCGAATCGGTGGCTCTGCAGAATGGTCACTTGAGTATCGATGTTCCTCCGCAAGGCCTGGTTGTCGTGGAGCTGCATTGAGACGACCCGCGGTCCCGGCAAATGCCGGGACCGCATGAGCGGTATGCGCGCATGAATACGTATGCATAAAGCTGCCACTGCGCGCGCGCTTGCCTACCATGCATGATTGCCCGCGCGAAATGATCGCCTTTCATGCTGCAACTGCAGCATGTGCATCGCCTCGCGTCGTGCCATAACCGTGCAGGGGAGAGCATTGACGATGACCGACTGTTTGCAGATTCACCCGTATGCGGAGTGTTCATGCTGAGCGTAGTGATGGCGGCAGCATTGGCTGCGAGTGCTGCCGGCGATGACTGGCACGATCAGATCCAATGGCAGAATCAACAAGCGCGCATGACAGCGGCGACGGATGGACGGTTTACGTTGGCGGGTGCCTTCGGTCAGCGCGACATCCTTGCGCAGCGCATGCGTGTCGAAACAGCCAGCCCCATGTTCGATGGCTTGTTCGCCCTGGCGCAGGATGAACTGACGCAAGATTCGGTTACCGCCATTCGCGACGGCGCCTTCGATCACGGCCAGCCGATTCCCTGCACGTGTTTTGAGACGGGTGTGAAATGGCCATACGTGTGGACGCGCGATCTGTCCTATTCGATTGATCTCGGTTTGTGGAAGTTCGATCCGCTGCGTGCGCGTAACGGTTTGCGTTTCAAATTGTCTGACGTGCGCGATCCGTCATCGCCGCAAGGCCTTTACGTGATGCAGGACACCGGTTCAGGCGGCAGCTGGCCGATCAGCACCGATCGCATAGTGTGGTTTCTCGGCGCGCAGCATCTACTTGACGACAAGGCGTTCGCCGACGATGTGTATCGCGCCATCGGCGATACGCTGGCGCAGGATCGCCTCTATGCGTTCGATGCCGATAGCGGGCTGTATCGCGGGGAGACGTCGTTCCTCGATTGGCGCGAACAGACGTATCCGGCGTGGACCGCCGACAACGTGGTATTCATCGCACAGTCTTATGCGCTATCGACCAATGTGCTGCATTACCAGGCGCTGCAACTGGCGGCGCGACTCGCCGATGCGCACGGCGATGCGGTCAAAGCGAAGAGCTACACGGAACAAGCTTCCGCACTCAAGGCGGCGATCAACGCGCATTTCTGGCGCGCGGATCGCGGCATGTACATGAGTTACATGGGCGGCGACGGCACGCCTTACGACACTTACGATCTGCTCGGCACCGCGCTGACAATCACCAGCGGTGTGGCGGAGGGCGATCGTGCGCGCCAGGCCCTGGCGCACTACCCGACGTGGCCGGCTGGTAGTCCGGTCATTTGGCCGGAACGCGTCGATCAGCCGATTTATCACAACCGCGCGATCTGGCCATTCGTCAGCGCGTATGCCTTGCGCGCGGCGCGAGCAACGGATGATTCTGCGCGTATTGCACACGAGCTGCGTTCGATCATGCGTGGTGCGGCGCTGTCCGGCTCGAACATGGAAAATTACGAGCTGGCCACGCAATCCACCCACGTCGACCAAGGCAAGCTCAGTGGCCCGGTGGTCGACTCGCCGCGCCAATTGTGGTCGGTCGCGGCTTACCTCGATATGGTGAGCGAGGGTGTGTTCGGTCTAACACCGGATGGTCGCGTAGAGCCGAAGCTGCCAACGACGTTGGTGCCGATGTTGTTCGGTGATCGCCAAAGTATCCGTCTGCAAACGCCCGATCGCAGCATCACACTGCTTCGTCCGGAAGCGTTGCATGGCAACCTTCTGGTTACCGCCAAGTCGACGCAACACGGCACCGAGACGATCGTGACATTGAAAGCGATTGATGTGCCCGCAGCGCCGCTGCGCACCGATGCGCCCTTGTACGCGCCCGCATCACCTACAGCACCTGTGGTAATCGCCGACAACAAGGGTTGGCGCGTCGAGGTGGATGGCAAGGTAGTGCTTTATGCCGATGGTCAGCGCGTCGGCGAGGTCGATGGCAGTACCTATATTGCGCAAGTTGCAAAGTCGCCTTGCGTCAGCGCGACACGGGTAGGCGAGCAGGGCATCGAGTCGCTGCATAGTCCAACGGTTTGCGCGAGTGAGCCAACGCGTATTTCAACTAGCTGGCCAAGGCCATGGGCCGCCCCAGTTTCCGGTCGTTACCGTGTGGCGCTTCGCTACGAAAACAATCACGGCCCGATCAACACGGGCGTTACCGCGGCGGTGAAAATGCTCGTTATGCGGTGCGATGCCAGCGCCGTGCAGCGTGTGGCGATCGTGATGCCGCATAGCGTCGGCGAGCAGCTTTCGACCTACGGTGTCGTGACTGCGAAGGCAGGCGCTGCGTGCCAATTTGCGCTGGAGCAGGGATTCAACATGAGCGATCTCAGCCACTTCGCCCATTTCACTGGTGGCAAAGGCGGCAGCGATGGCCCTCTCAACGATGCACGCATCGGTGATCTGCTGATCGCGCCTGCGGCAGGTGCGCCATGACGCGTAAACCCAAGCTGTCGTTCTGGCAGATCTGGAACATGTGCTTCGGCTTCCTGGGGATTCAGTTCGCTTTTGCGTTACAGAACGCCAATGTCAGTCGTATTTTCCAGACGCTCGGCGCCAGCATCGACGACATACCGTTGCTGTGGATCGCGGCACCTTGCACAGGCCTGATCGTGCAGCCGCTGATTGGCTATGCCTCCGATCGAACCTGGGGTCGTCTGGGGCGTCGTCGACCATACTTCCTCGTCGGCGCCATACTGACCACCTTGGCGTTGCTGTGGATGCCTAACTCGCTCGCACTGTGGATGGCCGCGGTATTGCTGTGGTTGATGGACGCATCGATCAACATTTCGATGGAGCCCTTCCGAGCTTTCGTCGGCGATCAGTTGCCGACATCGCAGCGTCCACTCGGCTACGCGATGCAAAGCTTCTTTATCGGCATCGGTGCGATAGTGGCGTCGATATCGCCGTGGCTGCTTGCCAAGCTGGGTGTGAGCAACGTAGCCGCCGCCGGTGGCATTCCCGATACGGTCAAATACGCGTTTTATCTTGGAGGCGCGGTGTTGATGGGGGCCGTGTGCTGGACGGTGATGTCCACGCGAGAATATCCGCCGGAACAACTGGTGGCGTTTGCCGACGACGGCGTCGAGGAAAACGTGGTGGACGTATCCGGCGCGTGGCGGGTCGGGCTGCTGTTGCTGGCGCTAGGCGTTGCCGCGCTGGTGGCGGTTCACGGTTATGCGCTGGAAAAAGGTCTGTACGTACTGGGTGGCGGTCTGTTCGCCATTGGGCTGTTATTTCTATGGCTGTCGCGCACGCGTGGCGGCGGCGTCGTTCACCACGTGATGCGCGATTTGTACGGCATGCCAGGGCCGATGCGACGCCTGTCCGTCGTGCAATTTTTTTCCTGGTTCGCGCTTTTTTCCTTGTGGCTCTATACCACTGGCGCGGTGACTTCAGTGCAGTACGGTACGACAGATACGACATCGGCAGCCTACAACGAGGGAGCCAACTGGGTCGGTGTGCTGTTCGGTACCTACAACGGCATTGCGGCGGTAGCCGCGTTGGTGATTCCACTGATGGTGAGGCGCTTGGGCCTGCGCTTGAGTCACCTGGTCAATCTCTGGCTGGGAGGGTTAGCGCTGATATCGTTTTTGCTGATTCGCAATCCCACGTGGCTACTGTTGCCGATGGTGGGGTTGGGTTTTGCGTGGGCATCGATATTGTCGTTGCCGTATGCGTTGCTCTCGGACAATCTGCCTGCGAAGAAGATGGGTGTTTACATGGGCATCTTCAATTTCTTCGTGGTGATTCCGCAGTTGCTTGCCGCGAGTGTGCTGGGTGTGCTGGTACGCATGTTCTTCCATGGCCAGCCGGTATGGGCGCTGGTGCTGGGTGGCGCCAGCATGATGGTGGCGGGTTTGTGCGTGTTGCGGGTGAACGAGCCGTTGGTCGGCGTAGAGCGGGCTCAAACCTGAGACTGCGCCGCTTTAGCGCTGGCGGCTGCGCGTTCTTGCATCATGTTGCGCTCCCGCGTATTGCGCGTCAAAGAGGCGGCGCGTTCGAATTCGTCGCGCGCTTCAGCATGCCGTTCCAGTCGACTGAGCAAATCACCGCGTACGCTAGGCAGCAAGTGGTAATTGCGCAGTAACGGTTCGTTAGCCAATGTATCGACCAATGCAAGTCCTGCGGCTGGCCCGGAGGCCATTGCCACGGCGACGGCGCGATTGAGCTCAACCACCGGTGATGGCATCACGTGCGCCAGCGATGCATACAGTGTTGCGATGCGTTGCCAGTCGGTGGTCTCGAAGGTTCGCGCTCGTGCATGACAGGCGGCGATGGCTGCCTGCAGCGCGTAAGGTCCATGGGTGCCGCCGAGCTTTTCGATGCGCCCAAGCGCGGTAAGGCCGCGCCGAATCAGCAACGGGTCCCATCGGCTGCGGTCCTGATCCGGCAGCAGAATTGGTTCACCCGTGGACCTGGTGCGTGCGTGTAGCCGCGATGATTGAATTTCCATCAAGGCCAGCAACCCCAGTACTTCGGGTTCCTGTGGCGCCAGGGCAGCCAGGGTGCGCCCCATGCGCATCGCCTCGTTGCACAGTTCGGGGCGTATCCAGTCGTCACCCGAAGTCGCGGCATAGCCTTCGTTGAAGATCAGGTACAGCACTTCGAGCACAGAGGCGAGGCGTTCGTTGAGTTCCTCGCCGCGCGGTACTTCGAAGGGAATCTGCTTCTCGGAAAGTGTGCGTTTGGCGCGCACGATCCGCTGTGCGATGGTGGGCTCGGGCACCAGAAAAGCGCGTGCTATTTCGTCGGTCGTCAAGCCGCCGAGCAATCGCAACGTCAATGCGGCGCGCGACTCCGTGGAAAGCACCGGATGGCAGGCGGTGAAGATCAGCCGCAACAGGTCATCGCCGATGTCGTCATCGAGCATGGCTTCCAGCTCCGGCCTTTCGTCCGCAGGTTCGAACTCCGGTTCGTGGGCGAGCGTTTCGTGTTTGCGTTGAATCAGTTTTTTCCGGCGTATTTGATCGATCGCGCGATGCTTGGCTGCAGTCATCAACCATGCGCCAGGGTTGTCCGGTACGCCGCTCTCGGGCCAACGTTCTAGTGCTGCAACCAGTGCATCTTGCGCCAGCTCCTCGGCCAGGCCCACATCGCGCACCATGCGCACAAGACCGGCGATGAGTCGCGCCGATTCGATGCGCCATACCGCTTCGATGGTGCGATGGATGTCGGGGGCCGTCATGGCCACCGATCACAGCACTTGCCTGGATGTGGTGCAAGTGCGCGGCCACTCATCATTGCGCCGTCGCGTGCATGTCGTTGACAGCTTTTTGTACGTCAGGCGGAAAATCGGTCAGCTCGAAAACCTGGCGGATTTCGAGGGTGTCGCCCGGAGGCAGCGGGCAACGCGACGCCCAGGCGATGGCTTCATCGCGCGAGCTTACATCGAGGATCCAATAGCCACCGATCGCTTCCTTTGCTTCGGTAAATGGCCCGTCGGACACTTTCACTTTGCCTTCGACTGTCGTGATACGCGCGCCCGTTGAACCAGGATGCAGCCCATCGAGCGCGAGCAACACGCCTGCTTCGCACAGAGATTTGTTGTAGCTCATCATTGTCTCGATCGATTTCATGTCGGGACGATGATCGGGCGCCGCGCTGGCATATCCGGCAGGAAGTATAAGCATCATGAAACGCATGATCGGTTCTCCTGTAATGTCGTTTGGACTAATGCTGGCCAGGAACGATGACCATCCAGCTCACGCCGAAGCGGTCGACCGCCATGCCAAAGCACGGTGAGAAGAAGGTTTTGCTCAGCGGTGCATGCACTTTGCCGCCATCAGTAAGTGCGGCAAAGGCGCGTTCGGCTTCCTTTTCATCTTTCACGGAGAGGGAAAGCGAAAAGCCCTGAAATTGCACGTTGGCATTGACGCAGTCGTCCGAGGCCATGAAGACGGAATCACCCAGGGTGACGTTGCAGTACATGATCTTTTCGCCGTCGATTTTTGCGGCCGTGCCGTCGCCGGGCGGCGCTTCCTTGTAACGCATCTGCATGTTGAGCTTCGCGCCCAGATGCTTTTGGTAATACTGGATGGCTTCTTCGCAGCGGCCGTTGAAGAACAGGTACGGCTGTAAGTACATGGTGGTTCCTCCGTGACTGGTAGGGTGGAGGCCCGGCATGCAAGGCTAATTTTCCAGGTCTCTGGTGAAGCGACGAACCAGACATGCCGGAATCGACATGAGGGCGACAATGTTCGCAGCTATGTTTAACGCTGGCTGGAGCGCCGTGCCACCAGCTTCACCGGTAACAGGTGTGTTTCGACTGGTTCGCGACGGATCAGTCGCAGCAGATTGTCGACCAAGGTCTCGCCGGCGAGCTTGGTGTCCTGCAACACGGTCGTCAGCGGAGGATTGAGGAAGCGCGCCATCGGGATGTCGTCGAAACCCGCCACGGCAACTTGCTCGGGTACCTTCATGCCGCGATCGGCCAGCGCGCGCATGGCGCCGATGGCAATGAGGTCGCTGGCGGCGAATACCGCATCGAACGGCACTTCTCGTTCAAGCAGGGTTTCCATCGCACCGTAGCCGGATTGCTCCGTGCTTTCCGCCACGTCCACCTGCAAGGCGGCATCCGGTGCCAGGCCTGCATCCCGCAAACCCGCAGCGTAGCCGCGATAGCGCTCGAAGAACTCCGGATAGTGGCTGGACGCATCGCCCAGGAAGGCGATGCGCCTGCAGCCCTGCTCGAACAAATGGGTCGCCACCGCATGGCCACCCTGGAAGTTGTCGCAGCCGATGGACACATCCGGCTGATCAGGCAGCACCGCGCCCCAGCGCACGGAACGTGTGCCCTGCGCGGCCAGCTTCTCCAGCTTGTCGCGATACGCGAGGTAGTCGCCATAACCCAGCAGGATCAGGCCGTCGGCCTT
>CAJCJD010000192.1 GCA_903970555.1 Vulcanimicrobiota bacterium
GCGGAATACCTGGATGACACGGTGCACGAGATGCTCAAGCTGCTCGCCAAGGCCGGCCCGATGGCGCAGCATGAAGCGAAGCGTTTGGCGCTGGGCATACATGGGCTTACCGAAGAGTCTGCCGAACGTCTCGATCGCGACAACGCCGCGCTGATTGCGCGGCTGCGCGTTTCTGCGGAGGGCCAGGAAGGGCTCGGCGCGTTTCTCGACAAGCGTGCACCAACATGGAATCTCAACAGCTAAACGTGGAACCGCCCTCATGACCAAGCCGATCTTGAACATCGCGGATGTCGTTATCCAGACCGCTGATCCCTCGCACGCCCCCAAAGGCGACACCGCGAAGCACTACGACATCCGCTGGGGCGAGATCGCCAGCCAAATCGGCGCACGTAAACTTGGCTACAACCTCACCGTCGTCGCACCGGGAAAGCGCAACTGCCCTTTCCACAGCCACCGCGTCGAAGAGGAGATGTTCTTCATCCTCGAAGGCAGCGGCGAATTGCGTTACGGCAACGCGTGCTATCCCATCAAAACGGGTGACGTCATCGCCTGCCCCACCGGCGGCCCGGAAACAGCGCATCAGATCATCAACACCGGCGAGGTGGAACTTCGTTACCTTGCCGTAAGCAATCAGTCCGAAGCGGAAATTTGCGAATACCCCGATTCCGGCAAATACCTCGCTTTCGCACCTGGCAATCCATCCACAGACAACCTTCCGCGTCAGCTCCGCGTTATCGGGCGGCACGACGAATCGCTGGATTATTGGGACGGCGAATAATATCCGGTACGCGCCGCCATGCTGCGCCGCGCATCGGCTAATACACGCAAATCTGCTAGTTTTACGAGGTTTGCAGCCCGCAACACCCGCAAGGATTCCGCATGTTCGAGCGCGTACTGATTGCCAATCGTGGCGAGATCGCCTGCCGCGTGATCCGCACCTGCCGGCGCCTGGGCATCCACACCATCGCCGTGTATTCGGAGGCGGACAAGGATGCGCAGCATGTGCGCGTGGCCGATGAAGCGTGGCCGATCGGCGGTCCGCGTCCGGCCGATTCGTATTTGCGCGGCGATGCGATTCTGGATGTCGCAAAAAAATCCGGCGCACAGGCGATTCATCCCGGCTACGGCTTTCTTTCGGAAAACACCGCTTTTGCGCGTGCGTGCACCGATGCTGGCGTCGTGTTTATCGGCCCGCGCCCGGAAAGTATCGATGCGATGGGTTCCAAAGCTGCCGCAAAAGCGTTGATGGAACATCACCAGGTGCCGCTGGTGCCCGGCTATCACGGCGAAAACCAGGATGGCGCCTTCCTCGCCGAGCAGGCGCGCAAGACCGGCTTTCCGCTGATGATCAAAGCAGCAGCTGGCGGCGGCGGCAAAGGTATGCGCATTGTGCGCGCCGAGAAGGAATTTGCCGATGCGCTGGCATCGGCGCAGCGCGAGGCCGCCAGTTCGTTCGGCGATACGCGCGTCATTCTTGAGCGTTACGTCGAGCATCCGCGCCATATCGAATTCCAGGTGTTCGGCGACACGCACGGCCATGTCATTCATTTGAATGAGCGCGAATGCTCGGCGCAGCGCCGTTATCAGAAAGTTCTGGAGGAAACGCCCTCGCCTTTCCTCACACCCGAGCGCCGCAAAGCGATGGGCGAAGCGGCCGTTGCCGCTGCCAAAGCGGTGAACTACGTCGGCGCCGGCACGGTGGAATTCATCGTGGGACAGGACGGCACGTTCTTCTTCATGGAAATGAATACGCGCTTGCAAGTGGAGCATCCGGTTACCGAGGAAACGCTCGGGCTCGATCTTGTCGAATGGCAACTACGCATTGCCTCGGGCGAGACCTTGCCGCTGCAGCAAGAGCAAGTTCATGCGCGCGGGCACGCCATCGAAGTACGCCTGTATGCGGAAGATCCCGATCAGAACTTCCTGCCCGGCTCCGGCAAGCTGCGCACGCTGAAACTTCCTGCGCCGTCGCGTCATGTGCGTTTGGATGGCGGCGTGGTCGAAGGCGACACCGTCACGATTTTCTACGATCCGATGATCGCCAAACTTATCGTCTACGACGCCGACCGCACGCAAGCGCTGCAGCGTATGCGCGAGGCGCTGGCCGAGTGCGAGATCGTCGGACCAAAATCCAACATCGCCTTCCTCGAGCGGCTGGTGCGTCATCCCGTCGTCGTGGAAGCTCGCATCGACACCAGTTACCTGGATCGTCATCTTGACGAATTTCTTACCGGTGATGCGGCACCCTCCGATCACGTGTTGTTTGCCGCCGCCACTACCGCCCTGCTTCATGACGAATGCGCGATCGCCGCACATGCCTTGCATGGCAGCGATCCTCACTCGCCGTGGTCGCGCGCCGATGCATGGCGTATTGGTCACGCGGGCAAACGCATTGTTGCCCTTTCGTTACGTGAACAACGTTATGAAATCGAAGCCCACGGTCATGATGGTCACTATCAGCTGCAGCATGGCGAATCGCATTGCGACGTGCACGGCGCACGCCATCAGAATGGCGTGCTTAGCGCTCGCTTCGATGGCGAAGGGCTTCGCTTTGCAATTCATGCGGACGCGCAACGCGTGTCCTTGCACGATGCTGACGGCCAACGTTATTCATTCGTTCGCACCGCTGCGTTTGCTTGGGAATCCAAGCAAGGCAGCGGCGGTAACCAGATCATCGCGCCCATGCCGGGTCGCGTGGTGCTGGTGAAGGCCAACGTCGGCGATCAAGTCGAAGAAGGCCAGGAGCTACTGGTGATGGAAGCGATGAAGATGGAGCTGGCCTTGAAGGCGCCGCGTTCTGGCACTATTGAGAACATAAGCGCAACGCAGGGCGAGTTCGTGGAAGCCGACGCGGTGCTCGTTCGTTTCAAGTCATGAACCGCCGCCCGGTTGCAGGAGCTTCACATGAATGACTCCAAGAGTTTGGTTTCATATGCCAAGTGCTTTGCGTTGCGCCCGAGTGGTCGTCAGGTGGCAGCGCGTAGCGCAGCGCCAGACTGGCTGTCTGGTCAAGCTGCGCGCTGCTGCATGGCGGCCACTCGGGTGCAACGCGGAGTGCTTGGCATATGAAACCAGACTCTGAGGTCCGCATCGTCGAAGTCGGCGCCCGCGATGGGTTGCAGAACGAGAAGACGTTGCTGCCGCCGGACGTAAAAATTGCGTTGATCGATCGACTTTCCTCGACCGGACTGAAAACCATCGAGGCCACCAGCTTTGTCAGTCCTCGCTGGGTGCCGCAGTTGGCGGATGCAGATGAAGTGTTTCGCAACATTCGCAAAGTGCCCGGCGTGAGCTATCCCGTGCTGGTGCCGAACGAACAGGGCTACCGCCACGCACGCGCAGCCGGCGCGAATGAAGTGTCGGTATTCACCGCCGCATCGGAAGCATTCAATCGCACGAACATCAACGCATCGATCGCCGATTCGCTGGTGCGCTTCCAGCCAATATTGGAAGCGGCCAAGATCGACGGCGTGAAAGTGCGCGGCTATGTCTCCACCGCGTTGGGCTGCCCCTATCAGGGTGATGTGCCGGTGGCCGATGTGGTCAGCGTGGCGAAGCGTTTGTACGACATGGGGTGCTACGAAATTTCCCTCGGCGACACCATCGGCGTCGGCACGCCCGCCAAAGCGCGCGCCATGTTGCACGCGGTGGCGCAAGAAGTTCCGATGCACGCACTGTCCGTGCATTTCCACGACACCTACGGCCAGGCGTTGGCCAACATCCTCACCTGCCTGGAAGAAGGTGTGCGCGTGGTCGATAGCGCCGTGTCCGGCACCGGCGGCTGCCCGTACGCGAAAGGCGCCACCGGCAACGTCGCCAGCGAGGACGTGGTCTACATGCTCGAGGGCATGGGCATGCAGACCGGCGTGAACCTGGACCTGCTTGTGGCAACGGGTGCATGGCTCGCGGCACAGCTCAGCAAGCCAACCGCCAGCCGCGTGACACGGGCGCGCACGGCAGCCTGACTACCGGCACAGTTGCCTAATCTCGCTGGCCGATTACGCTGGTGGCTTCCCCGCCAAGTTCGTGTCCATGTCCAACTTTCTGATCCGCCCTATCGAACCGCGCGACAACGCCGCGGTGGCCGCCATCATCCGCACCGTGATGCCCGAATTCGGCGCCGACGGCCCAGGCTTTGCCATCCACGATGCCGAAGTCGATGACATGCATGCGTCTTACGCACGCCCGCGCAGCGCGTACTTTGTCGTGGAACGCGATGGCAAGGTCATTGGCGGCGGAGGCGTGGCGGCACTGGACGGCGGTGAGCCGGATGTATGCGAGCTGCGCAAGATGTATTTTTTGCCCGAAGCACGCGGCATCGGCGCAGGTGCAAGCATGATGCAACGTTGCCTAGAGGCAGCGCGCGGCTTCGATTTCAAACGCTGCTATCTTGAAACCCTTACCGGCATGGACGCCGCTCAAACGCTGTACCGGAAACACGGATTCACGCCGCTGGACGCGCCGATGGGAG
>CAJCJD010000193.1 GCA_903970555.1 Vulcanimicrobiota bacterium
TCGCAGTGCTGCTGGCAGCGGCTGCCGTGTTGTCCTGCGCGTGAACGGCACCTACGCCGCCCAGGGCAAGAGCAATCATGAAATACAGGCCCTTACGATTCATCAGGTGTCTCCTCTTCTTAATGATTTAGGGCATTCATCCCGCCAAGAATGAAAATCGCTTTTCGTTATTCGCAGCCAAACCCGGACAACGAATTTCCTGCGATAAATTTGCACCCGGCATAATCCAGTTTAACAAAAACTAAACTAATTGCAAAACGGCTGCTAATTACCCCTGAATTCTCTTCTCACGTTGTCTTTACAATGTGAAGAGGCCCAAAAACGCCTGAATGGGCATGGCATCCAGTTTAGCCGGATTCGCCGTGGCCTCCAGAATCGCCTTGACCTGATGCGACGGCAAGTGCCCACGCATGGCGGCCTCGAATTTCTTCAGCAATACGGGAATTCCCTCGGCACGGCGCTTGCGGTGGCCGATCGGGTAGTCGATGGAGACCTTTTCGGTGCTGCTGCCGTCTTTGAAGAACACCTGCACCGAGTTGCCGATATAGCGCTTCTCGGGGTCGAAGTAGTCCTTCGTGAACTGCGGGTTCTCGCTCACCACCATTTTGTCGCGGAGAGCATCGATGCGCGGGTCGGCGGCAACGTCATCGTTGTAGTCGTCGGCCGTGAGGCGGCCGAAGATCAGCGGCACGGCCACCATGTACTGGATGCAGTGGTCGCGGTCGGCGTAATTGGCCAGCGGGCCGGTCTTGTCGATGATGCGGCAGCCGGCTTCCTGCGTCTCGATCACAACCTTCTCGATCTGATCGATCTTGCCAGCTACCTCGCCATGCAGCTTCATGGCACATTCGACGGCTGTCTGGGCATGGAATTCAGCCGGGAAGCTGATCTTGAACAGCACGTTTTCCATCACGTAGCTGCCGAACGGACGCTCGAACTCGAACGCTTTGCCCTTGAAGGCAACGTCGTAATAGCCCCAGGTCTTTGCCGACAGCGCAGACGGATAACCCACCACGCCACGATAGACAGCGTTGATTGCGTGCGTGACCGCGCGACGGCAAGCATCACCCGCGGCCCAGCTCTTGCGCGGCCCGGTGTTCGGCGCGTGGCGATAGGTGCGCAGCGCGCCGTTGTCGATCCAGCTGTGCGACACAGCGGTGGTGATCTGATCTTTGTTGCCGCCTAGCATGGCCGTGGCGACCGCAGTCGAAGCCAAGCGCACCAGGATCACGTGGTCCTGGCCGACTCGGTTGAAACTGTTGAGCAGCGCGTAGCAGCCCTGGATCTCATGCGCCTTGATGGCATAGGTCAGCACGTCACGCACAGTCAGCGGCTTGCCACCCTCGCGGTCGGCCTGGCGGCTGAGGTAATCGGCTACTGCGAGGATTGCACCGAGGTTATCCGACGGATGACCCCATTCGGCCGCGAGCCAAGTGTCGTTGAAATCCAGCCAGCGGATCTGCGTGCCGATCGCGAAAGCGGCCTGCACGGGGTCCAGCTCATGGCTGGTGCCGGGCACGCGGGCGCCCCCCGGCAACGTGGCGCCGGGAACAACCGGGCCCAGATGCTTCACGCACTCCGGAAACTTCATCGCCAGCATCGAGGTGCCCAGCGAATCGAGCAGCATGTAGCGCGCGGTGTCGTACGCCTCGGTCGAGTCGATGCGATAGTCGGCAACGTAATTGGCAATGTCGACCAGCGGCTGATCGGGGTCGGGACGCTTGGCGGAACGGATATCGTGCGCGCTCATGGCAGGGGTCTCGGTGTAGGAAAACGACCATTGTATCCGGCCTGCCCATCGCTAAGCACCGTATGTCGGCTTGACGGATCCCCCTGCCCGTATCGAAAATCCTCACGAATCATCCCAAAGGGGAGTAGTTCCGGATCCGGCCGTGCCGTATCCGTGCGGTGATCGTCATCACGAGCGAGGCTTCGCTCCGGACACCGCGGAGGCCCATGCTTCGAACGAGACTTTTGCGGTGGTGACGGGCCGCGTGCGTCCGTCGTCATCGCTTGAGTCCCGCGCGCCAAGGAAACCGCATGGCCTTCCCCACCCATCTGTTATCGGATCTATTGACCATCGTCCTGCTGGACCTGGTGCTAGCAGGCGACAACGCGATCGTGATCGCCCTCGCCGCGCGCAACCTGCCACGCGATTTGCAGAAGCGTGCCGTGTTCTGGGGCACCTTCGGCGCGGTGGCGGTGCGCATGGCGTTCACCGTTTTGGTGGTGTATCTGCTCGAACTGCCCGGATTGATGCTGGTCGGTGGCGTGTTGCTGCTGCCGATCGCCTGGAAGCTTCTCAAACCGGAGCACGAGGGCTCACACGCGATCACGCCAGCCGCCAACTTTTGGGCGGCGCTGCGAACGATCGTCGTTGCCGATGCCTTGATGGGCATCGACAATGTGCTGGCCATTGCGGGCGCTGCGAAAGGCCACACGGGGCTGGTGATCATCGGCCTGTTGATCAGCATTCCGCTCGTGGTCTGGGGTTCGACGCTGATCCTGAAGTTGATCGAGCGTTTTCCAATCATCATTTATGCGGGGGCTGCCGCCGTCGCCTGGACGGCCGGCCGCATGATCAGTCACGAAAAGCTGTGGCTGGACTGGTTCACCGTACACGGCTGGATGAAGCACGTGTTGGAAGTGGCCCTGGTGGTTGGCGTCTGCGGTGGGCGCTGGATCATCAATCGACGCACGCGCACTGCTTAACGGCAAAACACATATCGCAGTTGATGGATCGCGATTTGGCCGTCCATCCGATGATTACGCATCAAGCTTGGGGACTGAGCCGATCCATGCATGGAGGGATCGGCTCCGCGACACCAAGATCAGAAGCGCAAGCGTAAAAAGAGCGATGGCCCGTTCAAGTTCATCGCCAGATCATCGCTGTAGTACTCGTGCCGCTGGTTGAGCTTGATGCGCGTGTAGTCGTACTCCGCGCCAACGCCGATGTTCTGCCACGGGAACCATTCCACGCCCAAGGCGCCGTCGTAGATGTGCCCACCCAAATCGTTGCCGTTCTTCTTTACGCCTGACGCATTCAAATACATGCGCAGGTTGTTGGTGAACGCATGGCGCCAGCCCAACTGCAACTCAGGTGCCCACGCATCTTCCGTGGTGTAGGCACTGGCGTAGGTAGATGCTTGCCCAACCACTCCGCTGCTGAGCGTTGCTTGCCCACTGACTCCGGCATGCACTCGGTAATACGCCGCGCCGAGACCTACGCCAAATACATCGCTTTCGTGGCCAAACCACCACTTGTAAGAGGCGCTACCAAAATCGAAATTGACCCGTCCGGTCACGCTTGCAGATGCGTCATAGTTGTTGCCGTCAAAGCTGAAGGCCGTGCCTGCGGTTTTGGTCCGCGATTGATCGATTTGGTAGTAATCGAAAGAAAAGCCCTGGCTACTGCCAAGCAGGAAATCAAATCGCACACGGGGCACGACTTGATGCGACGGAAAACCCAGATTGTGCTGAAGGTTTAAATTGCCGTGCACATTGACGCTATTCAAGCCTGCACCGAGGGTTGTGCTGGTATCGGCGTAATAGCCGCCGAGCCAAATGCTGAAGCGATCGAGCGCGGGCGACATGGTGTCGCCGGTGCCGTCGGCAAGCGCACTGCCGCTGGCCAGTGCAAGCGCTAGAAATAAAATTCGTCGATAGGTAGGCGTAGGGCCATTACGGCGCATAGCTGACACTCCAAGATAGTTTTGTGGCATAGGCATGCCCGGAACGATTCGAAACGTTCCTTCAAAAGGATCAAGAATTCCCCCTGACCCGATACTAGAGATCGGTGGTGTGCACATCTTGTGCATAGAACGACATTTTTTTGCAGACACGTCCCTATCGCAGACATTTCTCGCCTGATCGATGTACAACGTTCAGTGTTGTGGACGTATTGCGAAAGATCGCCGATGCCGATCGAACGACATCGTCATCGCTGCGATGAACGCAATCAAAACATCATCGGCACGCGTATGGTTACCGTCGCATCAGGCGTATCGCGCGTCACGCCAACGCCGAGCGTAAAGTTCAACGTACGTTTCGGTGTGAGCCGATACGAGCCACCGATTAAGAGTGAGCCCAGCCATATCTTGGTCGAACCGGGCAACTTTTGGCCGCTTTCATAGGTCGTGCCAATAAAGGTCTGGTCGTAGCCGATGCTCAGGGATGCTTTGTCGTTGAGCGCCATGCCCATGCCGATGCTGATATCGGCCTCATTGCCCATCTTCACGTTGCCGAGGAATTGCGTGCCCGCCAGCAGAATGTGGTCGTAAACATTGTGGCGTTCGATGTTGTAGAGATAACTTACATTGCCGAAAAATACGACCGGGTCCGACGGAAGCAGCCACGTCACGCCTGGTTGCAACGTATAGAAGCCGGTACCCGTAGGTTGCTGCAACGGCAGCCCGGTGCCGGTGAGGTTTTGCACGCAGCGTGTCACGCAATCCGTAACGACCTGGAATGGATCTTCACCGGTGCGCGATTTGAAGCGAAACCACCCCACGTAGTAGGCCTTGTCCGCCCCGCCATCGTTTATCTGATAACGGGCAGTCGCCTCAATGTCACCCAATCCTTTGCCACTTGAGCTGAATACGCTGTCTACGGCCGAACCGGTGAGCACGGCACGGCTTACGGTGTCATCGTGCGTGTCCACGTAGGGTATGCGCACTTCGACTTCCAAACGATTGGTGATGCCGTAGCGCGTGGTGAGCACCGCCGTCTGAGTCGTATCGCGAACCTGACGCACATCGATCAATCCGATCAGGATCGCCGGGATGATGGTGTAGCCAACCAGGGCGACACGATCGGCAGTGGAATAGCCGAACTGATACGCAGGCTCGACCACAAACTTCCCTTTTGGAGTCAGCACACCAGGCTGCTGGAAAATCGGCGCCACCTCCGGCGGTCGTGAACTATCCGGAGGAGCCTGCCCAACTGGCGTAGACGGAGCGGCCGGCGTTGTCGCCGCCTGTTGATCGGGCGATGCATCCGGCGATGGCATCGGCAGCGCCGTGGCATTGGCGCCGACCGCCGCGATGTTGCCGCCACGCTGGCGATCCAGTTCGTCCATGCCTACCGCATGTCGTAGCGCCTTGTAGTCGGCCTCCTGCTGTGCCAGTTGGTGCTGCAGGGTATCGATTTGACTGCGCATCGTCTCAATACGTGCATCCTGCTCTTGCAAGCGCTGTCGAATCGCCGGTGAAGAGCTATCGCCTGATGCAGTCGCGGCATCTTGCCCGGAAACCACACCACAACACAGCATGAAAACGGCACAGCCGATCGCGTACGCCAGCGGTTTGTGTTTGTGTTCCATCTTGGCATCCCCCTCCATCCAATTCACCTTCAATCCCCGGCAAGATGACGCTGTATGTGCGTCAGTGTCCCAGCGCTTGCACTTGCGCCGATTGCAATGCTTGCTGCAAACCTTGGTCACGGAGCGCGTTGAGCGCATTCACGGACACATTCAACGTTGTGAGATTGCGAATGGTTTGGTTGTTCAATGTGTTCTGGATCACCGTCGCTCCCGCGGTCTGCCCCAATGTCGACAGATCGAAGGTATTGCCCGGGCCGTTCTGCACCACGTTCACGGTGCCGAGAGCTGACGCCAACGTCATAGCCTGTTGCGTGGTGATATGCGCGATATCGGGGATATTGATGCTGCTATAGGTAACCAGATTGCCGTTGATGTACACCGCCCGCTCGATGCCGAGCGACGCCACCAGGCCATCACCCAAATCGAAACCGCCGCGTACGGTGGCAAGTCGCGCGTTGGGAACTGGATACCCAAGACCGGCTACTCGGTAGGATGTCGACTGTGCGTTGGCTAAGGCGGCACATCCAAGCAGGCCAACAAGCAGCGCCATGCGTTGCAAAGCGTGACGATGTGACATGGGCCACCTCATATGTCACCGGGCCCGTATTTGGGCATGGTGATCGTATCTAGACCTCGCCGATCGATGCCGATGCCAAGCGGCGCGATCGGCGCGCTGCGCCAGTCACTGTCTTCATTGAAGCGCGCGAATTCGCGGCGATTGTGGATGACGAATACCAATCCGTTCTTCCACAAATGATTAAAGCGATCGAGTGGAATGGCACGCGTCCCGAGCGCAGGGTCACCTACCAGAACGCGCCCATAGCGGATGCCCTTGATCACGACGAAGTGGTGATAACCGCGATCCTCGATCAGCACGATCGCAGGCAGATTCGCCTTTTGGAGTTGATCGAGCGACGCGCGAAAACCATCGGCATCGAAGCCGATCGTTTCCAGATAAAGCTTAATATCCAGCAGCGAGAAGCCTTCCTTGTTGATCTTCCTGCGGTCGCCATGTGTGTACATCTGCTCGAACACAACTTGTTCGTTGACCGGATAGCTGTATTGATAGGTCAACAAGGTCGCCACAGCGGCCGAACCGCAACTGAAATCGTATTTCTGCTTGATCGTGTCGCGGAACTTCACCTCCTTCAACGTACGAATGTGGAGCGTATACGTTTGCCCCGCATTGTCGTTCAGCATCATCGTTCCGGCACGTGCGCTCATCGGCAACATCGCCGAAAGTACGAAGAGCGCAAGCGTCGGAAGTAGTCGCTTCATGGCTTCAACTGCACATTCACGATGACGCCGTTTTGAATCAACACATTGTTGCCGGAGTTCTGAATCACAGACGGCAAACCCGATGCATTGGAGAACGAATCTCCTGAGATCGTGTTGGTTCCCGTCGTGACATTGACAGCCGTGTCATTGGACACCGTGCCAATCATCGTCTGGACACCGGCCTGCACGGAGTAACCACCGCTGTAATGCCCCAGCGTGCCGGCACTTACCGCTTGACCAAATCCATCGATGTCGGCTGAGTGCGCACTCGCAGCTACCGGCGGATGGCTTCCCTGCTGAGCACTAGTGGCGTTGCCAGGCGGGTCTGTTGCAAACGCAAAGCCCGACAATCCTGCTAAGCACGTCAGCGTCACACTTACCACTACAACTTTTACGAAAGACATGGCACGACTCCGATCGCGTTGGCGCATCGAATACGACCGTTTGCCGGCCGGTTGCAGCAAGCAGCCGGCCGGCCCGTATAGCAAAAGTGGAGCGATGCGCGCTCCACTTTGCTGATCAGTCGTTACTCAATGGCCACCCACGTTCAGGTTGGCTTGGACTGTCACGCCCTGTTGTATCAGTGCGGCTGCGCCGCTGTTCTGAGCAATAGTCGTGATACCAGCTGCCGCTGCCGCGCTGCTATCCATCGTGTTGGACATGTCGAAGGAGCCAGCGTCGGCCGAGGTGCTGCCGCCTGCTCCGCCATTACCGCCCGCACCAGCCGTGCCGGCTCCGCCCGTCGCTGTGCCACCAGCGCCGCCCGAGCCGCCTTCACCGCCAGCACTGGCGACCGTTCCGCTCGTCCCTCCTGTCGACGTGCTGCTGCCCGTCGTCGAAGACGCTGCGCCAGCCGTAGCGGTCCCACCCGTGCCTTCGCCTTCGCCTGCATCGGCCGATCCGCCACTGCCCTTCGAACCACCATTGGCCGAGGCACCGCCACCGTCACCCGATGCGCCGGCACCCGATGCGCCGCTTCCTGCAAACGCGCCGCCACTGTTGGAGAGCGAACCACCGGCTTTACCGCTATGTGCATCGGCGTTTCCGCCACTAGCGCCCGATCCACCACCACCTTCCAGTGCTATGCCTCCGAGGCCCGCACCGCCCTTACCGGCTTTTCCGCCACTCGCGTTGCCGTTATCGGTCGCGCTGTTGCCAATGCCCCATACCGAGACATTGCTGACTGTGCCGTTGAGGTTGGTGGTAGCGATCGCATTGCTGGTATTGAATGCGTCGTTGACGGTCGAGGTTGCGGAACCTCCGTTATTGGCGGCCGACGTACCCAAGCCGTCGCTTTGTACTTCGTTGCCGCTTTCACTTACTGCTTTGGTGACTGATTTGCTGTGTGTACTGGAATTATTGCCTTGATCGGAGTTGTTGTTGTTCTGGTTAGAGTTGTTGCTGGCCATTGCAGGGAGGGCAAGTCCCAAGCCAATCGTCAACGCCGTGTAGATCAGAGTCTTGCGCATGTTGATTCCTCCCGGGAATGGATGCGATGACCCCCCTGTTTTTGCTGGTGTAGCTCCTAACTACCGCAAACCACGTGCCAGCTGAGAGCGCCGGAGACAGTATCGATAACATGCAATGAAATCAGTTGATTGCGGAAAATCCTCGGTCGCGCGAAGACGGCGCATAGTCAGGAAATGATGCGTAAGTGCTACACCCGCCGAAAGTTGTGGACTATCGGCGGCTGCGCTGCGCTGGCAGACGTTGCTAGCACTACGATTTATGTGCTTCGCCAATTCAAGCGATGGTGTATCGAACATGTAACAGTGCACATCCACGCATGGCACGTTATCAAGCGAACGTTTCGTCAACGCGATGTAAAAAAAGGGGGCGTAAGCCCCCTTTTCCATACGTCTATTTAAAGACGTGATGTGATCAGCGCTTTTCGATCGGCACGTAAGTGCGATCTTCCGGACCGATGTAGTTCGCGCTCGGGCGAATGATCTTGCCGTCTTCGCGCTGCTCGATCACGTGCGCGCTCCAGCCCGAGGTGCGCGCGATCACGAATAGCGGCGTGAACATGGCCGTGGGCACGCCCATCATGTGGTAGGCGCTAGCCGAGTACCAATCCAGATTGGGAAACATCTTCTTCAGCTCCCACATCAGCTTTTCGATGCGCTCGGAAACCTCGAACAAGGTCGGGTTGCCACCGTCGGTGCAAAGCTTGAGCGAAATTTCCTTGATGATCTCATTGCGCGGATCGGACACGGTGTAAACCGGGTGACCGAAGCCAATGATGATTTCCTTACGCTCCACGCGCGCGCGAATGTCGGCTTCCGCATCGGCGGCATTGCGATAACGCGCGATGATTTCCATTGCCACTTCGTTAGCGCCGCCATGCTTCGGTCCACGTAGCGCGCCGATCGCGCCGGTGATCGCCGAATACATATCCGAGCCGGTGCCCGCAATCACGCGTGCGGCGAAGGTCGAAGCATTGAATTCATGCTCGGCATACAGCACCAGCGAGCGGTCCAGTGAATGCGCGCACACTTCGCTCGCTTTCTTGCCATGAAGCAGGTGCAAGAAGTGCGCGGCGATCGATTCATCGTCCGTCTGGGTTTCGATGCGCTTGCCGTTGTGGCTGAAGTGGTACCAATACAGCAGCATCGAGCCGAAGCTGGCCATCAGGCGGTCGGCAATATCACGAGCGCCGGTGACGTTGTGATCTTCCTTCTCCGGCAGCACGGTGCCGAGCACCGAACAGCCTGTGCGCATAACATCCATCGGATGCGTTGCGGCGGGCAGAAGCTCCAGCGCGCTCTTGACGGGCGCAGGCAGGCCGCGCAGGCGCTTGAGCTTGGTGCGATAAGCATTGAGTTCCGCCCAGTTTGGCAACACGCCATGCACCAGCAGGTATGCCACTTCCTCGAAGCAGCCCTTGGCCGCCAGGTCGTGGATGTCATAGCCGCGATAGTGCAGATCGTTGCCGCTGCGGCCGACCGTGCACAACGCAGTGTTACCCGCTGCCACGCCAGACAGGGCGACGGATTTTTTCGGCTTGGGGGCGGTGGATTGCTCGCTCATCGGATCATGCTCCTGGTGCAGTGCTTAAGCTACGGTTGCGCGATATGACGCCGCCGCAGGGGAAAGGTATTTATTTCTTGTTCGAAAACAGCGCGTCGAGTTTGTCTTCATAGGCGTGGTAACCGAGGAAGTCGTAAAGTTCTTCGCGCGTCTGCAAGGTGTTGATGATATTTTTTTGCGTGCCTTCGCGACGAACCGTCTCGTAAAAATTAAGCGCGGCCTTATTCATGGCGCGATAGGCGCCACAGCAATACAGCGCGATATCGACATCTGCGTCGCGTAACTCCTCTGTAGTGAAGAACGGCGTCGTGCCGAATTCGGTGAGGTTGGCCAGGATCGGCACTTTTACCGCCTGCTTGAAGCGGCGGTAGTCTTCCAGCGTTTTCATCGCTTCGGGAAAGATCATGTCCGCACCCGCCTCGACATACGCGCAGGCGCGCTCGATCGCAGCGTCAATGCCTTCCGTCGCGGCAGCATCGGTGCGCGCCATGATCACGAAAGCAGGATCGGTACGCGCATCGACAGCCGACTTGACGCGATCGACCATCTCTTCTTTCGGCACAACTTCTTTGCCGGGGCGATGACCACAACGCTTTTGACCGACCTGATCCTCGATGTGCACTGCCGCCACGCCGACGTTGATGAAGGAACGGATGGTGCGCGCAATGTTGAATGCGCCACCCCAGCCCGTGTCGATATCCACCATTAGCGGCATCTGCGTGGCGTCCACGATACGACGGGCATCGGTGAGCACGTCTTCCATGGTGCTGATGCCAAGATCCGGTATGCCCAGCGAATTGGCGGCGACACCGCCACCCGACAGATAAAGAGCCTTGTAACCGACGCGCTTAGCCATCAAGCCCGCATAAGCCGTGATCGCGCCCATGACTTGAAGCGGTGTTTCGGCGGCGAGCGCGGCGCGGAAGCGGCTGCCGGCAGAGTCGAGTTGGGTCATCTTGGTTCTCCGAAACGATGAATTGTAAGTGATGTGCCGCGGCAGCCATGTCGCGGCGCAGTACGCAGGGCCGCTATCCAGCGCCGCTGCGCACTAAAAAACCTCGGCGCCGATGCGAAAGACATGGCTTGGCGATTCGAACGTATCGCTCGGTATATCGAGGCGAATCTCATGGGTGCCACTGTGTCACGCACAAATATATTGATCAATCTTGATTGAAAGGATCAATATATTGCCCATGCGCACCGACTATCTTTCCGCTCAGGATGCCGCTGCACGGCTGGGCGTGAGCCTTGCCACGCTTTACGCGTATGTGAGTCGCGGCCGGATCGATTCGCGCCCCGGCGCGGACGGTCGCAGCCGCGAATACAGCACCAGCGATATCGAACAACTGATCGAGCGTCGACAGGCCGGACGCGGCGCAGCGCAAGCTGCCGCGCATAGCCTCGCATGGGGGTTGCCGGTGTTGGAAACGCGGATCTCGCTGATTCGCTCGCATGGCCACTATTATCGCGGTGAATCGGCGATCGCTTTGGCTGAATCTGGCGCCACGCTGGAAGACGCAGCGAGGCTGTTGTGGGATTGCGGAAACCACGATCCATTTGCAGCGGCGCCAGCACGAGATTGGCCTGAGGCTGTTTCCTGCCTGCTTCACCACGCGGTGCCACCGTTGGAACGCACAACGGCCGCGCTGCCTTTGCTTGCTCTGGACGCAACCCACTCGCACAGCGCAGATCCACACCACCGTCGCGACTACGCCGCACAGCTGTTGCGCGAGACGGCGGCGCTTCTTTGCGGCGCACATCCAGACTCGCGCCCTATTCATCAGCTCATGGTCGCCAATTGGTGCGCCGAAGAAACCGGTCTGTCCGAACTGGTGCGATGTGCATTGGTACTGTGCGCCGATCACGAGTTGAATGCTTCTTCGTTTGCCACACGCGTGGCGGCATCGACCGGCGCGAATCTGCATGTGGCTGTTTGTGCCGGCCTGGCTACGCTCTCCGGTCCGCATCATGGCGGCGCTGTTGCGCGTGCGCATGCATTTATCGAAGAAATGCTGCGCGAGCAACGACCCGCTGACAAAGTGCGCGAACGTCTCCGTCGCGGTGACACGCTGCCCGGTCTGGGTCATCCGCTTTATCCGGAAGGTGATCCGCGCGGCAGCATGCTATTGCAGGTCTTGCGCGCAACGCATCCCTCGCCAGCGAATTTTTCGCATGTCCAGCAACTGATCGAAACCATGCAGGTGCAATGTGGGCAGCGCCCGAATCTGGATTTTGCGTTGGCGGCGATTGCTTGCGCTTATGGATTGGATGCGAATGTCGCGCTGGCGATTTTTGCGGCTGGACGCATGGCGGGTTGGTTGGCGCATGCGTTGGAGCAGCAGGAAAGCGGTAGTTTGATTCGGCCGCGCGCTAGTTATGTGGGGCGGATGCCGTTGCGGGAGGATTGAGCGTCCAGGCGCCGGCTAGATGCGTGAAGGTTACCTGGCATCGTTTGTACGCTGTTACGCGCGGGGGATTGTTCGCCCCTTCCATGGGCCTCACCCCTCCGCGCTGCGCGCTGCGGGGCCAGCCTTCGGCTGTCCAAATTCGTTCCGGACGAATTTGTCGAACCGTTAAGGTTCTCACCGGGGCTCTCTCCGCCAGATACGCAAAAACGCCCACTCGGGGCGTTTTTGCGTATCTGGCGGAGAGAGAGGGATTCGAACCCTCGATAAGGCTTTTGACCCTATACTCCCTTAGCAGGGGAGCCCCTTCGGCCTCTCGGGCATCTCTCCACATTTACTTCCGTGGCGTCACGGAGCCGGGAAGGATACCGGCCAGTGCCTTCAAGGTAAAGAGGCGATTAATGGCCGTCCGATTCACTGGAGGCACCGCCTTCGTTTTCGCCCTTGATGCGCTGGTAGATCTCTTCGCGATGCACGGCCACATTCTTAGGCGCATTGATGCCAATGCGGACCTGGTTGCCTTTAACGCCGAGAACAGTAACGGTCACCTCGTCACCGATCATCAGGGTTTCGCCGACCCTGCGGGTCAGAATCAACATAGCTGCTACTCCATTTAATGCTTGTGGTCACAGGCCATCTGCAAGTTGTTGCCTCACCCCTGAGCACATTCACCATGCAGATTTGACGTTTGCGTCCGTCAAAGGCCCTACCGCCTTCCCCGGCTCCAAACACACCAAGTTATCCCGAAAGACAACTTGCCGTTCCGGTACCACCGCAACCAGCGGCACCGATATCTAACCGATACTAGCCGAGCGTCAGCGCTAGGTGCAATCTACACATAATTTTGACACTCGGTCCATACGCGCCGCATCAACCGGCGAGCTGTTTACCGATCCAATCTACTGTACCTGTCAAAACGTCAGACAGTTGTGGTTTGTCCAGACCGCTGCCTTGCGCCATGTCCGGACGACCGCCACCTTTGCCATCGATCTGTCCGGCAACATGCGCCACGACATCGCCTGCCTTGATGCGTCCCGCCGCTTTGCCGTGCACGCCGGCGACAAGCGACACGCGACCATCGGCAGCGCCAGCCAGCAACACCACGCAATCGGCAAGTTGTTGTTTGAGCTGATCGACACCGTCGCGCAGTGCCTTGGCATCCAAGCCTTCAAGACGCGCGGCAATAACCTTGATACCGCCGACATCGCGCGCAGAACTGGCCAAATCACCCGTCATCGAACCTGCCGCCTTGGCGCGCAGCGATTCGAGTTCGCGCTCCAGTTTTTTCTGACGATCCAGCACCTGGCGCAGCTTGTCAGCCACATCGTCACCACTGCTTGAGAGCAGCTGCGACAACTCGCCAAGACGACGCTCTTCGTCGGCAACGTAAGCCAATGCGCCAGCACCGGTTACCGCTTCGATACGACGCACGCCCGACGCCACACCGGCCTCGTTGACGATCTTGAACAGACCGATGTCGCCAGTGCGGCCAACATGCGTACCACCGCAAAGCTCGGTGGAGAATTCACCCATCTTCAATACGCGCACTTCATCGCCGTACTTCTCGCCGAACAAGGCCATGGCGCCAAATTCGATAGCGTCGTCGTAGGCCATGTGGCGCACTTCCGCCTCCGCGTTGCGACGCACTTCGGCGTTGACCAATGCTTCGATCTGCGCCAACTCATCGCGGCTCATCGGTTTGAAATGCGAGAAGTCGAAGCGCAAACGATCCGGCGCGACCAGCGAGCCTTTTTGCGTGACATGCGTACCCAGAACCTTGCGCAGCGCCGCGTGCAGCAAGTGCGTAGCGGAATGGTTCAGTACAGTGGCTTGGCGTCGTGATACGTCGACATTGGCGTCGACCAAATCGCCGGTACGCAATGGTTGCGCACCATGCCAGCGCCCCGCATGACCGAAGAACACCCCGCCCATTTTGAGCGTGTCGGTGACGTCGAAGCGACCGGCAGTGTTCGACAACACGCCCGTGTCGCCGACCTGTCCACCAGACTCGGCGTAGAACGGTGTGCGGTCGAGGATGATCAAACCTTCCTCGCCTTCAGCAAGCTGATCGATTTGTTTGCCGGCGCGCACCATGCCGACCACTTTGCAGCCCTGCCCCGATAGCGTTTCGTAGCCGAGGAAGGCGGTGGGCTTGAGCTGGCTGGCGAGTTCCGCCGGCATCTGACCCTTGGCCTCGAAACGGCTGGCGGCGCGCGCGCGTTCGCGTTGCTGTTCCATCGATTGCTCAAAGCCGGCCATATCCACGCTAAGACCACGCTCGCGGGCGATATCGGCGGTGAGATCCACCGGGAAGCCATACGTGTCGTACAAGCGGAATGCGTCTTCGCCCGGAAT
>CAJCJD010000194.1 GCA_903970555.1 Vulcanimicrobiota bacterium
GCTGCCGAGCGTTTTGCGCAACACATAGCTGACCGGCTTCATCGACTGCAGAATGAGCGCAACAACCGGGCGGCTTCTGCGAAGCGCAGCGGCAAGCCCTAGAATCGTACTTATCGCCATCTGCCTGTGCTTTAGTGCCCAATCTGCCGCCACGCAAGATTCTTCACGTTGACATGGACGCCTTCTACGCATCCGTGGAACAGCGCGACGATCCTGCGTTGCGCGGCAAACCGGTGGTCGTGGCATGGCGCGGGGCACGCTCTGTGGTGTGCGCCGCGAGTTATGAGGCACGCACCTTTGGTGTGCGTTCGGCAATGCCAGCGATACGCGCCGAGCGGCTTTGCCCGCAGGCGGTTTTCGTGCCGCCGGATTTCGTGCGTTACAAAGCCGTATCCCGGCACGTGCGCGAGATCTTTGCGCGGCATACGGATCTGGTCGAGCCACTATCGCTGGATGAAGCCTATCTCGACGTCACTGTCACCAAAACAGGCTTACCGTCGGCCACGGCGACAGCCGAAGCCATTCGTGCAGCGATTCGTGAGGAAACACAACTCACCGCATCCGCGGGCGTAGCGCCAAATAAATTTCTGGCGAAAATTGCCTCGGATTTCCGCAAGCCGGATGGCTTATTCGTGATTCGACCGCATCAGATCGATGCGTTTCTAGCGCCACTGTCAGTCGGTCGCCTCCCCGGCGTGGGTAAAGTGATGGAGGCGAAACTGGAAACACTTGGCATCAAAACGGTAAGCGATTTGCGCGAGTTACCCGCTGCCGAGCTGGAAATGCGCTTTGGGCGCTGGGGACGACGTCTGCATGAGCTGTCGCTAGGTATCGACGAACACCCTGTGCAGCCGAATCAACTCACCTTGCAAGTTTCAGCCGAAGACACCTTCGAGCATGACATCACCCTGGACGAACTCGAGCCACACATCCGTCGCCTCGCCGAGAAAACCTGGGCTGCACACCAACGCGAGGCGCAGGGAGGACGCATCGCACGCACTGTCGTGCTGAAGCTCAAGACTTCCGACTTCCACACACTGACTCGCAGCTTCACACCCGCCTTTCGCCCGACGTCTGCCGATGAACTGGCCGACCTCGCCTGCGCATTGCGCGCCCGTGTCGAGCGGCCTGCGGACAGTCGCTATCGCTTGGTCGGCGTGGGGCTGTCCGGCTTTGTCGATGCCGATAGCTATGCCGCGCAACGGGATTTGTTCAACGGCGATTGATCAACTTATTCGTTCGCCGATGGCCGCGTTTCGCCTTAAAAGCTTCGATCGCGCATGAAAGCAAAGAGCCCGGATCAACCGGGCTCTTTATGATGTCGACACTACGACGAATCGTGCTACTTCCTCTTCGGCATGTACAGGTCGGTGATGGTGCCTTCGTAAATCTCGGCAGCCATGCCCACTGATTCACTCAGCGTCGGATGTGGATGGATGGTCAAGCCGATATCGGCGGCCTCGCTACCCATTTCGATCGCGAGTGCGACTTCCGAAATCAGATCGCCCGCATGCGGGCCGACGATGGCGCCGCCGACCACGCGATGAGTTTCCTCATCGAACAGCAGCTTGGTGAAGCCTTCGGTGCGATCAATACCGATAGCACGACCGCTGGCAACCCACGGGAATTTGCCGACGCCGATCTTCAGGCCCTTCTCTTTCGCTTCGCGCTCGGTGACGCCGACCCATGCCACTTCCGGATCGGTATAGGCGACCGACGGAATCACGCGCGCATCGAAGTGGCTCTTCTGACCCGCGACAACTTCCGCTGCCACTTTCGCTTCGTGCGTAGCCTTGTGCGCCAGCATCGGCTGACCGACCAAATCGCCGATGGCAAAGATATGCGGCACGTTGGTGCGCATCTGCGTGTCGACGTTGATGAAGCCGCGATCGGTCACTGCCACGCCAGCCTTGTCCGCGCCAATATTGCCGCCGTTGGGCGAGCGACCCACGGAGACCAGCACACGATCGAACACATTGTTCGCAGGAATGCTTTCGCCTTCGTAGCTGACTTCGATGCCTTTCTTCGTTGCCTTGGCCTCGACCACTTTGGTCTTGAGGTGGATGCCCTTGAGCTTGCCGCCCAGGCGCTTCGCCAGCGGCTTGATCAGGTCGGCATCGGCGCCGGGGATCAGCTGATCCATGAATTCGACCACGGTCACTTCGCTGCCGAGCGCGGAATACACGGTGGCCATTTCCAGGCCGATGATGCCGCCGCCGACAACCAGCAACTTGGCCGGCACGTCCTTCAATTCAAGCGCACCGGTGGAGTCGACGATGCGCTCGTCACCCCACGGGAACGCCGGCAGTTTCACCGAGCGCGAGCCGGCGGCGATAATGGCGTATTCGAAGCGGATCAGCTTCTTGCCTTCAGCCGTTTCGACTTCCATTTCGTTCGGCGATACAAACGTGCCGACGCCCTGCACGGTGCGCACCTTGCGCTGCTTGGCCATGCTGGCCAGGCCGCCGGTGAGCTGGCCGACCACTTTGGTCTTGAAGCTACGTAACTTGTCGAGGTCGATCTTGGGTTTGCCAAAGGTGATGCCGTGTGCAGCTATCGCATCGGCTTCATCGATCACCGCAGCGGCATGCAGCAATGCCTTGGACGGAATGCAGCCAACGTTGAGGCAGACGCCACCAAGTGTGGCGTAACGTTCCACCAGCACGGTATCGACGCCGAGATCGGCGGCGCGGAAAGCGGCGGTGTAGCCGCCCGGACCGGAGCCGAGCACAACCAGCTTGCATTCGATA
Organism: Vulcanimicrobiota bacterium; assembly: GCA_903970555.1. Taxonomy (GTDB): domain Bacteria; phylum Pseudomonadota; class Gammaproteobacteria; order Xanthomonadales; family Rhodanobacteraceae; genus Dyella_B. Next base: position 2,751 of record CAJCJD010000194.1, read on the forward strand.
TCGGCTTTGCGGCCGGAAGCACTGGCTGCCTGCGACGCGGGCGCGGAAGGCGCTTTGGCAGCAGCGGGCGCGGGAGACGGTGCAGGCTGACTCGCCGGTGCCGGCGCGGGAGCTGCCTTGGGCGCTTCCTCCGTCGCAGCGACTGCGCCATCGGTCACTTCGAGCACGGCAATGACCGCACCTTCGGACACTTCATCGCCGACCTTGAGCTTGAACTCTTTGATCACACCGGCAGCGCTGGAGGGAATCTCCATCGTCGCCTTATCTGATTCGAGCGTGATCAGGCTTTGCTCTTTTTCGACCTTGTCGCCGACTTTCACCAGCACTTCGATCACCGGCACGTTGTCGTGACCGCCGATGTCGGGGACTTTTATTTCGATCGTATTGGCCATGATCGTCTCCCCGTCAGAGCAGCAAGCGGCGGATGTCGCCGAGCTGGGTGGCAAGGAAGGATGCGAAGCGCGCGGCGAGCGCGCCGTCGATCACGCGATGGTCGTAGCTGAGCGACAGCGGCAGGATCAGGCGCGGTGCGAATTCCTTGCCGTTCCACACGGGCTTGGTCTGCGCCTTGGAGACGCCCAGGATCGCCACTTCCGGCGCATTGACGATCGGCGTGAACGACGTGCCGCCAATGCCGCCGAGCGAGGAGATCGAGAAGCAGCCGCCGGACATGTCGGCCGGTCCGAGCTTCTTGTCGCGCGCCTTCTTGGAGATTTCGCCCAGTTCGGTGGCCAGATCCAGCAGGCCCTTCTTATCGCAGTCGCGGATCACCGGCACCACCAGGCCATCGGGTGTATCCACCGCGATGCCGATGTGGAAATATTTCTTGAGGATCAGCTTCTCGGCGCTTTCATCGAGCGACGCGTTGAACTGTGGGAATTTCTTCAGCGCAGCGACCACCGCCTTGATCTGGAACACCAGCGGAGTGATCTTCAGATCTTTGTTCTCTTCGCCGAGCTTCTTGCGGAATGCTTCCAGCTCGGTGATGTCGGCATCTTCGTGCTGGGTGACGTGCGGGATCATCGCCCAGTTGCGCGCGAGGTTGGCGCCGGAAATCTTCTGGATGCGCGACAGCTGCTTCTCTTCGATCTCGCCGAACTTGGCGAAGTCGACCTTGGGCCACGGCAGCAGGTTGAGACCGCCCACCGATGCGCCGGCGCCACCGGACACGGGACGCGCGCCGGAGGCCAGCGCGTGCTTGACGTACGCGGTGATGTCCTCACGCACGATGCGGCCACCGGTGCCGCTGCCCTTCACCTGGTGGATATCCACGCCCAGCTCGCGCGCAAAGGCGCGGACGGCTGGCGTGGCATAAGGTGCATCGCCGGGCATGACCAGCTTGGCGTCGAACGGCGGACGGGCTTGCGGCGGTACATCGCCTTCGGGCGCATTGCCGGGCAGCACGCTGCGGCCGCCCAACGGGGCGGGCTCTTCCTTGACCTGCGGCACGGGCGCCGGGGCCGGCGCGGGAGCGGGGGCTTTCGCGGCAGGCTCCTCGGCCTTGGCGGCAGCTGGGCTGGGCGCGGCAGCGGCGTCAGCAGCCTCGATAAGGGCAATCAATGCCCCTTCGGACACTTCGTCGCCCACTTTCAGCTTTACTTCCTTCACCACGCCGGCGAAGGGCGCAGGCACTTCCATCGTGGCCTTGTCCGACTCCAGCGTGATGAGGCTTTGGTCCTTTTCGACCGTGTCGCCAGGTTTGATCAACACCTCGATCACGGGCACATCGGCGTTGCCGCCGATATCAGGAACGCGGGCTTCTTTAACGTCGGCCATGATTTCTCCTGCATAGCGAAGGCGGCCACGCTGGGGAGGGCGGAGGCGGCCGCAAGGCTTCCATCATAGCAACCAGCATCGGTTACGGACATGCCGAATCGGCCGGAAATGGCCATGCGCATACGTATGCGGGGGATTTGCCCTACTCCGCCGCGCGCGTATCCACCAGCCGCACCTCGCGTTGCGGGAACGGAATGCTGATGCCTTCGGCGTCGAAGGTTTCCTTGATCGCACGTAGCAAATCCGTCTGCGCCGGCCAGAAATCACCTGTCCGCGTGTATGCGCGCAGCAACAAAATGACGGCACTGTCGCCCAGGCTATCGGTCCAGACTGTCGCTGCGGGGTCTTTCAGGATGCGCACATCCGCGTCGAACAGACGCTGCACCACGCCGATTGCCTTGCCGATGTCGTCGCCGTATCCAATACCCACGCGCAATTCGAAACGCCGCGTGCCGCGCCGGCTGAAATTGATGATGGCGTCGGCACCAATCTTGGCATTGGGCACAGTCGCCTCACGGTTATCGGCCAACACCAGCCGCGTGTGCATCAGGTTGATGCCCTCCACCGTGCCATCCACACCACCGGCATGAATGAAATCGCCCACGTTGAACGGACGAAACACGATCAACAGCACGCCCCACGCGAGGTTGCTCAACGAACCTTGCAGCGCCAGACCGATCGCCAATCCGCCCGCGCCAAGCGCGGCAAGTAGCGGCGCACCTGGAACGCCAGCAGTCTGCAAGGCCATCACCACCAGCAACGCGATCAACACGCCGTAGAGCAGATTGCGCAGGAATCCGCTAAGCGTCGGATCGACCGACGCGCGGTTCATCGCGCGTTGCATGAAATTGGCCAACCGCGCCGCCAGCCAGTGACCCAGCAGCAAAACAAGCAACGCGCCGAGCAATGACGGACCATGCCGGGTGAAAAATTCGGCCAAATCGTCGAGTGATAGACGCAGCAGATGATCGAACATGACGCAATCCTTGGCGAAGCTGCGCAAAGCCTAGCAGCGGATGCGAAGAGTGGCGTTCATGGGCAAAAAAAAAGCCCGGCGGGGTGACCGGGCATCGACTGTCCCATGCGGGGAAGCATGGCGTTCGTGGGGGTTGCTACCGATCGGCGTATTGGCTCGCCTTGTTGTCACTGTCCATATCAGAGGTGAGCAGTTGCAGGCGTTCGCCCTGGGGAAGGCGGAACTGGAATTGCTGTTGCAACTGCTGCAGTTGGCTAAATTGCGGGCATAAGGCTTCGGCGCGGGCCGTCAGCTTGTCGGCGGGTCCGTCGACCGTCTTGCTGATGGTCGTGTCCAGCGAGCTGGTTCGCGCTTCGAGCGCCGCCAGCTTGCTCGGATCGTTGCTGAGTGCGTCCTTCAACACGTCGCCGGTAATGCTGCCGACCATATCGGCCACCGTTTCCTGCACGTTGTTGCCGAACGCTTCGCCATCGTCGCCGGCTCTCCAGAAACCGTGGCCGAGCGTACCGTCGATCTGTTGCAAGGCGGCGACATGCTTGTCGTGCAGTTTCTGCAGCATCTTGGTGCGCTCCTCGCCGCTGTCGGCCAGCGTGGCAACTACGGTGGTCAAGGCCGAGTAACCGATGTCCACACCATCGCGCGCAATATCCGCCATCGCCGGAACCAGTTCGCGCACTTGATGTTCGTACTCGCGCAGCCGGGCCGCGTCCTCGGGAGAGACGACGACCGTTTGGCCGTCTACACGCAACTGTCCGTTATGCATGAACACATTGCCGGGATGACCTTGTTCGCGAGTGAACACGATGCCATCGGACTTGATCTGCACGTCGTAGTCGCTGTTGTAGGAACACTGGAGATGATGATGCGCGTGATTGTCCGAAGCCTGCACACCACCTGTAGCGGCGAGCCCCAGGACGAGCGCGGATATGATGATTCGACGATGCATGAGCGATTCCCTCTCCCGATACGGCACCAACCGATCGTTATGCGTTTGGATGCATCCCAACGTGCATAGGGTTTAATGCGCAGCCACGTCCCGGCATGGGCCGTACGTCATCCCCGTGCCATCGGTCATGCGCTGCTCTGGCGGCCGATGGCGCAGCGCACATAGGCAAATGGGCGGCTGGGCGATAAGTTGGGTGCTTGGGACGCATCCAGGGGCCATGTCTATGCAATCCACCGATGTCATCGTGGTCGGCGGCGGTCTTGCCGGCCTAGTCGCCGCGACCGAGCTCACCGACGCCGGCAAGCACGTACTGGTGGTCGAGCAAGAGCCAGAGCAAAGCCTTGGCGGACAAGCGTTCTGGTCCTTCGGCGGCCTGTTTTTCGTGGATTCGCCCGAACAACGCCGCATGGGCGTACACGACTCGCACGCGCTGGCCCTGGCCGACTGGATGGGCACGGCCGCCTTCGACCGCCCCGAGGATCATTGGCCGCGCCAATGGGCCGAGGCCTATGTCGATTTCGCCGCAGGCGAAAAGCGCGCATGGCTGCACGGCATGGGCATGCGCTGGTTCCCGGTCGTGGGCTGGGCCGAACGCGGCGGCTACGGTGCGATCGGCCACGGCAATTCGGTGCCACGCTTTCATGTGACCTGGGGCACCGGCCCGGGTGTGCTGGAACCCTTCCTGCGTCGTGCACGCGAAGCGCAGGCGAAAGGATTGTTGAAGTTCGCCTTCCGTCATCGCGTGGATGGATTGATCGTGGAAAACGGCAGCGTGGTCGGCGTGCATGGCGCGCAGCTTGCGCAGGATACGATCGAACGCGGCAAGCCGAGTTCGCGCGATGCGATCGGCGATTTCGAACTACGCGCACAAGCCGTCATCGTCGCGTCCGGCGGTATCGGCGGCAATCACGAACTGGTGCGCAAGAACTGGCCCGAACGCCTAGGACCGCCGCCTGCGCACATGCTGTGCGGCGTGCCCGCGCATGTCGACGGCCGCATGCTCGGCATCAGCGAAGCGGCCGGCGCGCGACTGATCAATCGCGATCGCATGTGGCATTACGTCGAAGGCATCGAGAACTGGAATCCGGTCTGGCCGATGCATGCCATCCGCATCCTGCCTGGTCCGTCGTCGCTGTGGTTCGATGCACGCGGCCAACGCCTGCCGTGTCCGCTGTGGCCCGGCTTCGACACCATGGGCACGCTCGACTACTTGCGGCGCACGGGTTACGACTACAGCTGGTTTGTACTGGATCAGCAAATCATCCGCCGCGAATTCGCGCTTTCCGGTTCCGAACAGAATCCCGATCTCACCGGCAAGAGCTGGCGGCAAGTTGCCAAACGCGCCATCGGCAAGATGGCGCCCGCGCCGGTGGAGGCATTCAAGCAACACGGTCGCGACTTCATCGTGCGCGACAATCTGGATGATCTGGTGGCAGGCATGAATGCATTGGCTGGCAACCAGCTGATCGATCCCGCACGGATGCGCGAAGAAATCGAGGCGCGCGATCGCCAATTCGACAATCCCTATGCAAAAGATAGCCAAGTGATGGCTATTCACAATGCGCGTCGTTATCGCGGCGATCGTCTGGTACGCGTTGCAAAGCCGCATCGCATACTCGATCCCGCTAATGGCCCGTTGATCGCGGTGCGATTGAACATCCTTACGCGCAAGACACTCGGTGGACTGGAAACGGATCTGCAGGCACGCGTACTCGGGCACGACGGCCAACCGGTGCGCGGGCTCTACGCCGTGGGCGAAGCCGCAGGTTTCGGCGGCGGCGGACTGCATGGTTACCGCGCGTTGGAAGGAAGCTTCCTCGGCGGCTGCCTGTTTTCCGGACGCGTTGCCGGCCGTGCGGCAGCTACTGCTGTCGCATGAGCAAGCCGCCACGCATCGCGATCTTCGGTGCCGGCATGATCGGCAACTATCTAGGTGGACGGCTGCATGCGCATGCACGCGTGCGTTTCATCGCACGGCCACGTGTCGCCGCCACGTTAAAGGAACACGGGCTTACGGTTAGCGATCTGCATGGACATCAACAGCACATCGCGCCAGACGCTCTCGATGTGTATACAAATCCCGAAGCGGTACGCGATGCCGGATTGGTGCTGGTAACAGTGAAATCCGCCGCGACGATGGAAGCGGCACACGAACTGTCCAACGTGCTCGCTCCGGGCACGCCGGTGATCAGCTTCCAGAACGGCGTGCGCAACGCTGCCGAACTGCGCGCATCGCTTCCCGGCCATGACGTGTTGACGGGCATGGTGCCGTTCAACGTGACACAGCCCAGGCCTGGTCATTTCCATCAAGGTTCTTCCGGCGATCTGATGGTGGAACGCGCCACCGCCCTTGAATCTTTCCTGTCCGCATTTGCCGCGAGCGGACTCTCGCTGCAACGGCACGACGACATGCAGGCGGTGCTGTGGGCGAAGTTGCTGCTCAATCTCAACAACCCGCTCAACGCACTCAGCGGCCTGCCATTGCGAGATGAATTGGCGCAACGCTCATGGCGTCGCTGTCTTGCGCTATTGCAGCGCGAAGGCCTGCGCGTGTTGAAGGCCGCCGGCATTCGCCCGGCGCAACTCACAGCGCTGCCTGCTCGTTGGCTGCCGAGCGTGCTGGATTTGCCGGATGCGCTGTTCCAGCGCCTCGCGGCGCGCATGCTGGCGATCGATCCCTTGGCACGCTCTTCGACTTGGGAAGACCTGCAAATGGGGCGGCGCACGGAGGTCGATTACATCAACGGCGAAATCGTGGAACTGGCAACATCAAAAGGGCTTGGCGCCCCGGCCAATGCGCATGTCGTCAGTCTGATACGCGAAGCAGAACGCTCCTATGTTCACTGGCATGCGGAAGCGTTGCTGGAAGCCTTGCGCAAAGCATCGTGACGGCTTTTAGCGCGCCACATCGTCGATATGGGAAATCTTGCCTTCCACGATGGTAATCGTGATGGTGTGGCCATCGCGTCGGTATTGCCACTTCTCGCCCTTATCCGACTTGCCGGATTTGCCTTGGCGTTTACCGGAAGTCTTCGACGACGCCTTCTTCGAGCTGCCACCTTTTGCATGCACCGATGGATTGCCCAGCAATGCCTTCACACGCGCAGCGCTATCGCCGACCACCAGCAAGCCGTTCCCGATGCGCAAGCTTTCCAATGCATGTGCGGAGAATGAACAGGCAAACAAGGCAATGACGAGATAGCGACGCATAACAACCTCCATGTCGTAGTGATGCCATCCTTCATGGATGGCCAAATCCAGGGCTTTATCAAAAGCCCGCGCCGGGCTCGGCGAGATACGCTAATTCTTCTGGCGTGCTCGTACGACCCAGCACGGCATTGCGATGCGGAAAGCGGCCGAAGCGCGCAATCACCGCCTGGTGCTTCCGAGCATAGTCGATATATTCTATGTATTGATCGCGCTCTTCCGATGGCGCATCACGGCGCAGCGCCTCGAACAAAGCGACGCATTGCTGCTGTAATCGTGCATCTTCGGCATGTTCCAGTGGAATGTAGGCAAACACACGCTGGATGGCTGGAAGTTGCCGGTCGAAACCTTCCTCAATGCCCCACAATGCAAGTTGTTGTGCGCGAAGATCTTGCATCCATGCACGCGGATCGCCGCGATAGAGATTGCGCGGAAACTGATCCAGCACGATCAGCAAAGCGAGCCAACCCGATGGTGTGGCCGACCAATCCGTAAGCGCCCCTTCGGCGGCCAATACAACATCCTGCGCGAAGCAATCGCGGATTGCGGTGTCGAACTGCGGGTTGGAAGCGAACCACTCGTCGCGGTTTGCCGGATCAAACCAGAATGTCAGCACCGCCAGGGCTTCGGGCGATGGCGGCGTCATGCTCAGTGTCCGACTGCCTTGGCCAGACTGTGCATATCCAAGTGAATCGACTGCAATCGTGGAAGCTGGCGATGCAAGGCTGTTGTCACCTCGCCAGGCGCTACGCGCGCCAGCACGCGCTCGAAGGCGCGCAACAGGCCTTGTTCGTGACGGGCAAGCAGGCGTATCCACGCATCATCACTGCGCGGCGAGGCACGCAGCAACCACGTGTCGAAGCGGCGACGCGCGTCACCGAGCATGCGGTTGCGCGTGACGGGTGTAACGTCGTGTTTGCGCATCTGCGCCTGCAGTTCGCCGATCACCTGAGTGAGCGATTGGGCTTCTTCATCCAGCACCGTGCGCAGACCCGGCTCGCTCACTTGAACCGCGGCATGGCGATACAACGCCCGCAGCTCGATGCTGCGGCGTATCAGCCCATTGCACAGATAGCGGGATTCCAGCGACACGGTCCTGCGAGCCCTTCACCAAAGGATGGGACTATGTTGCAGGACAAGCACTTAGCGGCGGATAAACCCGTTCATTCCAGCCCCCACCCGCTCAGCCGGCGTTTCATTGGCCGATCTGTACCAGGTTCAACGGTCGGCCATTGCTGGCGCGAATGCCTTCCTGCAGCTCCGACAAACGCTGAATGTCCGGGCAAAGTGCCTGGATTTCGGGCCGCAGAGCCTGCAGGCGCTGCTGCAGGCGCGGCTGAAAGCCTGTGGCGAGGTTGCTGGCGCGGTCGCGCAGCTCGGCCGCTTGCTGCAGATCGCCGCTCAAGGCCGCGTTGACCGCTTGTTGCCCCAGCGCCGACGCCAACAGCGGCGCAATGTCGTCAATGACCTGATTGGCATACTGGTCGGCGGCATCGCCGTGCCAATCGTGCGTGCTCTGGCTGCTGGCGATGCGCTGACGGAGTTCGGTCGACTGTGCGGTCAGTCGTCGATCCAGTTCGGCGCGGGTGTCGGCATCCAGATTCAGGCCGCCGGATTCGTCGTGGATCGCCTGCATGGTCAAGCCTATGCCGTGCTGCGCGACGGCTTTCACGCGCGGCATCAAAGCGAGCAGATTCTGCTGGAACAGAGCGAGGCGGTCCTGATCCTCATCATTCAGCGACACGGACTGGCCGTCCGTTTGCAGCGTGCCGTGGCTCAGCACGACACGTGTCGGCGCCGGCGCCGGTCGATCGAATATCAGCCGATCCGACTGCACGGTGAGGTCGTAACTGCTGGTCGCGTGGCAGACCTTGGCGAGGTCCTGCGCGTGCAGGGTACCGCCGGCAAGCAGGAGCATCGCGGCGGCGAGCAGTCGTTTCATGCGCTTAAACCCTTGTCAGCCCACTGGGAACATAGCCGACAGCGATAAAGCCCGCCGCGGGAACTGCGGCTGAATCAGCCTCTGCGTGAGCGAAATTGCAGGCGAACGGCCGGCTGCCCCAGTTGCCAGGCCAGCCACAAAAGCACTAACACAGCCACGACGCCTATTCCCGCACTGACCAAGGCGAGACGTTGAAGGTAAGCCAACTGCCCACTCTGCAACGTGGACGGCCCGCTTGCCAGGAGCGCCGCAGCGGCTTGCTTGAGCGCATTCCACTGCTGCCACGACAACACCGCGCGATAGGCAAACCATACGCATAAAACCAAGGCAACCACGCGCAACACCGGTCGCGCCCATGCCTGCCGCAGGATGCAGCCGGCACAAACCACGATCACGATAAACGCCGCCGCGAAGTAGCCGACATCCCAAGCCAGCATGCCATGCAGCGCGGAAACACTCGATTCGTCGCCAGCAGGCTGCGACTGCAAGACACCCCACACCTGCTGCGCGTGCTGGATGTATTGAACGCAGCCATAAGCCGCCAACAACAGCAACACCCATGCCAGCATGCGCCACCATGTAAACCCGAGCTTTGTTCTGCGGCCCAGATCAGATTTGGATATCAGCATCAGGCCGAGGCCTTCTTCAACGTAATGAGATCGCTCAGCACTTGAGCGGAATTTTTTTCAGGATCCACGTCTCGGTAGATCTTGGCGATCTTGCCGTTCGGATCGATCAGGAATGTCGTGCGCTTGGCGAAGTGCATGCCGATGGCCGAGGTCAATACACCATAGCTGGTCGCAACCTGACGGTCGGCATCCGACAGCAGCGGAAACGGCACATGGTATTTGGCCGCGAATTCCGCGTGCGATTTCACGTCATCCAGACTCACCCCGGCGACATCGGCACCGGCCTGACGCAACTTGGCGATGTCATCGCGGAACGTGCACACCTCGGTGGTGCATCCCGGCGTGAAGTCCTTGGGATAGAAATACAACACCAGCCAATGACCATGGAAATCAGTCGGCGTGTGCCAGTGACCGTTCTGATCCTGCAGATGGAAATTCGGTGCAACCTGACCCACTTGCGGATTGCCGGCATGCACTCCGGCAAATGCCGGTATGCCTACTAATATAGCTAACGACATCGCCACAAGCGCGATCCAAAAACGACGCATAGACGTCACTCCCTCACACGGTGTGGCGAGTATACGCTGCGCCTGCGAGTGCACGAGTCCGTGCGCACATGCTGCTACGAGCAGAAAAACAAAAGGCGCCAGGAAGGCGCCTTTTGTCAGCGGCGTGTCAGGCCACGCTTGTCTTAGTGATGCGAGCGTTCGATATCGAACTTGTCGACCGCCACACCCAGATTGACGCCTTCACCGGTACCGGTCAGGGCAATCGAAGCCGTTCCCTTGGTCAGCACCTGCGCGGTGCCGCTGTTCACGACGCCAGCCGAGGCACCAGCTTGGGCATAACTGCCGAACACCTGGTCAATGCTGTACACATTGCTGATATCGCCATGACCGGTGACGCGGAATTTACCGGCGGTCAGACCACCGCCATGCACGCTGATGGTTACCGAAGCACGTTGGCCGTTGTCACAGGACACGTGTCCGCCACCAGTGGCGTGTTGGTAAATCGCCGACCAGCCAGCGAGTTCATACGTCAGGTGACACTTCACCGGGGCAGTGGCCGCATGGGCCGAGGTCGCCGGCAAGCCAGCCAATCCGCCGGCACACATCAAAACAGCGGCGGTCAATCCGAAGGTACGCTTGCTCATGGAGGTCTCCTTAACATTGCGTTTACGGTCGTCAATGCCGTTGTGACAGTGTCCAGGTTACAAACTGAACAGATCGGCAAGCACGGCAAGGACGTTCAGGATCGGCAAATTCTTGTGACGATTACGTGCACGGTACTGCCTGTTGTTTCCTACGGCTTGATGCTTAACTAACGATACGCCGCGCACACTGAATCATTGAATCATAGTGAGCAGGCCCTTCCCACGGAGGATACATGCTCAAGTATTCGCTGGTCGGCTATGACAGTTCCGACTCTTCGCAGCGTGCTTTCCGCTTCGCCATGGAGCTGGCACGCACAGGGGGCGGCCGCGTGCGGGTGGTTTCCGTGTTGCAGGTCACCCAGGGTGGCGCCGACGCCTGTTGCCTGATGATCACCGATTCGGCCAGCCAGCGAACCCAGGAGCTACTGCAGGAACTACGGGCCATTGCCCCGGATACCGACACCCTGGTGGACCTGGAAATCACCCACGGCAGCCCCGGCGACGTGCTGCTCAACCAAGTCAGGCAACACCCGATCGACCACATCGTGATCGGCCATACTGCCCGCGGCACCCTTGGCCGGTGGCTGCTGGGCTCGGTCTCCGATGACGTGCTGGCGGGCTCCCATCTGCCGGTGACGGTCATCCGCTGAGAATCCCTACCCTGGCGAAGGGATGGTGGGCTGGCATTAATCCGCCGCAGCGTTCACCATTTATGCTGTTGTCCCCGATCTGTCATGGGTCGGAGGGTCTTTTCTGCACAGGAAACTCCAAGTGGACTACAGCCCCGTCCTTCCATGGACCCTGGAAAGCCTGAATTTCGCCGACATCGACATTGCGCGTGTCCGGCATAACGAAAACCTCTTTTTCCTGCTTTGCGGCGCATCGTTCGTCGAGAGCGGCTCGGACCTGTACACGCATAACCTGATCGAACATTTCGAGGGCGACCTGGAGCTGCAAGGCTGGCTGCGCGAACACTGGGAGCATGAGGAACTGCAACACGGCCGCGCCCTAGCCGCCTACGTGCGGCATGTCTGGCCGGAATTCGATTGGGATGCCGGCTTCAAGGCTTTCTGGAACGATTACGGCGCCCTTTGCACCAACGATCAGCTGGAACACTCACGCGGGCTGGAGCTGGCCGCGCGCTGCGTCGTGGAGACCGGCACGGCCAGTCTGTATCGCGCCTTGAACGATATGGTGGACGAGCCCGTGCTCAAGCAGCTCACCAACCACATCAAGAGCGATGAAGTGCGCCACTACAAGCACTTCTATCAGGCCTTCCTTCGTTATCGCGAGCAAGAGGGGCTGGGGCGCTATAAGGTTTTCCGTGCGCTGTTGCGCCGGGTCAAGGAGATCCGGAACGAAGATAGCGACATCGCGCTACGTCACGTGTTCAACCAGTGCTATCCGCAGCACATGGGCGACCAGGCGCAATTCCAGAAGGTGACTGGCCCTGCGCAAGCGCTGCTACGTCGGCACATCCCTGCCGAGATGACGGTGAAGATGCTGCTGAAACCGCTGAATCTGCCACCTCGGCTGCAGCAGTCACTGGAAAAACCGCTGGCACGCATCAGCGAGAAGCTGTTCTTGCATTGAGGCGTATTGCTTGCTTACTGGCGTGACCGCGCTGAACAGGTCACGTCAGCACACTCAAGATTGACCGCGCTGGTGCAGCCGAAGGGATGGCGAACGCGAGCCGCTCGAATCGCGCAGATCCGTTCAATGTGTCGTAGGTTGTTCCGTCTCGCGCGTGCGATGGTCTTCTTGCGTTTCCGACTCGGGCCAGTGATACCACTCTTTGTGCAACGAAAACTGCTTGCATGCCAAGCAGGCGGTAATTTCCCAGCGATAGGCACAACCTGGACAAACGCCGCCAGTCCAAAAGGTGTTCCATTGCGTGCCGCATCCGCCCATGCGATGGGAGCAAAGCCAGCGGCTCGTGCCCAACGGACGCCACGCGCAATGCGGGCAATAAATTTCCGGCTCTTTCATCGTTTAAGGATTACCAGACGGTGGCGGCGTTCCGTTGGCGTTGTCACGCGGCATGGTGTCGACGTGACGCTGCGCTTCCTTTTCCAACTTCAGCTGCGCCAGATCCACGGGACGAATCTGCTTGATCGCACAAGGGACATAGTCCCTGCCCGTCAGCACCTTGTCGAAGCCCGTTTGCACCTGATCGGCAAAACTGGTCAGGCCGATGGCGTTGGTGAAAGTTAGATTGTTGCAAGGCCAGACATCGATCAAAAATGCACGCGTGGGCAGCGTATAAACCACCAGCTGCGTTTCGCTGAGCGGCTCCCACGAATAGATCGAAGCCCCCAGCACCAGCCGGAAGCTACGCACCGGCGCACCGGCCGCCGCGTTGTACGCCCGCTGACGCTGCTGCAGGTGCTGTGCGTAGGGCACGCTTGAGCACGCTGCCAGCAGCACACTTGCCAGCATCCCTATCAAGGCTCGCTTTTTCGACATGGCACTAACTCCGTGGTGGAACATGCGGCCTCGCACGCCTCGCGCACAGCGATTATTTCTTGCCTACCTCGGTCCATTTGGATGGATCGAAACCACCAACTTCGAGCACCAGCGTCTGCTTGCCACCATCCTGCATCTCAACATTCATGGTGATGCGCTTGGTCTTTTCCATCGCATCGATGAAAGGCTTGTCATCGCGGATGAAAATCGCCGGCTCGCCAGTGGTGGGCAGGAAGGCGCGCAGCGGATGCGGCTTGCCGTCGAACTGTGCCTGGATCACGCAATTGCCCTTGCAGACAAAGCCATGACCGGTGCCGAACATGAAGACGCTTTGACCCCACTTGGTATGACGACGCAACACCAATCGCACAGCGCGATCGCCGGACGGTGACGTGCTGTAGAGGCTGGCCGTGGATTGCGTGCCGCCTTCCATCGGGCCGACCTGATAGGTCCACAGCGCAGAAAGGCGACGTGTTTCGCTGGTTTGCTTCCAACGCTGCTCCACTTGGGGGAGTGTCTGCTGTACTTCCTTGGCCGCATCGGAATTCGGAAATTGCTTGACGATCTCCTCGCCGAGTTGCGAGGCCATTTCGTCGTTCTTCATCTGCAGCATCTGGCGATAAGTTTGCAACTGACTGGTGGCCTCAGCGGCCTCGGTCTGCGCCTGCGCCTTGGCGGCGTCTGCCGGCGAGGGCGTGTTCTGATCCTGCTGCGAACAGGCGGTGAGAGCTAGCAAACCGCATACGGCAGCGATGGCAATGGCATGACGGAAGAGCGAGCGGGTCATCGGCAGCACACCGGTAAAGGACAGGCCACTAGCTTGGAACGAGCCATAGCTCGACGCAACCCGCTAGCCGGCAGCAGGCTGCCCGAAACGCTCGCGCAGGGCGGCGCGGTAACGCCGGCTGCAGGGAATCTTCATGCCATCGCGCATCAGCAGGCGCGCATCGCCGGTATCGAGCGGCTCGATCTCCGACAGAAAATCCAGGTTGATCACATAACTGCGATGCACACGCACAAAATGCTGCGCGTCGAGCCGTGTTTCGATGCCGGCCATGGTCACGCGCAAGGGATAATCGCGAGCGCGCACATGCAGGTTCACGTAATTGCCCGATGCCTGCAGCCATTCGATTTCGCGGGCCGCCAGCAAGAACTCCTTGCCGAGCTTGCGCACGAGGAAACGCTCGGGCTGCTCGACGGATTCCACAGGCGGCCCCACGTCCGGCTCGGCAAGCAGGAGGGCTTCGCCTTGGAAGCGCATCACCCAGAGCCGATAGAGGCCGATGCCCACGAGCATCCAGAAATAGGTCCGTACGTCCTTGAGGTATTCGTAGCCGAAAGTGGGCCACCAAGGCCCAAAATCGTAGTGATGCCCGGCCGCAGCATAGGCAAGCTTGCGCAACAGAACCATGCCGGTGACGTGGATCAGGCTGAACAGCACGCTGTAAACCAAATGCCGCGGCAGATTGCTCTGCCAGGTCTCGAAGCGGATCGGCCACCGTCGCGATACAACGACCAGCGCTGGCACCAACATCAGCATCAGGATTGCACTGCTCGACTCCCATACCCATGGCTGCCATGGCGGGAAACCGGGATGATCCATCACGGAAATGATGCCGTTGAAGATCGTGTTGACGACAAAGAACACCGGCCAGAAGCCGATCTCGAACGGCCGTCGCCAGCGCTGGAAACTTTCGAAACTGAAACCGCGGCTTATCCCCATAGGACGGATTCTACATAGCCAAGCCACGTTTCCCGCCCCTCCCCGGGCTATGCGTGGTAACAGGAGGCGTCGATAATGCCGCGTCCAGACAGGAAACCTCATGCCATCTTCCCCCACGCCAGGCGCGGCGGATTCGTTGTTTCAACATCGCGCGTATATTGCATTCTGGTGCGCGCGCACCGCCTCCAGCTTCGGCTTTCAGATGTTGGCGGTAGCCGTGGGCTGGCAAATCTATGCGATGACCGGCCGCGCTTTCGACCTCGGCCTCATTGGTCTGGTGCAATTTTTCCCGTCGGTGCTGTTGGCGCTCCCCGCTGGACATATCGCCGATCAGTTCGATCGGCGCCGCGTCGTGCTGATCGGGCAGATCGTGGAATGGGTGGCGATCGTCTTGCTCGCCACGCTGACCTTTCTGCATGCGATCCATGAAGCCGGCATCCTGGCGCTGATTTTCACGATCAGCGTAGCGAAGGCATTCGAATCCCCTTCGATGCAATCGATGGTGCCGGCATTGGTGCCTCCGTCCCTGTTGCCGCGCGCGATGGCCGTGAACGGCTCGGCGATGCAGGCGGCCATGATCATGGGCCCGGCGCTCGGTGGCTTTCTTTATGTCGCGGGCCCCGGCGTGGTGTATGCGGTGTCCGCCGTGCTGTATCTGATTGCGGCCACCATGGTGTCCCAACTGCGTTACGAGCAAGCGCCGCCGAAACGCGAGCCGCCCACGCTCAAGACGCTTTTCGCCGGCGTACATTTCATCCGCGAGCGCAAAGATGTGCTGGGGGTGATTTCGCTGGATCTTTTTGCGGTGTTGCTTGGTGGCGCGACCGCCTTGTTGCCGATTTTCGCCAAGGATGTCTTGCACACGGGGCCATGGGGCCTTGGCCTGCTGCGTGCCGCACCCGCCGTCGGTGCGCTGCTGATGTCGTTCTGGTTGGCGCGTAACAGCATGGAGCGGCGTGTCGGCATGATCATGTTTGCGTCGGTAGCCGGCTTCGGTGTCGCGACGTTGGTCTTCGCGCTGTCCACAGTGCTGTGGTTGTCGCTGATTGCGCTGTTCGCGCTCGGCGCTTTTGACATGGTGAGCATGGTGATCCGCGGTTCGCTGGTGCAGCTGGATACGCCCGATGCCATGCGCGGACGCGTCAGCGCAGTCAATTCCATCTTCATCAACACATCCAACCAGCTAGGCGAGTTCGAGTCGGGCATGGTGGCTGCATGGCTGGGTGCCGTGGGTTCGGCGGTGGTCGGCGGCATCGGCACGCTCGTAGTCGTCGGCTTGTGGATGGCGATGTTCCCGACCTTGCGTCGGCGTCAGAGGCTGCACCTCGAAGAGGCTACGCAAGAGCAGGCTACCGCCTCCCAGACTGTGTAGGGCGCTCCGTTTGCCAGCAGGCCCCTGCTCGGCCATGCTGATGCTTTCGCACCAGGGGAATGTCCATGTCCGCTTTGGGAATGCCACCGCCTTCTCGCTCCACCTTCGTCACCGTGGTGGCGTGGATCTTCATCGGTATTGCCAGCTTCACAAGTATCTTCGCGCTCATGGAAAGCGTGGTGATGCAAATGGTGGTTTTGCCACTCAGACAGCAGAACGCGTTTCCCACACCACTACTACCCGCCAACATGCCAGTGCTGTCGACCTGGTTGTTTGCGCATGCCCTCTGGATTTGCAGCATCGCATTTTTTCTCGCGCTAGCGATGTTGATCGCGGCGATCGGCGTATTGTTTCGCAAGGAATGGGCACGCCGCCTTTTGATTGGCTTCATGGTGCTGGGCATTCTTTACAAGTGCGCTGCAACGATCATGCAGTGGATGGTTCCGCTATCCACGTACACAAACTTTCCGCTACCTCCACATACGCCGCCTGAAACGATGGCGACGATGCAAAGTTTCATGTCGATGATGCAGCCTTTTATTATTGCGATGCGCATCTTTTCGATCATCTCCGCCATCGTTGTCAGTGTGCTACTGGGCTGGATCATCCATCGGCTATCCAGCACGCGCATACGCGCGGAATTCCAGCCCGCAGCATTTCGCCTGGAAGCCCAAGGACACGCGCCATGATCACTGTTCACCATCTCAACAACTCGCGCTCGCAGCGCATCCTGTGGTTGTTGGAAGAACTCGGCTTGCCGTACGAGATCAAACGTTATCAGCGCGATCCGAAAACCATGCTCGCGCCGCCTGAATTGCGTGCGGTGCATCCGCTGGGCAAATCGCCGGTGGTCACCGATGACGGACTGACGCTGGCCGAGTCGGGCGCGATTATCGAGTACCTGGCCGATCGTTATGGCGCGGATCGGCTGATCCCTTTGCCCGGGACACCAGCGCGGTTGCGCAGCAATTATTGGCTGCATTACGCCGAAGGCTCGGTCATGCCGCCGCTGCTGCTGAAGCTGGTGTTTCGGCGCGTCGAGACCGCACCTGCGCCGTTCTTCGTAAAGCCGATTGCCAAAGGCATCGCCGGCAAGGTGCAGCAGGGTTTCGTCGATCCGCAGATCGCCCTGCATATGTCGTACATGGAAGGCGAATTGTCCAAGGCCGAATGGTTCGGCGGCGCGGATTTCGGTGTCGCTGACATCGCCCTGAGCTTTCCGCTGGAGGCCGCAGCGGCCCGTGGCGGCCTGAACGATCGCCATCCCCGTCTGCAGGCGTTCTTGCAACGTATTCACGCGCGCCCGGCATATCAGCGCGCGCTGGAGCGCGGCGGTAAATACAGCCTGTAAGGCTAGCTGAACGATCGCGTTTTCGGTTAACGCTGCGCTCACGTCACCGCTGGCAACGTCTAGCTTCTGGACAGCGGTGGAGCATCTCATGAGCAGGCAAGCCGATATCGAACGTCGACTCGACGACCTAAGCACGCGCGTACGGCATTACTCCGACGGCGCCACCGAGACCGCCGAAGGTCTATTGACCCGTGGACGCCGTGCGGTGGGGCGTTTCAATCGTCGCGATGCGGGCAAGCGCATTACCCAGGCCGCGGAGGATTTCGCGGATGAAGCAAATTACCAATACCGTCGCCTGCGCCGCCAGGTGAATCGCCACCCTGCCGCCACGGTGGCTATCGTGGCCGGCACGATCGGCGCCTTCTTGTTGTTGCGCCGCGTATTTCGCAGCGACGACGAGGATTGATCCGGCCAACGTGAAAATGATGGCTCGATAAAAAGAAACCCGCCAGCTGGCGGGTTTCTTTTTGGGTGACGATCAAACCGTCTGCGGGTTCGGCTTATCCGGATCGAGCTTATACTCGCGGATCGCACGGGCCACATCCTTGGCGTTGACCTTGCCGTCTTTCGCCAACGCGGCGAGTGCGGCATGAGCAATCCAGTAGCGATCGACTTCGAAGAAGCCGCGCAGATGCTCGCGCGTGTCGGAGCGACCGAAACCATCGGTACCGAGCACGGTGTAGCGCATGCCATCGGGCATGAAGGCGCGGACCTGATCGGCGAACTCACGCACATAGTCGGTGGCGGCAATCGCCGGACCCTGGCGCCCCTGCAGCAGGCCAGTGATATACGGCACGCGCTGCTCGGCTTCCGGATGCAGGCGATTCCAACGCTCCGCATCGAAGCCGTCACGACGCAGCTCGATGAAGCTCGGCACGGACCAGATATCGGCTGTCACGCCGAAATCCTTTTCCAACAACTCCGCAGCGGCGATGACTTCGCGCAGGATCGTGCCCGAACCCAGCAGTTGCACGCGCGTTTCGCCCTTCTTCGCCTTGCCACCGTCCTTGAACAAGTACATGCCCTTGACGATGCCCTCTTCCACACCTTGCGGCAGGTCGGGGTGGGCGTAGTTCTCGTTCATTACGGTGATGTAGTAGTAGACGTCTTCCTGGTCTTCCAGCATGCGGCGCGTGCCGTCCTGCAGGATCACCGCTACTTCGTAGGAGAACGTCGGATCGTACGCACGCACGTTCGGAATCGCACCGGCTAGCAGATGCGAATGGCCGTCTTCGTGCTGCAAGCCTTCACCGTTAAGCGTGGTGCGGCCGGCGGTGCCCCCGATCAGGAAGCCGCGCGAACGCATGTCGCCTGCAGCCCAAGCCAAGTCACCAATGCGCTGGAAGCCGAACATCGAGTAGTAGATGAAAAACGGCAGCATCGGCTGGTTGCTGACGCTGTAGCTGGTTGCCGCAGCCATCCACGCGGCCATGCCGCCGGCTTCGGAAATACCTTCCTGCAGCACCTGGCCTTTCTGGTCTTCGCGGTAATACAGCAGCTGATCGGCGTCCTGCGGACGGTACTTCTGACCGAAGGGTGCATAGATGCCGATCTGGCGGAACATGCCTTCCATGCCGAAGGTGCGCGCTTCGTCAGCGACGATGGGCACCACGCGCGGACCGATCGCCTTGTCACGCAGCAACAGGTTCATGCCGCGCACCAACGCCATGGTGGTGGAGATTTCGCGATCGCCCGTGCCCTTGGTGATCTGCTCGAAGCCGCTCAGATCCGGGGTCTTGAGCTTGACGTCGGTATGACGACGACGCTGCGGCAGCGAGCCGCCGAGTGCCTTGCGGCGCTCGAGCATGTACTGCACTTCCGGAGAATCCTTGCCGGGGTGGTAGTACGGCACGTCCTTGAGCTTGTCGTCCGGCACCGGGATATTGAAACGATCACGGAAGTGACGCACGGCTTCGTCGTCCAGCTTTTTCTGCT
Organism: Vulcanimicrobiota bacterium; assembly: GCA_903970555.1. Taxonomy (GTDB): domain Bacteria; phylum Pseudomonadota; class Gammaproteobacteria; order Xanthomonadales; family Rhodanobacteraceae; genus Dyella_B. The sequence goes on from CAJCJD010000194.1 coordinate 22,227, forward strand.
GGTGCGTCGGATTCTGCGACTCGCCCGCCGCGCCCATGCCATAGCCCTTCACCGTCTTGGCGAGGATCACTGTGGGCATGCCCTTGGTGTTCACGGCCTGGTGATAGGCCGCATAGACCTTGTGCGGATCGTGGCCGCCGCGATTCAGGCGCCAGATGTCGTCGTCGCTGAGGTTGGTGACCATCTCGCGCGTCTCCGGATACTTGCCGAAGAAATGCTCGCGCGTGTAGGCGCCACCGAAGGCCTTACAGGCCTGGTATTCGCCGTCGACGGTTTCCATCATCAGCTTGCGCAGCACGCCCTTGGTGTCGCGCGCCAGAAGTGGATCCCAGTAGCTGCCCCACACCACTTTCAGTGCGTTCCAGCCGGCGCCGCGGAACACGCCTTCGAGTTCCTGGATGATCTTGCCGTTGCCGCGCACCGGGCCATCAAGGCGCTGCAGGTTGGCGTTGATCACGAAGATCAGGTTGTCCAGCCCTTCGCGGCCGGCCAGTGCGATGGCGCCGAGCGATTCGGGCTCGTCGGTTTCGCCGTCGCCCAGGAAGCACCAGACCTTGCGATCGGACTTCGGAACGAGACCGCGATGCTCCAGGTACTTCCAGAACTGCGCCTGGTAGATGGCCTGGATCGGACCCAAGCCCATCGACACCGTCGGCACCTGCCAGTAATCGGGCATCAGCCAGGGATGCGGATACGACGACAGGCCGCGGCCGTGACCGGCCACTTCCATGCGGAACAGGTCGAGCTGATCCTCGCTGATGCGGCCTTCGAGGAATGAGCGCGCGTAGATGCCCGGACTGGAATGGCCCTGATGGAACACCAGGTCGCCGGGATGATCGGCGCTGGGTGCGCGCCAGAAATGGTTGAAGCCGACGTCATACAGCGTCGCGGACGACGCGAAGCTTGCGATATGGCCGCCGAGTTCGCCCGGCTTGCGATTCGCACGCACCACCATTGCCATGGCGTTCCAGCGGATCAGCGTGCGGATGCGCCATTCCATCGCGCCATCGCCCGGGGTCTTGGCCTCGAGGTGCGGCGGAATGGTGTTGACGTATTCGGTGGTGGGATCGAACGGCAGGTAGCCGCCCGAGCGACGTGTCGAATCGACCAGGCGCTCCAGCAGGTAATGCGCTCGCTCGGTGCCTTCGCGATGGATGACGGCGTTGAGCGATTCGACCCATTCCTGGGTTTCGGTGGGGTCGAGGTCCTGGTGGAGGATGTCGTCGAGCTGATCCATGGAACGTCTCCGCGGCGCCGGGCGCCGACTTGCGGTGAATGCGCGTCGCTGGGGGAAAGCGACGAAACCGTGGCATCGATCCGGTGACTGGGGGCCGGCACGGGAGGAAACCGCGTGGCATGTTCGCCGCAGGACGAGCTAAGTCCTCCGATTCTAGCCGCCATGCGGCGATCCCGCCAATTGCCAGGCCTTACATACGTATGCGCATGGATAGAGGCCCCGTCCGTACTGAAGACAGCACTCGATTTTGAAGACCTAAGAAACAGGAAAGCGGCCGATGACGGCCGCTTCTGTATCAGCTAGATGGGGTGAACAAACGCTCACCCCGGACGCATCAGCTGCGCTCACCCTGCGCGGCACGGATCTGTGCATCGACCACCGCGATCGCCGTCATATTCACCACGCGCCGCACCGTCGATGACGGCGTAAGGATGTGTGCCGGCTTGTCCACACCCATCAGGATGGGCCCGATCGCCACGCCGTCCGTCATCACGCGCACCATGTTGTAAGTGATGTTCGCCGCATCAAGGTTCGGCATCACGTACAGGTTGGCGCGACCACTGAGCGTGGTGTTGGGGAATATGCGTTGACGCAATGATTCATCCCACGCGGTATCGGCCTGCATTTCACCATCCACTTCCAACTTGGGCGCACGCATCTTGAGGATCTTGAACACCTCGCGCATCTTGGCGGCGCTGGCGTTCTCGTGGCTACCGTAGTTGGAGTGCGAGAGCAACGCCACCTTCGGCTCGATGCCGAACAGCTTCAGGCGATATGTGGCTTGCAGCGTTGCTTCGGCAATCTGCTCGGCGGTGGGATCGCATTGCACATGCGTGTCGAGGAAGAACCAGTTGCCCTTGTCGTTGATCACGCCGCTCATCGCCGAGGTGCACTGCACGCCTGGGTCGAGACCGAACACGCTGCGGATGTAACCGAGCTTCTTGTGATAACGACCGACCAGGCCGCTGATCATGGCATCGGCCTCGCCACGCTCGACCATGATCGCGGCGATCAAGGTGGGGCGAGAACGAAGCAGATTCTTTGCCGCTGCCGGCGACACACCGCGACGCTCGGTCAGCGCGTGGTAGTGCTGCCAATACTCGTTGAAGCGCGGGTCGTCGTTGATATTGGTCAACTCGAAATCGACGCCTGGGCGGATGCGCAAACCCATGCGCTCGATACGCGTTTCGATCACGTCTGGACGGCCAATCAAGATCGGATAAGCCAACTTTTCGTCGACCACCGTTTGCACCGCGCGCAGTACGGTTTCTTCCTCGCCTTCGGCATACACCACACGCTTGCGATCAGCGCGCGCGCGCTCGTAGACGGGCTTCATGATAAAGCCGGTGCGATAGATGAACTGCGCCAGCTTTTCGAGATACGCCTCCATGTCGGTGATGGGGCGCGTCGCCACGCCCGACTCCATCGCCGCCTTGGCCACGGCGGGAGCCAGCATCACCAACAGGCGCGGATCGAACGGGCGCGGGATCAGATATTCCGGCCCGAAGGTCGGCGATTCACCGGCATAAGCGCCGGCCAGGTCACCGGATTCCATCCGCGCCAGCGCCGCGATGGCGCGCACGCACGCTAGCTTCATCGCCTCGTTGATGCCAGTGGCGCCCACATCGAGCGCGCCGCGGAAGATGTAGGGGAAGCACAGCGCGTTATTGACCTGGTTCGGATAATCCGAACGGCCGGTGGCGATGATGCAGTCCGGGCACACCTTCTTGGCGTCTTCCGGCAGGATCTCCGGGTAGGGATTGGCCAGCGCCAGGATGATCGGGCGCTTGGCCATGCTGGCGACCATCTCCGGCTTCAGGATGCCGCCGGCGGAAAGCCCCAGGAAAATATCCGCGCCATCGACGATCTCGGCCAGCGTGCGCGCCTTGGTGTCGCGCGCATAACGTTGCTTGTCTGGATCCAAGTCGTCGCGACCGATATACAACACGCCTTCGCGGTCGTAAGCGAGAATGTTCTCCGGCTTTACGCCCAGCGCCACCAGCATGTCCAGGCAGGCTATGCCCGCCGCGCCCACGCCGGTGGTGGCTACTTTCACGTCCTCGATCTTCTTGCCGGCCACTTCCAGCGCGTTGAGGACCGCTGCACCGACAATGATGGCGGTGCCGTGCTGATCGTCGTGGAAGACCGGAATCTTCATCCGCTCGCGCAACTTGCGCTCGACGATGAAGCATTCCGGTGCCTTGATGTCTTCCAGGTTGATGCCGCCGAAGGTGGGCTCCATCGAGGCGATGATCTCGACCAGCTTGTCCGGATCGCGCTCGTTGAGCTCAATGTCGAATACATCGATGCCAGCGAACTTCTGGAACAGTACGCCCTTGCCTTCCATCACCGGCTTGCCGGCCAGCGGCCCGATATCACCCAGGCCCAGCACAGCGGTGCCGTTGGTGATGACTGCAACAAGATTGGCACGCGCGGTCAGTTCGCTGGCGCTGCTCGGATCCTCGACGATCGCCTCGCACGCATACGCCACGCCGGGCGAATACGCCAACGACAGGTCACGCTGCGTAACCAGCAGCGTGGTTGGCGAGACCTTGATCTTGCCGGGGCGCGGGAGGCGGTGATATTCGAGAGCGGCTTGGCGGAAATCGTCGGAGTGGGCCATCGGATGCTTTTTGTACGGCGAAAGTGGGAAAAGGGGCCGCCCTGGCGGCATCCGGCATGGTAGCACCGGGCCGCTTTTCCCATGGCCGACATCGCGCGTAGGCTTTTGTGTCGTATAGCTCGGATTTAGCGCATGCCGCCTGCGGCAAGAAAGGCAAAAACCGCTATACGCCCAGGGACAACGACTCCGCTTCGACTTTTGACATCCGGATGCGATTGATAAACAACGAGAACGCCAGCTTCCCGGCCAAGCCGTGCACATGCTGCATCCACGGCGGCAGCCAGCGCGGCGGCACGATGGCACCGGTGGCGAAATGCGGCTCGAGGCTCATCACGTCATGCAGGGTCAGCTTACCGGCGAACAGATAGCGCAGCAGATCCATGCGCCGTTCCTTCAACGCCCAGCGGAAGAAGGTGTGCACGTCGAGCAAGCCGGACAGGTAAACGTTGTCCTTGGCGAATGCTGCGCCGCCGGTCAGCGGCACGCCACGGAAGACGCGCTGCGCGGAATGGAAACTATCCCCCACGCTTTGCCCGCAACGATTGAAGAAACGATAGACCTCGACAAAGTCCGCGCCATTCAGCGCCATGTCGATGGCCAGGATGCGCAGGCTGATGCGTTTGAGCCGCGCGATATCGATCGCGCCGGACATCAGCTCGGCGAATACGGCCAACCCTTCCTGCGTCGCCGTGACGCGCGGCGACGTGCGCGCCAGCGAGGCCAACACTGGTTGGGCGCGTCCGTTAAGTGCCGTCAGTGAATGCACGAAGGCTTCGTGATTGAGCAGTTGATGACGATCGTATTGCGTGAAGCGCGTGCCTCCGCGCAGACGAATGCGCGTGGCACCGGCGGCAGCTTTGGCGGTGAGATCGTTGTCCACCTCGACGGCAATCGTGCCTGCGCCGAAGAAATCGTCGAGCACCTTGCTCAGATCGGTACGCAACGTTTCAGCAGGGATGTTGGCCGCGATGTCGTCGTCTTGAAGATCCGCGCCAAGTTCGTCGGACAATTCGACGAAGTAGTGCGCGGCATCGAGGTTGCTGCGATCGCTGCCCGGAATGGCATCACCGGGGCGCCCGTAAAGCTGGATGGATGGCGCAGTGACACCTGCAGTACCCACCGCTTCGAGCATTTCGGCGGCGATGCGCCAGGATTCGGCCGTGCGGCGCAGATATTCGCCCATCGGATCGCCATCGCCCGCCTCGCTTTCGATGGCGGCGAGTTCCTTGCGTACCTCTGACAGATCCGGCGTCTTGTAGCTCACATCCGGCAAGGTGTACTGACCTCTGCCGTACTCCTCGATCATGCGGTCTTCCAGCGACGCGGGCCAGCTGACGGTCGCCAGGATATGGATGCCGCGCACCGCTGCGAGCAGGCGCTTGTCGAGTGCAGCGTAATGTTCCAGTCCAGCTGGAATGTTTTCAGCAGACGTACTCATGATGCGGTCATTCCTTGTCGCGCGAACCACGCGGACCGTGCGGCTTCGCAGGAGGCCGCCCGCCACGTTGGCGACGCAAGCGCGATTCCAGCATGGCCGCTTGCTCTTCGCGCTCGTCACGCAGTTTCAAATAATTGCGCCAGCGCTCGGGCGTGAGTTCGCCTTCGTCCAGGGCTTCTTGCACGGCACACCCTGGCTCGCTGCCATGGCCGCAATCGGCGAAGCGGCAGTTTTCGGCCAGCGCCTCAATGTCGGCGAACAGATCCAGGTTTTCCTCGCCAGTGAGCTTGAGCTCGCGCATGCCGGGCGTATCGATCAAGCAACCGCCGCTGGGCAGCTGCAGCAGGGCCCGGTACGTAGTGGTGTGGCGGCCGCGACTGTCGTGCTCGCGCACGGCACTGGTGGCCATCTGCTGGGTGCCCAGCAAGGTATTGGTGAGCGTGGATTTGCCGGCGCCAGAGGAGCCGACCAGCACCGCACTGTCGCCGAGCTTCAGGTAAGCGGACAACGCCGCAACGCTGGCCGGGTCCTTGCCGTTGATCGCGTGGATCGGCGTGCCGGCTGGCAGCCGTGCGCGCAATTCGTCGATGCGGGCGGTGCTTTCCTCACGAAGGTCCAGCTTGCTCAAAATCACCACCGGTTGCGCACCGGAGCCTTCCGTAAGCGAGAGGTAACGTTCGATGCGCGCCGGGTTGAAGTCGCCATCCAGCCCGGTTAGCACTAGGACATAATCGATATTGGTGGCGATCACCTGACGCTCGTAGCGCTCGCCCGCCGCCGCGCGCGACAGCACCGTGCGCCGAGGCTGCACGATAACGATATGCGGGGGCTTGCCCAGTTCGATCTCCACAAAATCGCCCACCGCCGGCCGCTCGGCCGGATCGAGTCCGCGCTTGAGGAAATGACCGGCGGGCTGGGCGCCGAAGACATGGCTGCCGTCGTGCAGTTCGTAGCCGGCGCGATGCTGGGCGACCACGCGTGCCAACTGTCGTCCGTCGCCCGGTAAGGCCTGTCCGCGCCAGCCGATATGCCGGAGCTGTTCGATGGTCTGTGCATCGCTCATAGGTTGGATTATGCATGGCCGCGCCCCTGCCCGTCGTCTGCCACGATTCCTACCCCGCGGCGCCTCCCACGAAGCATCCCTACGCTGTTAGCATCGGGTTGAACCGGCGGTATGCCGGGTTTTCCCGAAGAAACTAAGGATTCCTCCATTGGCCCCGATCAAACCAAGCGCGCATCTGGCCGAGGTGCGCTATGAAATCCGCGGTGCGCTCACCCGCCGTGCGCGCGACCTGGAAGCGGCTGGACAGCCGATCATCAAGCTCAATATCGGCAACCCCGCCCGTTACGGCTTTTCCGTGCCCGCTCATTTGCGCGAAGCCATCGCCGCGCACCTGCATGAAAGCGAAGCCTACGGTCATGAGCAAGGTTTGGAGGAAGCGCGCGAAGCGATCGCCGCGCAACAACGCGCACGCGGCGCGCGCCATGTGGAAGTGGAACGTATCTTCATCGGCAACGGCGTTAGCGAGCTGATCGATTTGAGTCTGCGCGCGTTGCTGCAACCCGGCGACGAAGTGCTGCTGCCCAGCCCCGACTATCCGCTGTGGAGCGCCGCCACCATTCTCAACGGCGGCGTGCCGCGCTATTACCGCTGCCTGGCCGAGCATCGGCACATGCCCGATCCGGAAGAGATCGAAGCGTTGATCACGCCGCGCACGCGCGCATTGGTGCTGATCAATCCGAACAATCCCACCGGCGCGGTATATCCGCGCGCGCTGCTGGAACAAATCGTCGCTATCGCAACACGCCATCGCTTGTTGTTGCTGTGCGATGAAATCTACGACGAAGTGCTCTATGACGGCACCGTGTTCCAACCGCTAGCGGAAGTCGCGGGCAGCACACCGTGCATCAGCTTCGGCGGTTTGAGCAAAGTGCATCGCGCTTGCGGTTATCGCGTTGGTTGGCTGAGCCTTTCCGGCGATCCGGCGCGCACGCACGACTATCGCGACGCACTGCAGCTGCTGGCTGCATTGCGCTTGTGTGCGAATGTCACGGCGCAGTGGGCAGTGATTCCGGCGTTGCAAGATACGCCGACCATTGGCGCGCTCACTTCGCCGGGCGGTCGACTGCATGATGCTCGCCAAGCTGTGCTCGATGGCGTCGCCGCGAGCCGTTATCTGGATCTGGTGACACCGGGCGGCGCGCTCTATGCGTTCCCGCGCGTACGCAGCGATCGTATCGCCAACTTCAACGACGATGCCTTCGCGCTACGTTTGCTGGAAGAGGAATCCGTGCTGGTGGTCCCCGGCTCCAGCTTCAACGTACCGACCAGCCGTCATGTGCGCCTCACTCTGCTGCCGCAACCAACGCAGCTGCGCGAAGTGTTCGTGCGCATGGAACGTGTGCTGGAGAGAATGGCTGCCGAACAATCGACACCCGCCGCCACTGCAGTCGCCTGACCCATGCCGCTGCATTACCTTGCGCTGGGCGATTCCTACACCATCGGCGAGGATGTTCCCGCCCACGCGCGTTGGCCGGTGCAGTTGGTCGAAAAGTTACGCAAGCACGGCGTGGCGATCGACGATCCGCAGATTGTGGCCGTGACCGGCTGGACGACCGACGAGTTGTCCGCCGGCATGGACAAGGCGAATCTCGCAGCCAGTTACGACCTGGTCACGCTGCTGATTGGCGTGAACAACCAATATCGCGGTCGCTCGGCGGGGGAATACCGGAACCAGTTCCACAGCTTGTTGCTGCGCGCCGTTGCGCTGGCAAACCAGCGTGCCGAGCGCGTGGTGGTGGTTTCCATTCCCGATTGGGGCGTGACGCCGTTCGGGCATGCCAGCGGCCGGGATGTGGCGAAAATTACGCATGAGCTGGATGTATTCAACGCCATCGCCCGCGACGAAGCCATTCACGCCGGGGCCCATTTCGTGAATATCACCGGCATTTCCCGCGACCACGCCTGGTTTGTGGCACATGATGGGCTGCATCCCTCGGGCCCCCAGTACGCGTTATGGACGGCGGTGATCGAACCGGTCGTCCGGGCCGCCCTTCACTAAAAACCCTCTAAAAAAGCCCACGGCAATCTCTCTGCAACCATTTCGCCATCCCACGGTGACGTTGCAGTACGAGACTGTGATCCCGGCAACCTACCGGGGACCTATGCCATGGCCATCCTTCGCTGCCGCAGCGTTTTCATATCCGACGTCCATTTGGGCACACCAGACTGCAAGGCCGCTTATTTGCTGGATTTCCTCCGGCAACTGCAGTGCCAGAAGCTGTACCTTGTGGGCGACATCATCGATCTTGAATCCCTGAGCCGCCGCCGATGGTGGCACCCGGACCACGGCACCGTGATCGCCGAAGTGCTGGATATGGCGCGTCGCGGGGTCGAGGTGACCTACATCCCAGGCAACCATGACGCGGCGTTCCGAGGCATGGTGGGGCAATCCATCTGCGGCGTACGCATCGAACTGGACGCCGTTCACGTGGGTGCCGACGGGCGCCGCTACCGTGTCAGTCATGGCGACGAATACGACCCGGAACAGATCGGACGCAGCTGGATGCTGCATATCGGCGAGGCGATGCATCGCTTCATCTGCTGGGGTAACCGCCGCGTCAACGCCTGGCGCCGCCGCATGGCGCTGCCGTATCTGCCGCTATCGATCATCGTGAAATCGCACATCGGCAAGGCGCTGGCCTACATCCGCGCCTACGAAGAGCGCGTGGCCGCCGATGCGCGCGAGCGCGGCATGGACGGCCATATCTGCGGCCACATCCACTACGGCCAGGTACGCACCATCGACGGCGTGGTGTATCTCAACGACGGCGACTGGGTGGAGCACTGCACCGCCCTGGTCGAGGATGAAGTAGGCGCGATGGAGCTGATCCACTGGAGCGAGCAACCCACCGCGCTGGGACGCGCCAGCCGAGAGCTGGTGCTGCCCTCGCGCACGGCGGCCTTGGCGCTGGCCCCTCTTGCCCGTCGCGGCAAGCGGGAAGTGGACGAGGATCTACGCCCAGCCGCTTAAGCGCGTCACCACGGCCGATCCCAGGCGCCGCGCTGCCTGGGAAAGAGTCGCAAAAACGCTCCAAGCGAGCCTTGAAGCCGCTCCGCTCCGCCGGCATATGAGGCGTATCATTAGCGTTCTTTGCCGGAGCCCCGCATGTCCCTCGACACCACCACCCGCGAACGAATCGAAAACCTGCTCAAGGACCACCGCGTGGTGCTGTTCATGAAGG
>CAJCJD010000195.1 GCA_903970555.1 Vulcanimicrobiota bacterium
ACCTCGGTCAATCCGGCGCGTAGCACGGGTGTGGCGTTGTTCCAGGGCACCTGGGCGGTCCACCAGCTATGGATGTTCTGGCTGGTGCCGCTGATCGGCGGCGCGGTGGGTGGCCTGATTTACCGCACGCTGCTGGCTGAAGAAGCGAAATCCTGAGGCTGGTCCGCGCCTTTGCATGACCGTCATTCCAGGCAGCGCCGGAATGACGGTTTTTGCACTGCGACAAGCGCGTTGCACCTTGCATTGCGCGCCTTTTGCCCCAACGATGCAGGCATCCGGTTTTCGGAAATTCTGATCGAGGGTCACTACGGTGACGCATGCGATTATTGCGTTGATTGCGGAATACGGTTTGCTGCTGGTCTTCGTCAATGTATTGGTGGAGCAGGCAGGTGTGCCGGTGCCCGCCATCCCGACGTTGGTGGTGGCCGGCGCATTGGCTTCTGCCGGCAAGCTGCCGCTGCTTGCGGTGATCGCGGTGGCGCTGATCGCCTGCCTGATCAGCGATCTGGCCTGGTACTGGGCGGGGCGTTATTTCGGGGCGGCGGTGATGCGCACGCTGTGCCGCATTTCGTTGTCGCCCGATTCGTGCGTGAAACAGTCCGAGCTGCGCTTCCAGCGCTGGCGAGGACAGATCTTGCTGATCGCGAAGTTCGTACCGGGCCTTTCCACGATTGCGCCTCCGTTGGTGGGCGCGATGAAACTCAGTGCACCTGTCTTCGTATTGTTCGACGCTATTGGCTCGTTGATCTGGATCGGCGTGGTTGTAGGACTGGGCTACGTCTTCGCGAAACAAATCGATGACGTGTTGGTGCTTATGGCCAACGCGGGTATCGCCGCCGTCGAAGTCCTCGGTGCGCTTTTGGCGGCCTACATGTTGGTGAAGTGGTGGCAGCGTCGTCGATTGCTGCTTTCCTTGCGTTTGGCGCGCATTACCGTCGATGAACTGCATCAGATGATCGAAGATGGCCAGACGCCAGTCGTGGTGGATGTGCGTTCGCAGGCCTCGCGCGTGATCGATAATCGGATCATTCCCGGCGCTTTGATGGTTGATCTGCGCGGCATTGATCGAGATCTCGATGATGTGCCGATCGATCAGGACGTGATCATCTATTGCAGCTGTCCAAACGAAGTATCTGCCGCCACCGCCGCAAAGGGCTTGATGATGCGTGGCTATCGCCGGGTTCGTCCTTTGCTCGGTGGGCTCGATGCCTGGGCCGATGCAGGCTATGACATCGAACGGTTGATCGTCTCGCAAGACGTAGTGCTGATTGACGCCCAGGCAGCGCCGGGTCACGTGCACTGAGTACATCGCGCGTTTTTTAACGCGCTGTCCCATGCGCATGTAAGACAGCTCCCTATGCCAAGGGTAACGTTGTTGCGCCGTAACGCCGATCTCATACTCCGAGGCACTGCGAAGGGCTGCATCGAGACCCTTCCTCCACAGGGAGATCGCTATGAAGCAGATGTTCTGTTTTGCATTGGCTGGCATGCTCGTTGCTGGGGCAGGTGCGGCCATCGCGGATGAAGGCATGTGGACCATGGATCACTTGCCGGTTAAGCAAATGCAGCAACGCTATGGCTTTACGCCTAGCCCGCAGTGGATAGATCTGGTGCAGCACGCGGCATTGCGGCTGGCGGAAGGATGCTCTGGTTCGTTCGTCTCGGCCAATGGCCTAGTGATGACTAATCACCATTGCGCCAATGCCTGTCTCTCGCAGTTGTCCAAGGGGCATGAGGATTACATGTCCAATGGATATATCGCCCTCAAGCCAGAAGACGAACCGAAGTGCCCGGATGTCGAGCTCAATCAGCTCGAATCCATCACTGATGTCACCGCTCAAGTGAATGCGGCCACGGCCGGCAAGAGTGGCGCCGACCGCATCAAGGCCGAGCATGAAATCGACAGCCAGCTGGAGAAGGGTTGCGTCAACGGCGATGCCAAGACGTGGCGCTGCGATGTCATCACGCTCTACAACGGCGGCAGCTACGCGCTATACAAGTACCGCCGCTATCAGGACGTGCGCCTGGTTTTCGCACCAGAGCAGAGCATTGCTTTCTTCGGCGGTGATCCGGATAACTTCAACTTTCCCCGCTACGACCTGGATGTAACGTTCTTCCGTGCATATATCGACGGTAAGCCGGCGAACACGCCGAAATACTTCAAGTTCGACACGCAGGGACCGAGGGCGGGTGACATGACCTTCGTCGTTGGCAATCCCGGCTCGACTCGTCGCGGATTGACCTGGACGGAATTGTCAGCACAGCGCGATTACCAGATCGTGCCTGTCTATGCGTTGCTTTCCGAATTGCGCGGCGTGCTGTGGCAATACGGTCGTGGCGGCGCGCAGCAAGCCAAGGAATCGCAGGATCTGCAGTTCGGCATCGAAAACGGCATCAAGGTTTTCAGTGGCTGGTTGCAGACATTGAACGACGAGCAGTTCATCGAGCAAAAGAAACAGCAAGATGCGGCTTTGCGTCAGTGGATGGCAGCGACACCGCAGCGACGCGCCAAATACGGCGATCCGTGGGCCGACCTTACGCGCGCGCAACAGCGTGCGAAGGATCTACGCGTTCGTTATCTGCAATTAGAGGGTGGGCTAGCGTTTGGCGACCAGATGGGCCAGCTTTTTGACGATGCCCGCACACTGGTTCGCGCCGCTGCCGAACGCACCAAGCCCGATGCCGATCGCCTGCCGGATTTTCGTGATGCGAATCTCCCGGCCGTGCAACAAGCTGTGGAATCCGACGTCCCGTATTACCCGCAGTACGAGCAAAACTTGCTTGCCTGGTCACTAGGCAAATTTCGTCAGGCACTCGGCGCGGACGATCCAACGGTGCATGAAGTGCTCGGCAAACAATCGCCCGATCAGCTTGCACAGCAGTTGGTCAGCGGCACCAAACTAGGTGACGCCGCCGTGCGCAAGCAGCTTTGGGATGGCGGCGAAAAAGCGATCGAGGCGTCCACTGATCCGATGATCGCGCTGGCACGACAGGTCGATCCGGAGGCACGCAAGATTCGTAAAGCCTACGAAGACGACGTGAAGGCACCCACCGACAAGGCCGACGAGGCAATAGCCAAGGCGCGCTTCGACCGCGATGGCACTTCCAGCTATCCCGACGCGACCTTCACGCAGCGTCTCTCCTACGGCAAGGTCGTAGGCTGGAATGAAAACGGTGAGCCGGTACCGCCTTTTACACACTTCGATGGCTTGTACAAGCGCGCCACCGGTGCCGATCCTTTCAAACTGCCCGATAGCTGGATCAAGGCGCAAGACAAGCTGGATCTATCGACACCGATGAACTTCGTCACTGACAACGACATCATCGGCGGTAACTCGGGTAGCCCTGTGATCGATCGCCAGGGGCATGCCGTCGGCCTAATCTTTGACGGCAACATCCATTCGCTCGGCGGCGATTTCGTCTACGACGGCAGCAACAACCGTGCAGTAGCCGTGGATACGGCCGCGCTGGTCGAGGCCGTACGCAAGGTCTACAACTTGCCGCGACTGGCCGATGAGCTGACCCAGGGCCATCAGTAACAGCCAAAATGCTGCCGCCCCGGTATTGGGGCGGCAGCGCCCGCAAGATGCTTAAACCCTCCATACAGGCCTCCCCGAGCGCGGCAGCGTTCCGCCGCCTGATCCATGTCAGCCGATGGTGTGGTGGTAACTCACTGATAAATATGGGCGAGATAGCTCATTGCCGATGCCCTCACGAGGCGCTGGCAGAGGTTTGCGTCCTCGATCCGGAGTCCCCAACCGATATGCCGCCGCCCTAAGCATTGCTGCGGGCCGGCTCCGGCTGCGTCGTCGACAGTTATCACGCCTGAAAACCTGCCTAGTACCGTAAATCGTTGCGACTTTCAACGGCGTTGGATTACCATTGTCAAAAGTTCGTCAAGGTCCTAGTGACATGGTTCACACTTTTGCAATTTGATTGGCAAAACGCAGACGGCAGGCTTGTTCAAAACAGACGGATCGCATCGTCGGGCAACTTAGAAGCCACTCCGCTGCAAGTTTTGTAGGGAGGACAGGGGGCAATGAGATCGACCAGGGGGCGTTTTCGGCGCAGCGTGAGCGCGCGTCGACGGATCGTTGCAGTTCGTTGGTACGCGTCGTTTTGTGCGCACCGACCCACTTAATTTCATCAGCAGGTCGCTGTACGGCGATCTGTCGTTGCGTTGCTTGTCTGCCTACAGGGGCAGCGAGGGTTCCCCTCGCTCTTTTCATTTGTAACGCCATTCCACTGAGGGTTCCGCGTGCCTGGAAGGCAAGTGGGTTCCTCGGTACCTACGCATGGGTGGTTGTTTTATGAATCATATTTATCGTTTGTGTTGGAACCGCGCCAGCGAGCAGTGGGTGCCGGCATCCGAACTGGCTACTCGCGCTGCACCGGCCCACGTATCGCGCAAACGCATGGTTGGCCATCGCGCCTTGATGCTGTCCGCGCTGACGGCCTCGCTGTGCGCGGCCGGTGTCGCTTACGCGGGCAATGGTCCAGTGGGCGGGCAGATCATGTCGGGCTCGGGCCAGATTCAGCAGGTGGGCAACACCACTACGATCCGGCAGGACAGCTCGACGCTGACGCTGAATTGGCAGAGCTTCAACATTGCGGCCAATCAAACGGTGGATTTCTTGCAGCCGGGCAGTAGCGCGATTGCGGTGAACCGTATTTTCAGCAGCACGCCTAGCGAGATCTACGGGCATCTCAATGCCAACGGCCAGGTGTGGCTGATCAATCCGAACGGCATCTTGTTTGGGCAAAGCGCACAGGTGAATGTCGGCGGCCTGGTGGCCTCCACACTGGATCTGGATGACAGCACTCTGCTTTCCGACAGTCGCCATTTCAGTGGCTCGGGCAAAGGTAGCGTCATCAACCAGGGCACGATCACGGCAGCCAACGGTGGCTATGTTGCGCTGCTCGCCAATCAGGTTTCCAACCAGGGCGCCGTAAGCGCGCAACTGGGCACGGTGGCGCTGGGAGGCGGCAGTGCCGTCACGCTCACCTTCGGCGGCAACAAGCTGTTGCACGTGCAGGTGGATCAAAGCACGTTGAACAATCTTGCGGAGAATCGCCAGCTGATCGTGGCAAACGGCGGTCAGGTGATCATGACTGCGGGCGCGAAAGATGCGGTGCTGGCGAGCGCCGTCAACAATACCGGCGTCGTGCAAGCGCAAACGGTGCAGAACCACAACGGCACGATCACCTTGCTTGGCGGCATGGAGGCGGGAACGGTCAATGTCGGCGGCACGCTCGATGCGAGTGCGCCCAATGGTGGCAACGGCGGGTCGATCGAAACATCTGCCGCCAACTTCAATCTAGCGAGCACCACGCGCATTACTGCGGCTTCTCCGCATGGTGCTGCCGGTACGTGGCTGGTCGATCCGACAGATCTGACCATCGACGGCCCTTCGGCGACTACGATATCCAACACACTTAACGGCGGCACCAACGTTACCGAAACGACCACGGCGACAGGTGCCACCGGTGTAGGTGTGCAGTCGTCCGGCCTGGGCGATATCAATGTCGACGCGCCCATTAGCTGGGGAAGTACCGCAACCCTCACTTTGCAGGCTTACAACGCGATCTATGTGAATGCGCCGGTCACGGGCTCCGGCCGCGTGCTGATGCAATCGGGTGTTGGGCAAACCGGCGCGACGGCCGCAAATATCAGCATCGGTTCGTTCACCGGCTCGGGGCAAACCTACGTAGGTTCGATCATCGGCAACGCAGGCGTCACGCTGGCCAGCGCCAACAATTTCATCAACGGCGAAGGAAGCGCGGCGGTCAGCACGGGCACGTCCAACCCTTGGTTGATCTACTCAACGAGTCCGACGCTCAACACTACTGGCGGCCTAACGCCCAACTTCATTCAGTACAACGCGCCTTACCAGACCGCAGCACTGGGAGCCGGCAACGGTTTTCTGTATAGCCTGGCGCCGACCGTTACGATCACCGGTCTTACCGGTAGCGTGACGAAAACGTACGACGGCACCACATCGGCGTCGCTCACCAGCGCGAATTTCACGACGTCGGGTCTGGTGAACGGCGACCAGATTGCGAGTGGCTCTGCAACCGGTACGTATGCATCGGCAAACGCGGGCGCGAACATTTCGGTTACGTCGTCCGCATCAGGTGCGAACTTCACTTTCACGGATGCTACCGGTGCCATTGCCGTTTACGGCTACAAGCTGGCGGGTACGGCATCGGCCGCAATTGGCACAATCAACCAAAAGCAGTTGACTGCCAGCATCATCGGCAATCCCACCAAGATCTACGACGGAACGACCACGGCGACACTGAGTTCGTCTAACTACCAGCTTACGGGTTTCGTGTCGGGGCAGGGCGCTACTGTCAACCAGCCCAGTTCAGTTGGCTACGCAAGCGCGAATGCGGGTCCGGAAACAATCAACGCGGTTTTTTCCGCGCCGAATTTCACTGCTAATGCCGGCACTCTTTTAAGCAACTACATTCTGCCAACCTCCGGTTCTGGCGCGGGTACCATCACCCCTGCGCCGTTGTTGATCCGTGGTCTGCTGACCACTAACAAGGTCTACGACGGCACCAAGGTGGATTCGCTTGTCACCAGCGGTGTTAGCCTCTATGGCGTTATTGCGTCGGACACCGGCGATGTCACGCTCGATTCCACCAATGCGGCGGGTGCTTTTGCATCGCCGAATGTCGGCAATAATCTCGCCGTTACGTTGAGCGGGTTTGTGCTCGATGGCAGCAAGGCCAGCAACTACTCGTTGATCGTTCCTACTACGCTCACTGCGAACATAACGCCCAGGGCGCTTACCATCAGTGACGTTATCGCCAACAACAAGGTGTACAACGCCACCACTGCCGATACGCTCGATCTTGCCAACGTTCAATTGAGTGGCGTAGTCGGCAATGACAATGTAACCCTCTCGACGACGCACGCCACGGGCGTTTTTAGCCAGTCGAACGTCGGCAACAATCTCGCGGTGACGGCGAGCGGATTCAGTCTCACCGGTACGGCAGCAGGCAACTACACGGTGTCGCAGCCCTCCGGGTTGACGGCGGATATCACGCCTGCGCCGCTCACGATCACCATGATCGGTAATCCGACCAAGATCTATGATGGTACCGATGCCGCCACGTTGACGAATGCCAATTTCACGATTACGGGATTCGTCACAGGCCAGAAGGCTACGCTGCCCCAGACTAGTTCGGCGACTTACGCGACGCCCAACGCTGGAACGGGCATTGCCGTCACGGCTGATATCCAGGCATCCGACTTCGATCCGGCTGCGAATACGTCGCTGTCCAACTACAGTTTCCCATTGAGCGTTACGGGGACCGGTGCGATCACGCCGGCGCCATTGACTGGCACCATCATCGGGAACCCGACCAAAGTCTATGACGGGACAAACGTTGCAACGTTGACGTCCAGCAATTTTCAGCTGACGGGTTTCGTGGGCAGCCAGAGTATTTCCGCCACGCCGACCGGTACGGTGAACGGCACCTACGGTTCGCCTAATGCGGGTGTGCAGTCCGTGACCGCGACGCTCGGTGCTGCGGATTTCACTGCGGCGAGTGGCACGTTGTTGTCCAACTACATTTTGCCAGCCGATTTCACCGGTTTCGGAACCATCACGCAGAAAGCCATCGGCGTTTCGCTCAGCGCATCGATTGATCCGCAGACGAAAGTGTACGACGGCACCGTGACCGCGAAGATCCAAGGCACGGACTTTGTGCTCTCGGGTTTTGTCGGCACCGATAGCGCTACCGTTACCGGCATAAATGATGTTGGTTACGTTAACGGCAGTTACGCCTCCGCGAATGTGGGCAACCAGCCTGTTTCGGCAAGCCTGGTCAAGGGCGACTTTACGTTCACGTCAGGCAATGCCAATAACTACACGTTCCCCGTCGCCGCCTACGGCACTGGAACGATCACGCCAGCGCAGCTGTTTGTCGCCATTTCCAATACACCGACGAAGGTTTACGACGGTACTACCGCTGTATTGTTGACGTCCAACAACTTCAGCATCACCGGTTGGGTGAAGGGCCAGGGCGGCAAGATCAACCCGACGGCGTCGTTCACATATGCCAGTGCGAACGCGAGCACGGTGGGTGGCGATACCGTGTCGGGCAGTCTGACCAGCAACAACTACGTGCCACAGAACGGTACGTTGATGTCCAACTACACCATCGCTACATCGGCCAGCGGTGCGGGCACGATCACTCAGGCACCGCTGTATATCACCGGCGTTTACGCGACGAGCAAGGTGTACGACACCACGAAGACGGACGCGCTCAACGTCAGCAAAGCGGCGCTCGCCGGCCTTGTGTCCACCGATAAAGGCCTGGTCGCGCTGACCGACGCGACCACTGGAACCTTTGCAACGGCCAATGCTGGGACGGGCATTGCGGTTACTCCAGGTCTTTTCACTATCAGTGGCACACAAGCCAGCAACTATGCCCTGGTGCAGCCCACTGGTTTGACCGCCAACATCACGCCTGCGCCGGTCACCATTTCAGGTGTGTTCGCCACCAGCAGAACCTACAACGGCTCGGTTGTCGACACGCTCAATAGCAGTGGCGCATCGATAAGCGGCGTTTATAACAGCGATTCGGGCAACGTCGCACTTTCATCGACCGCAGCGACAGGGCAGTTCAGCTCTGCCAATGTTGGCAACAATCTCGCGGTGACAACGAGCGGCTTCAGCTTGACCGGTACGCAGGCTGGCAACTACCAAGTCGTGCAGCCCACCGGGTTGACGGCGAATATCACGCCAGCTGTGTTGACCGCGACCATCACAGGCGATCCCACTAAAGCCTACGATGGCAGTACGTCCGCGACATTGACGGCCGTCGATTACACGCTGACTGGCCTTGCGCCGGGCCAGAGCATCAGCATCCCTCAGTCTGCGACGGCGGCGTATGCCAGTCCGAATGCAGGTAGCGAGACGGTGCAATCGACCTTGGTTACATCCGACTTCATTGCCGGGGCCGGAACCAATCTTTCCAACTACGTGTTGCCAACGGGCGCCACTGGTATCGGAAAGATCACACCCAAGATTCTCAACCTTAGCGCTTCTCGTCTCTACAACGGTTCTGCCGACGCCCTCGGCAGCTTGTTCGGTACGCTTACGGGACTCAACGGCGACAAGTTGACGGTGTCGGGCGAAGGCCTCGCCGCCACCAAGGACGTGGGCACTTATACCGGCACCGGTTCCGGCGCGACCTTGTTTACGTTAAATACGCTAGCCCTGGTGGGAACGGGTACGGCAAACGCGAACAACTACACGCTGGTTGGTGGTGCCGATACGTTCAAGATCACGCCGATAGTGATCAACCTTACCGGTACGCGCGAATACGATCAGAATACCGACGCGTTGGGCAGCTTGTTCGGCACGCTCAGCGGTATTACTGGTGAAAGTCTTACCGTCACGGGTTCGGGTACCACCAGCAGCAAAAATGTCGGCACGTATAAAAGGTCGTCGAACACCTTTGCTCTCAATACGCTGACCCTCGTGGGCAATGGTTCGACCGACGCCAACGACTACACGCTCGTTGGGGGCACCGATACATTCACCATCACAAAGCTCCCCATCACGATTACGACTGTCGCCCAAAACAAGGTTTACGACGGTACGAATGCGGCCACCGTGGCGTACACAGGCAATGGTGTTTTTGCTGGCGACATCGTTGACTTCAATGGGGCGTCCACGTTCAGTCAGTCCAATGTCGGGAATAACCTTACGGTTACCTCGAAGAACATCACAGCTACTGGCGCGGATTCCGGCAACTATTCGTTCGTCAACACCGCCACGACGACGGCGGATATCACGCCGAAACTCATCACACTTATCTCGTCGCGCATTTATGACGGTACTGCCAACGCAAACGCCAGCCTGTTTACCACTGGCGGCAAGATCGCCACGGGCATTGGCACGCAGACCCTTACGCTTACCGGCGTTGGCGTGTTGGACAGCAAGAACGCCGGTGCCGAAGGGTTTCAGAATCTCGGCACGCTTACGCTGGGCAACTCATCCGGCTTGGCAAGCAACTACACGCTGAGTTTCAACGGAGCGGGCAATCCGCCTGCTGCCGACGTGGTGACGATCAGCCCGTACGTTCTTAACCTGACCGGCACACGTGTCTATGATGCCAACACCGATGCGAACGGCAATTTGTTCGGAGCGCTTACGGGGCTCAATGGCGACACGCTTACCGTCAACGGTTCGGGTGTGACTGGCAGCAAGAACGTCGGGACGTACTCCAATACCACGCCAGGTTCCACGTTCGGACTCGGCACCCTTTCGCTGGCCGGGACCGGCTCGGCCGTCGCCGGCAATTACACGCTGGTCGGGGGCACCGATACGTTCTCGATTACGCCGCTGGCGATCTTGGTTTCGCTGTCCGCATCCAACAAGACCTACGACGGCACCACGAATGCGACTGCCGTGCTGTCCAGTGCAGGCGTGCTGGGCAGTGACCAGGTTACGTTTGCCAGCAATCCGGCGATGTTCGCCAGCCCCAATGCGGCCAATGGCATCACGGTCACCGCAACCAATATCACCGACGGCGGTGCAGATGCGCACAATTACACGTTGATCAATGCCTCTGCGACCACCACCGCAAACATCACGCCGGCATTGATCACGTTGACCTCGTCGCGCACCTACGACGGCACCACCAATGCGGATGCGAGCTTGTTTACCACGGGCGGGACGCTCGCAACGGGGATTGGCGGCCAGACCCTTACGCTTTCGGGTGTTGGCGTACTGAATGGCAAAGACGCCGGTACGCAAGGTTTTCAAAGCCTAGGCTCGCTTACCCTCGGCGACGCTACGGGTTCGGCTAGCAACTACACGTTGAGCCTCAACGGCGCTACGCCGCCAGCGGGCGATAGCGTTACCATCAATCCTGCGATCCTTAATCTCGCAGGCACTCGTTTCTATGATGCCAATACCGACGCGAACGGCAACCTGTTCGGCACGCTTACCGGATTCGGTGGCGACACATTCACCGTGAGCGGCTCAGGTGTGACGGGCAGCAAGAACGTTGCGACGTATTCCAACTCGACTCCAGGCACGACGTTTGGCCTGGGCACGCTCGCACTGGTGGCCAATGGCTCGGCCAACGCCAGCGACTACACGCTGGTAGGCGGCACGGATACGTTTGCCATTACGCCACTGCCTCTCGTGCTGACATCGACGCGTGTCTACAACGCCACGACCAGCGCAGACGCTGGTCTGTTTACGACCGGCGGCACGATTGCCGGCGTAGGCGCAGAGACGTTGACGCTTACTGGTAGCGGTGTTTTGACCACCAAGAATGTCGGTACCCAACAACCGTTCCAGAGTCTTGGCACGCTCGCTCTCGGTAACGGCACCGGTCAGGCCAGCAACTACACGCTCAGCCCTATCAGCAGCGATTGGGTCACGATCACACCACTGTCGATCACCGTCGACGCTACGGGCAGCAACAAGATTTACGACGGGACGACCACGGCGACGGTGGGCCTTGGCAGCAGCGGCATTTTGCCTGGCGACCATGTGAGTTTCGCGGATGGCTCGGCCAATTTCAGTTCGCCTAATGCAGCAAATGGCATAACCATCAACGTATCTGGCATTACCGACAGTGGTGCGGATGCGGGCAACTACGTATTCAACACGACGGCGATAGCGACAGCAAACATCACTCCAGTGGTGATCAATTTATCGGGAACGCGCATTTACGACGGCGCCACGGATGCCAACGCCAACCTTTTCGGTAATGGCGGTGTAGTTACGGGCATCAACGGTCAGACGCTGAATCTCACCGGCAGCGGCGTGCTGGTCAGCAAAAATGTGAGCCCTGCGCAGGGCTTTGCATCGCTCGGCAGTTTGGCCTTGAACGACGGCAGCGGGCTCGCCAGCAACTACACGCTCGTTGGAGGTGTCGATCAAGTCGCCATTACGCCGGCAATACTCACCGTGACTGGAACCCTGACCACCAACCGTACCTACGATGGCACCACGATCGACACGCTGAGTGGCTCGACCCTCGCCGGCGTGTTTGGCAGCGACAATGTGAATCTCGGCAACGACACCACCGGTTTGTTCGGTGACAAGAATGTCGGCAATAACAAGTCCGTAAGTACGGCAATGACCATCAGCGGCGCGGACGCCAGCAATTACATCCTCGAACAACCCATCGGCCTCGTTGCTAATATCACGCCGCTTCCAATCACCGTGACGGCCATTGGTACCAACCGGATGTACAACGGTAAAGTCGGCGATGTGGTAAAGCTCAGTAGCGATGGCGTGTTGCCGCGTGATCAGCTCAGCTTTACGAGCGTCACGTCGAACTTCAACAATCCATATGTCGGTAATAACAAGCCCGTCACGGTGACAGGCATTGCCGCCAACGGTGTGGATGCGGACAACTATCTCATCCTTGATCCAACAACGACGACCCAGGCCAACATCACCAATGTGGGCTTCATTGGCAGCGGTGTGCAAGGTAGCTGGATCGCGCAGTTGCAGTACGGCACGGAGCCGCGCCCCATCGCCACGCCTTATGGGTCTGCCGAGATGGATACGGTGGGCGTATTCACGGGCAACCAGAAGTTGAAGCGTCGCCCGATCGAGCGCAATCGCACGCGATCGGATTTCCGCTCGGGCCTACAGCTGCAATCTCAGAATGGCGGCGTACAGTTGCCCACGGACGCTTCCCCATGAAAAAGCATCTCAAGGCACTCATCTTTTCCGGTGGCTCAATAAAGACTTCGATGTGTTCGGCGGTTCCGCGTCTCTCCGCGATCAGCGTTGCGCTTTCGCTGGCGTTGGGCACGACGACGGCGTATGCGCAAACTCACGTGACCCCACCAACAGACAGCGGGCAGCTTCTGCAGCAGGTGCAACCGACACAGACGCAGCCGCCGGCATCGAATCTCGATTTGACGATCCAGAAGCGTCAGCAGGCTCGTTCATCGAGCACCACGACATTCCATGTTCGCTCAATCGAAATCATTGGCAACACGTTGCTGCCGACGGCTTCATTGCACCCGCTCGTTGCATCCGGGGAAGGGCAGGATCTCAGCCTGAACGATCTGGACGCTCTGGCTGGGCGCGTCACCGATTACTACCACGATCATGGCTACCCGCTTGCGACCGCGTATGTGCCTGCGCAGACGCTGCATGACGGTGTCGTTCGCATTGCGGTAGTCGAAGCACGTTATGGCGCGGTGTCGCTGCAGAATGAAAGCGCGGTAGGCAACTATCCGCTCAATGCGACGCTTTCACCGCTTCAATCAGGCCAGCCGGTTAGCGACTACACCCTACAGCGCAGCCTACTGCTGCTTTCGGATATCCCTGGTGCAATTGTCAATTCCGTGATGCGGCCCGGCACGGCGGAGGGAACATCCGATCTATTGGTCGATGTGACGTCGGCGCCGCGTTACACCGGAACGCTTGGTGTGGACGATTACGGCAATGCCTATACCGATCGAGTGCGCCTGACCGGAACGTTCGATGTCAACGGCTTGTTTCATCAGGGCGACCTCTTGGACTTCAGCGGTGTCACCTCTGGTGCCGACATGAACTACGGCCGCATCAGCTATCGCTATCTGCTGGATGGGCAGGGGACAACGCTGGGTCTTGCGGCGTCGGGGCTCAATTACCGTCTAGGCAATGGCCTTTCGGATCTGCACGCACACGGTACGGCAACTACACAGAGCGTCAATCTTTCGCAGCCCTTCATTCGCAATACGGCGGGCAACCTGTACGCCCAGATCGAGTTCGATCACAAGCGCCTGTACGACAATATCGATATTGCCGATATCGAGACGGATCGCCACTCCAACAGCTGGGTGGCGACTGTCGCGGGCGATCAGCGTGACGCCACTGGCATCACCAACTTCAATATCAGTGGCGCGTATGGCCGCCTGTATCTGGACAATTTCCAGACCTTGTTTTCCGACTATTTCGGCGCGCGCACCCAGGGGAGTTTCACCAAGTTCGATTACTCCGTCTCGCGCCTGCAGCAACTTAACCCGACCAATGCGTTCTATTTCGGGTTTTCCGGTCAGTTGGCCAACAAGAATCTAGACACATCCGAGCAGTTCTATCTCGGCGGCCCAAATACCGTGCGCGGCTACGACGTCGGCGTGGTGTCGGGCGCGGAAGGAAATCTCGCGACGATCGAGTTCCGTCATGACCTGACCATCTCGATGTTGCCTGGTCCGTGGCAGGCTTCGGCATTCGTCGACAGTGGACGTATTCAGGCATACAAGGCCGTTTTCTTCCCGGGTCCAAACACCGCGCGCCTCAACAGCGCAGGTGTGGGCCTGCATTGGACGGCGCCGCACGATTGGCTAGTGAGTACGAGCATTGCCACGCCGATCGGCAACAGGCCCGAGCTCGCCGGCCCCCATGTGAATACCTCCACACGCTTCTGGTTGCAGGTGCAGAAAGGTTTTTACTGAGCGCGCAACACGCTTAGGCATTGATGTCGAAAAGGGCCGGGTTGCATGAACCCGGCTTTTTTTTTGCCAAAGCTTTCACGTCTACCAACTTTTTCACGATTTTCGTCACGTAATTTTCATCGCCTTTTCACGACTGGAGTAAGGACGTTTAGACGTCCGTATTTCCTTGTTATTTTTCAGGGCATGGATCTACAATCCCGACGCAATGTTCGATGTAAAGCATTGAATTTCTTGTGTTGTTCAGTTTTGTGATGGCCACGTTGGGGGCGTGACCTTAAAGGCACAGTGCGCGGCTTTGGCGTTTGTGTATGCCGCGCCTTCTCTCGATGAGGGAGATCCCATGGCTGCAAGTGGGGGAGTTCCCACGTGGTATGCATGCAAGGATGCGAGCTGGCAGGCAAGCTCTGCCGGCGTATCAGTGCCTGTGCCTATCGATAGCTGCCGTCAGGCAAATCGTCCCTTTCTGTTAGGCGATCCGCTCGGGTCGCCTGCGTTTCAATCATCTGCACATTCGTTATTGGACCGTGGCAACCGGCGTCGTTGCGGCGCACGCGTGCTTCGGAGTTATCCATGCACCGGTGCTTTGAGCCATGAATCATATTTATCGTCTGTGCTGGAGCCGCTCCAGCGGGCAATGGGTCCCTGCGTCTGAGTTGGCAAGTCGTGCGGCGCCGTTCTTGGCGCTAGGAAAGCGCACGGTCGGCCACCGTGCGTTGATGCTGTCCGTATTTGCTGCATCGTTATGCGCGGCAGGCATCGCCTATGCTGGAACTGGAGCTGTCGGTGGGCAGATCACGTCTGGCTCGGGGCAAATCCAGCAGGTGGGAAATACCACCACGATTCGGCAGGACACCCCAACGCTCACGCTGAATTGGCAGAGTTTCAACATCGCGCCCAATCAATCGGTGGACTTTTTGCAGCCGAGCAGTAGTGCGATTGCGGTAAATCGCATTTTTAGCAGCAGGCCCAGCCAGATCTACGGCCATCTCGATGCGAATGGACAGGTGTGGCTGATCAATCCGAACGGCATTTTGTTTGGACAAGGCGCGCAGGTGAATGTCGGTGGCCTGGTCGCTTCTACGCTGGACTTGGATGACGGCACCCTGACTTCCAATAACCGCAGCTTCAGCGGTTCGGGTAAGGGCAGCGTGATCAATGAAGGGGCGATTATCGCGGCTAACGGCGGTTACGCTGCCTTGATAGGCAACCAGGTTTCCAATCGCGGATTGATCAAGGCGCAGTTGGGTACAGTGGCTTTAGGCGCCGGTAGCGCGGTCACCCTTACTTTCAGTAACAACCAACTCGTTCACCTGCAGGTAAACCAGAGCACGCTGAATAACCTGGCGGAAAACCGGCAGCTGATCGTTGCCAACGGTGGCCAGGTCATCATGACCGCGGGCGCGAAGGATGCCTTGTTGGCCAGTGTGGTCAATAACACCGGTATCGTGCGGGCCCAGACAGTTGAGAACCACAATGGCACGATCACTTTGCTTGGCGGCATGGAGGCGGGCACCGTCAACGTCGGTGGCACCCTCGACGCCAGCGCGCCGAGCGGCGGCAGCGGTGGTTCCATCGAGACGTCGGCAGCCAATTTCAATTTGGCAAACAACGCCCATATCACCGCTGCGGCGCCGCAAGGCAGCGCAGGTACATGGTTGGTGGATCCAACAAACCTGACCATCGACGCAGCTTCGGCGACAACCATTTCCAGCACACTCAATGGCGGCACCAATGTTACCGAGCAGACTACGGCTACTGGAGCCTCTGGTGTGGGTGTGCAGTCGGCTGGCGCAGGCGATATCAATGTCAATGCGGCCATCAGTTGGACCAATAGCGCAGCAAGTCTTTCGCTGCTGGCGTATCACGCGATCAACGTCAATGCTTCGGTCACGGGCGCGGGCGGCGTCACGATGGACGCGGGCGGCGCCAATCTAACCATTGCATCGGGCTCCACCATCACCGGCGGTACCGGTGTCACGCTAGCCACAACTGCCAATTTTGTGAATAACGAAGGTGCCGGCGCGGTGTCTACGGGAACGTCGGCGCCATGGCTCATTTATTCAACGAATCCGAGCTTGGATACCGCAGGTGGGATCACGCCGAGTTTTATCCAGTACAACGCGCCGTATCCGACCACGGCTGTGGGCACAGGCAACGGTTTTCTTTACAGCCTCGCACCAACGTTAAGCATCACGGGCCTCACCGGCGCCGTGACGAAGGTCTATGACGGTACGACGATCGCGACATTGGCGGGTTCCAACTTAACGACGACCGGTTTGGTCAACGGTAACGTGATTTCTACCGCAACAGGCGCCTATGGTTCATCGAATGCAGGCACCAATCTCTTGGTGACGGGGCCGGGTTC
>CAJCJD010000196.1 GCA_903970555.1 Vulcanimicrobiota bacterium
AGTCACTTTTCTTTGCGTGCCCAAAGAAAAGTAACCCAAAGAAAGGGCACCCCGAGGGCGCGCTTTGCGGGCGTCGTGCCCGCAAAGTGCGCGGAGGGATTACGGGGTTTTTCGACAGGGCATCCTGCCCTGACGAAAAACTGGCCGGCGTCCTGCCGGCCACTCTTCGAGCTTTCCTTCATCCCTCCGCCGCGCCCTAGGGGCCCCAAGTAGAGCGGCGCGCATCCGTGCGCGCACTCGATGCCGGCGCTGTGCGCCGGTAAGACGTGCAGCGCTCGGCGCTTTTGATCTTTTTCTTTGCTCTTAAGCCCTTCGAAGAGTGCGCGCTCTGCGCGCATGGGTCCCCTGTGCGGCGGTGAGGACTGGACGATCAGGCCCCGCAGGGGGCATTGGCACGGATGCCAATGCCTTTTCGCCTGGGCAGGAACCCCCGTCGAAAACCCCGGCCTGTGCTCACGAACCCGAAGGGGCCGAAAGCCCGCCGAAGGCGAGCAACCTCGCGCGATCAAACAGAAGAAAAGAACGCGTCAGTGCGTCCGCTGCTCAGCAAACGAATAAACCTGATCCGCCCACTGCGTAGCCGCAAAATACGCCCCCGCCATCTTCCGAATATTCTGCGGCTGCATCTGATTAGCATGCAGATCCCCCGCCTCCCAGGCATAAATCTGCCCAAGCAACGGCGCAAATGGACCGCGATCTTCCACCAGCGCCTCGCGAATCTCCGGCGCCAACGGCAAATGGCTCAGCACAAATTCCATCGGTGCGCATAGCAGCGTATCGAGCAACGACAGCAAGCCCGCCATGAACGCCATGTCCTGCTGCTCCGTGGGCATGCCGTGCGCAAGCTTCTCGCACATGTGTGCGCGGATCAGCGCGGCACGCAGCAGCTCGGGCGGACGATCGTCCATGCTGCTCAGCGCCATGGTGTTGATCCAGTTGCGCATACGCGCGAGGCCGAAAAAGATCGCGGCTTGCTGGATGGATTTCAGCTGGCGCGGCAGTGCGAAGTAAGCGGAGTTGACGCAGCCGAGCAGCTTGTAGCTGAGCACGGCGTCGTCGCGGATGATCTCGCCCAGTTCCACCGGGCCTGCACTGCTCTCCTGCAGTGCGCCCATCAGACGCAGCAAGCTCAGGCGATTGGGCGTGAGTACCGGCACTTCGATCTGTTGCGGTACCAGCAGGTAGCGGCCCTGAATCGCCTGGAACGGCAGGTCCTTGCAACGGCCATAGGTGAGGTGGTCGTCGACATTGCCGGCGATCACGCCAATGCCGCGCTCGTAAAGTTGTTTGCAGCGCGCCGCCAGCGTATCGGCATCCAATGCCTTGGCGTCGATGCGCACGTAGCTTGCCAGTCGCAGCAACGGTTCGAGTGCGCCGTGCGGTTCGCACGCGCCGGGATCGAGTTCGCCCAGGTCGAGCATCAGCGGACAGTTGCGCAGGGCGAGTTGTTGCAGGCGCTGCACCAGCGCGACATCGCGTACCTGGAAGGGATCCATGATCACGCCAAGACGCGGTGTGTGCGCGAGGATGTCGGTCTGTTCCAGCAGCAGCGCGCGCGATAAGCGCATGAAAGCGCGGTTGCCGCGGACCAGGCGGGTGATCGCGCCATCGGTGATGCCCGAGACGATGCCACCCAACAAAGTGGTGTCGGCATCGGTGCCGGCGCCTTGGCGATAGAACACGAGTTCGTAGGCGAACAGTTCTTCGTCACGATCCAACATGGGGCTGCGCACCACCGGCAGCAGCATGTCGCTCAGCGTACTGGGAGCATCGTTGCCTTGCGGGAGAGGGGCGGGCGCTGTACTCGTCGTCATGGATCGATACCGGGCGATGGTGGAGCAACTGCCGTGACGCGGGCGCGTTGCCCGGCACGAGGGATTCGTATCAAGCCTGGGCGAGTGGTACCGAGCGATGCGTGCCTTGGACGGCGCCGTTCTGGCTGTACGTAGTGGTTTGCGCATCGGTGCCGGTAAGCACGGACAGGGCGCGCCGTACTTGCGTCAATCGCTGGCCGACGAGCGCGCCGTTGCGCTGGTTCTTGTCGCGGCAGGTGGCTAGCGATTTCAGCAGTTCGCGCCAGGTGGGTTCCATTTGCTGCGCCGCTTCGGCGGACGTGCTGCTTAGGTGCAGGCGTTCGACATCGAGTTGTTCGAGTCTGCGCATCAACATCTGCTTGGCCTCGCCGGAGCGGTTTAGCGCTTTGGCGTCGGCACTGTTGAGCGCTTCGCGCTCTTCGTCCAGAACGGTGATCAGTTGCGCGGTGGTCGCGCTCATCTCGTCCAGGACGGTGCGCAACGCGGCACCGAGTTCGGCCTGCAGGTTCGGGCTCATGTCATGACTTGCCGTTGATCTGGCTTTCCAGCGAAGTAAGGTTATTGGCGATGGCGTTCGCATCGACCTTGTAGGTACCGGCGGCGAGCGACTGCTTGATCTGTTCGACCTTGGCGGTATCGACCGGGCTGTTCGTGCTGCTGGCCTGCTGCAAAGCGCGCGCAGAATCGGTCAGCTTCACGCTGTCGTTAGGCGCCGGGGCGGCCGATGTGTTGCTGGAGGCGCTCGATGCGGCCTGGTTGGCGCTGTTGTCCGTGCTGGTGTTGGCCAGCGGCAGCTGCGGCAATCCATTGGATGAAATAGTTGTATTCATGATCCTTGGCATTCTCGTGTGAGGATGGACCCTGTAAGGGGTATCGGCGTCCCTTGGGAAAACTTTAAGGCCGCCGATGGAGCCAGTATCCCTGGTCGGAATTCGTTAAGGGAGTGCCTGCACCTCGCCGGCCCCCAGCACTACGCCATCGATGATCCGGCCCGAATTGCCGTTGCGCACCCGAAGATGCGCGCCGGTATCGCCGCCATCCAGGGCCATGCCGGCGGTGCGAACCTGGATCCCGTCGATCTGGGCGATCAGGGCCACCTCTTCGCCGGCGCGCACAGTCTCGCGCCCGTTGAGGTCGCCCGGTGCCAGCACGATGCCGGCGATCAGCGGCCGGGAGAGGGAGTGGCCGGTGATCTGGTCAAGGCTTTCCACATAGCCATAGCCCATGCGGGCGACGTCGCGTTCTTCGGTATGCACGTCGGCGGAGCCGACGATGTCCCCGCGCGCCAGCGGACGACTGGTCACCAAGACCTGGCGAAACACCTGCATTTGCACGGGAACCTGGATGGTCCAGCCGGGACTGCCGGTGCAGCTCACCGCCACGGCCACGCGCGATGGCGTTCCCTGGCGTGCGGGAAGATGCGTCTGCAGCGCATGCGGGCACGCGGCCAGGCGCAGGCGTGGGTTGAGCGTGGTTGGCGCAATCACCACCCGGCTGCCCGCGTCGCCGTATTGCGCACGCACGGCCTGTTCGGCGGCGGCGCGCAATGCGGCGGGCGTCGTGTCGGCCAGCGCGGTTTGTGCGCAGGCGACGACGGTGAGCAGCAGGGCGGTGGTGAGCGCTTTCATGAAAGATCGTCGGCGAGCATCGTGGCCAATTGGCTGTTGATGATTTCGCGCTCACTCTCGAATTTGCCGGACATTTGCGCGGCCTGATCGAATTGACCGTTGTTCAGCAGTTCCAGGAACGCGTAACCGTGTTCCTGCAGACGAGCCGCCGATTCGCGCAACGTCTCGTTGGAGGGGTGATGACTGTGGCGGGCGGTGAGTCGGTCAAGGCTGCGTTGCAGCACATCGGTGTCGAACCAGCGACGGTCCAGTGACGTGGGTTCCTGCAGCGCAAGTTCGATGCTTTGACGCAGGCCGAGCACGGATTCGCGCACGGTCAGGCTGAGGCTGGCGATGTCGTTGCCGCTTTCGCCTTCCAGCCAGCTCAAGCACAACCGATGTGCCAAGGCCGCCGCGCGTGTCAGCGATTCGCCATGACGACGAGCCTCGTAAGCGCGGCGCTGCAGTGCGCCCAGGGTCGCCTTCATGGTGGTAGCGCGTACATGTGCTGCATCCTGCGCTTCGCGCAACGAACGCAGCCGCTCGTTACTGCTTTGCAGGGCATCGCCGCTTTGCTGCAGCGAACGCTCGGTCTCGCCGATGCCGGCTTGCGCGCGTTCCAGCCTTTGCAGGCCAAGTTGCACATTGCCGTTCATCTGCAGCGAGAACTCGCCGATAGAGCCGGTCACGGTTTCAATTTCCGCTGTGGCCTGCGTGGTTTTTTCGGCCAGCTGTTTCACTTCATCGGCGACCACGGCAAAGCCGCGTCCGGCATCGCCGGCGCGCGCTGCTTCGATCGCGGCATTCAGCGCGACCAGATTGGTCTGGTGCGCGATGTCTTGCACGTTGGTGGTCAACGCGCGGATCTGCGCCACTTGTTCGGTGAGCAGGCTCTGGTTCTGGTGCATCGCCGACAGCGCGCTGCGCAGCAGGCGCAGCTGGCCGTTCAGTTCGCCGACGCTCGCGCTGCCTTGGCCGCCCGCTTTGACAGCCTGTTCGATCCCGCTGAGGGCCTGTTGCAGCATCGTCGACATCCCGGCGCTGTAATCCGTCAACTGACCGACGCTGTCGCGGCTCTCGCCCACCGACTTCTCCAGCGCGGATTGCTCGCGATGCAGTGTCTGCGCATGGGTCAGCACCAGGCTTTGTTGTTCCAGCGACTGCAGGGCTACGGCCGCGGGCGCGCGGGGTGCCAGCCGCGCGAACAACGGCGCCAGCAAGCCGGCGGCCGTGGGATGTTTGCGACTCAGCCGCGCCAGTTCGGCGTCATTCCCGGCGAGGGCGGCTTGTGTCAGGGCGGCCAGGTGCTGGCTGCGGATCAGACTCATAAGCGAAGCAATTCCATTCGGGTGTTCCCTGAAATCGTCGGGAAACGTCAGAACTTGAGGAAGCAAAGCGTGTGCCATGGCAAGAAAGGCAAATGGCAACTCAAGTCCGGGCCGACAGAGCCGATAAGCGGGAACAGATCGCCTTCCGCGCGATCCATGGCGCAAAGAGGAACATCATGACGGGCGTGGCACTCCTGGACAGCGTGGAAAGTCATACCCGGCTGGCTGGTCACAACCGTGTCGCCATGCTCTTGTTCCGACTGGGCGACAAGCAGCTGTTCGGCATCAATGTCTTCAAGGTGCGCGAAGTGCTGCGCAAGCCGCCGATGGAGCGTCTGCCTGGCATGCATGCCTTGCTGGCGGGCAGTTTCGATTACCGCGGCAAGACCATCCCGGTGATCGACCTGGCCGCGGCGCTGGGCTATCCGCCGCTGGTCGATGACGACTCGGCGCACCTGGTGGTGACCGAGTTCAGCCGCACCGTACAAGGTTTCCTGGTCACCGATTTCCAGCGCATCGTGCATTGCACCGGCGAGTCGCTCGAGGCGCCGTCCAGCACGCTCGGGTTCGGTGGACGCGTCAGTGCGGTCAGCCGCATCGACGGGCATTTGATGGCGGTGGTCGATGTGGAGCATGTGCTGGCCAGCATCGATGGCGCACCCGCGGAGATATCCCATCGCATCCAGGAAGAGGCCGAGCAGCGGCACCTGTCTCCCCGCCGCATCATGGTGGTGGACGATTCGACCGTTGCGCGCCTGCGTCTGGTGAATCTGTTCAAGCAGATGAACATCGATTGCGTGGTGGCGCAGGACGGCCGCGAAGCGCTGGAGCTATTGGGCGACATGGTCGAAAGCGACGATGAAAAGATCACGCTGGTGATCTCCGATATCGAGATGCCGCGCCTGGATGGCTACGCCCTGACCCGCGCCATTCGTGAAACGCCCGCGCTGCGTGGCTTGAAGGTGGTGCTGCATAGTTCGTTGAGCGGTGTATTCAATGAAGCGCTCGTACGCGATGTGGGCGCCGACCGTTTCATTGCGAAATTTCAGCCGGATCTCTTGGCGAAGACGGTGTTGGAGCTGATGACGCCGTCAACAAATTGACGTTCATCGCACCGGCGGGGTGATGTCGGGAATCCGTCCCGTAGCGCCGGTATAACGTCGCGAGCCATCGCGCGGTGATCGCGTGTTGAGCTGCAAATGGCCGTGCAAAGCGGTTTGTGCGGTGCTCTCTATGCGTGGCATACAACTTGCTCATGACCCTGCAAGCAGTGATTGCTGTGGGGAATCGAGCATGAGCACCAGTAACACCCTCGACAACGTCTTCGGTTTGAACAGCCAGGCTTTGGAGCTATGGCAGCGCCGTTCCGAAGTGATCGCATCCAACATCGCCAATGCCGACACGCCGAACTATCAGGCGCGTGATCTGGATTTTCGCCAGGTGTTGCAACAAGCCAGCGGCCAGTCGTCGAACTTGGCATTGAGCACGCCGACGCCAGGGCAGATCGATCCTGTCAGCACCGCATCCACCGATCAATTGAAGTATCGCGTGCCCTTGCAACCAAGCATGGACGGCAACACCGTCGACACGCAGGTTGAGCAGTCGTCGTTCGCCAGCAACATGGTGCATTACCAGGCCAGCCTCAGCTTTATCAATGGCGCGATCCAGACGCTGCGCCTGGCCATCAATGGAGGAGGCCAAAGCTGATGTCCTTGATGAAGATCTTCGATACTGCCGGTTCCGGCATGGCCGCCGAATCGCTGCGCCTGAACACTGTGGCCAGCAACCTCGCCAACGCCGACAGCGTCAGCAGCAGCGCTGATTCCGCCTATCGCGCGAAGGAGTTGTTGTTTGCGCCGACCCAGGAGGCCGAATCGGGCTTCGGTGCGCAGAACACCAGCGAAGGTAATGCCGGCGTGCACATGGTCGGTGTTACCGAAAGCCAGCAACCGGTGGAAACGCATTACGAGCCGGGCAATCCGATGGCCGACGAAAACGGCTACGTCTACGGCAGCAACGTCAATCCGATCGATGAGCTGGTGAACATGATCTCTGCATCGCGTTCGTACCAGAACAACGTCGAAGTCATGAACACCACCAAACAGCTGATGATCAAGACCATCGATCTGGGCAGTTAATTCCGGGAGCTTTCCGTGTCCGCCATCAACGGCAATTCAACATCCAATTATTCGGTGTCCGGCCTGAGTCTCACGGGCAGCACGGTCACGAGCACGCCTACCGGCTCGACCATGACGCAGTCCGATTTCCTGCAATTGCTCACTACGCAGCTACAGGATCAGGATCCGACGCAGCCGATGGACAACTCGCAAATGGCCGCCGAACTGGCGCAGTTCGCGACGTTGTCCACCACTCAGGACATCGACACCAATTTGCAAACCTTGAGCAGCAACGTCAGCAGCGGCATGCAGTCGTCGCAGGTGCTCGGCGCGGCCAACCTGGTCGGCAAGCAGGTGCTGGTGCCATCCACGACGCTCGATTACAGCGGCAGCGCCGCGACCGGTGGCGTGAACGTCACGACTGCCGGCGATGTCGTGCTCACGATCAAGGATAGCAACGGCAACACCGTCAACTCCATCGATCTGGGTAGCCAGCAGGTGGGATTGACGCCCTTCAGTTGGAACGGTACGGACAGCAGCGGCAATACCGTTGCCAACGGCACCTACACCATTTCCGCCAACAGCGGTGGCAGCAGCACCGCCTTGACGACATATGCCTCCGGCTCGGTGACGGGTGTTGGCTACGGCGGCAGCAGTACCGGTACGTATTTGCAAGTGGCAGGCGTCGGCGGTGTGCCGCTGAGCCAGGTTGCACAGATCAACTGACGTCGGCCCGCAATCGCTCGCCGTCATTACATCCAGAGGAATACAGCATGGCTCTCAATCAGGCGCTCAGCGGCATTAATGCAGCCGAATCACAACTCAATGTCATCTCCAACAACATCGCCAATGCGGGCACCGTGGGTTTCAAGGGCTCGACGGCGCAGTTCGCCGAGGTCTACGCGGTGACCGGCCTCAACCTCAGCTCTACCGCTGTGGGCAGCGGTGCCGAACTGACCGGTGTCGAGCAGCAGTTCGGGCAGGGCAACCTGGAAACCACCGACGGCAGCCTGGACATGGCGATCAGCGGCAACGGTTTCTTCGTCGTCAATAGTGGCAGCGGCAATCAGTACACCCGCGATGGCGCGTTCACGGAAAACGCCGATAACTATGTGGTCGATTCGAGCGGCGGCTATCTCCAGGTGTACCCGCCTAACGGCAACGGCGGTTTCAACACCAGCACCCTGAGCAACCTGCAGCTGAACGCCGCGCAGAGCGCAGCGACGCCCACAAGCGCCATCACCATCACCTCGAATCTGCCATCGGGTGCAGCGCTGCCTACCGACACGCCGTTCAGCCCGACGGATGCGAACAGCTACACCAATTCGTCGGGCTTCAATGTCTATGACTCGCAGGGTGGCACGCACGACGCGACGATTTATTACGTCAAGACCGGCAACAACACCTGGAACGCGAACCTCTACATCGATGGCAACAGCGCGGGCACCGCGGCGATGACGTTCAACAGCGCCGGTCAGCTGCAGACGCCTGCCGATGGCAATCTCACGTTCACGCCTACGCAGCCGACCAATGGCGCCACGTTCCCGGCCACCATGACGGTGAACATGGCCAACACCACGCAGTTCGGCACCGCCTATGCGCCGGGTACGGCGAATGCGAACGGCAACGCTGCAGGTGTGCTGCAAAACGTGGAGATCGGCACTGACGGTATCGTCACAGCGATCTACTCCAACAACCAGACCACGCAGCTCGGTCAGATTGCCGTTGCCAACTTTTCCAACCTGCAGGGTTTGCAGCAGGTCGGCAACAACAACTGGGTGGCCACGCAGTCGTCGGGAATCGCCGTGATGGGCTCCGCCGGCGCGGGCCAGTACGGCAATATCGAGCAAGGCCAGCTGGAAACGTCCAACACCTCCGACACCACGGCGCAGTTGGTCGACATGATCCAGGCACAGCAGAACTACGAAGCCAATTCGCAGATGCTGGGCACGGTCAGCTCGCTCGACCAGTCGCTGTTCCAGGCTGTGGATCGCGGGTAATAGCGCATGGATCGTTCCGTCTACATTGCAATGACCGGCGCTACGCAGACCATGCGTGCGCAGGATGCCGTGAGCCACAACCTGGCCAACGCATCCACTGTCGGTTTCAAAAGCGAGCTCAGCGCGTTTCAAAGCGTGCCGGTGCTTGGCCCTGGTGCGAATACGCGCATCAATGCCGTGGCACAGGGCGTTGGGCAAGACGGAACGCAGGGTACCGTCCAGCACACCGGTCGTTCATTGGATGTCGCCGTGAACGGTCCGGGCTGGATCGCGGTGCAGGCACCAGACGGCAGCGAGGCTTATACGCGCGCCGGCAATTTGCAAATGGATGCCGACGGCAATCTCACCGATAGCCGCGGCAATCCGGTGATGGGCTCCGGCGGTCCGGTCACCATCCCCGATAGCTCGCAGATCAGCGTGGGCAGTGACGGCACCATTTCAACGGTGCCGATGGGTCAGGGACCCAACACCATCGCCGCGGTAGGGCAGCTCAAATTGGTCAATCCCGATCGGACGCAAATGTCGGAAGGTTCCGATGGCCTGATGCACATGAACGACGGCAGCACCGCCGATGTCGACCCCACCGTTACGGTGACAGCGGGCGCGTTGGAAGCCAGCAACGTCAATCCATCGTCGGAGCTGGTGAAGATGATCTCGCTGTCGCGCCAATACGAAATGCAAGTGCGTTCGATCAAGACGTCTGAAGACGACGCGGACGACAGCAGCAAACTTCTGCAGACCAGCTAACGCACGACACACGGAGCCAAGCCATGTTTTCTTCTCTCTGGATTGCCAAGACCGGCCTCGATGCGCAGCAGACGCAGATGGACGTGATCTCCAACAACCTGGCCAACGCCAACACCACCGGATTCAAATCCTCGCGCGCCTCGTTCCAGGACTTGATGTACCAGAACGAAGGCCAGCCCGGCAGCCAGACGACCCAGCAGACGGAATCGCCGTCGGGTCTTTTGCTAGGTACCGGCGTGAAAGTGGTAGGCAGCGAAAAACTGTTTACCCAGGGCGCCGTCACGCAGACAGGCAATTCGCTCGACGTGGCGATTCAAGGCAACGGCTTTTTGCAAGTCAGCTTGCCTGACGGCACCGTCGCGTACACGCGTGATGGTTCGCTGCATGAAGATTCCACCGGACAGCTGGTGACGGCCGACGGTTATCCCACCGTTCCGGCGATCACGCTGCCGGCCAACGTCAACAACGTCACCATCGGCACGGATGGCACGGTCAGTGCCACCAGCAACGGCTCCACCACGCCCGCGCAGATCGGCGTGATCCAGCTCGCCAACTTCATCAATCCGGCGGGTCTGGAGGCGATGGGGCAAAACCTTTACCTGGAAACCGAATCCAGCGGCACGGCACAAACCGGGCAGCCCGGCGTCAACGGCATGGGCACGCTCGCGCAAGGCTCGCTGGAATCGTCCAACACGAACGTCGTTGCCGAGATGGTCAACATGATCGAGGCCCAACGCACCTACGAGATGAACTCCAAGTCGATCAGCGCCGTGGACGACATGCTGCAGTTCGTCATCAACAAAACCTGAGTCGTACTGCCATGTCTTATTCCTCTGTGTACATTCGTGTCACTGCCGTCTTGCTGGTGCTCGCGCTGCTGTCCGGCTGCGCGCAGATTCAGCAGCGGCAAAAACAGGAAGACGCCGAGTGGGCCGCCACCGCGCCGATCGAGCAGCCCGCGCCGCCACAGGCGAACGGTTCGATCTATCAAGACATGCAGAACATGGAGCTGTTCAACGATGCACGCGCGCATCGCATCGGCGACATTCTCACCATCAACCTCGTTGAGGCGATGCAGGCCAGCAAGAAGTCCGAAACCACGACCAGCAAGACCGACAAAGTCAACGTCGGGGCACCAGAAATCCTGGGGCATTCGCTGAGCGTGGGCGGCGGTGCTGCGGCGAACTCCGCACTCAACACCGCCAACAGTTTCGATGGCGCAGGCAGCAGCACCCAGAGCAATCAGCTGACGGGCCAGCTCACCGTGACGGTGGCGCAGCGCCTTTCCAATGGCAACTTGCTGGTGCGCGGCGAGAAGTGGCTGACCATCAACCAAGGGCAGGAGCTAATCCGTATTTCCGGCATCGTGCGCGCGCAGGATATCGAACAGGACAACTCCGTCGATTCCACCCGCGTCGCGGATGCGCGCATCACTTACACCGGTCGCGGAACGCTCGATAGCGCCAATACACAAGGCTGGCTGGCGAAGTTCTTCAACTCGAAGTGGATGCCCTTCTGATGAATGCATCGTGGCGTAAACGAATTTCGATCGGCGGCATCGTCGCACTTATCGTGTCATCGCTGGCTTTCACGCCCACTGCGCACGCGGACAAGATTCGCGATCTGGTGCAAGTGGCAGGCGTTCGTAGCAACCAGCTTGTCGGCTATGGCCTTGTCGTTGGTCTCGACGGTACCGGTGACCAGACCACGCAGGCACCGTTCACTACTCAAAGCCTGGAGAACATGCTCAAGCAGTTCGGCGTGTCGATTCCCGCAACGGGTATCCAGCCGCAGTTGAAAGACGTCGCGGCAGTGACCATCACTGCGGAGCTGCCGCCTTTTGCCAAGCCGGGTCAAACCATCGATGTGACGGTGTCGTCGATCGGCAACGCCAAGAGCATTCGCGGTGGCGAGTTGTTGATGACACCTCTGCGCGGCGCGGACAGCAATGTCTATGCGGTGGCGCAGGGCAGTGTGGTAGTCGGCGGTATCAGCGCGTCGGGCAAAAGCGGCTCCAGCGTGCAGATCAACATTTCCGCCAGCGGACGTATTCCCAACGGTGCATCGGTCGAACGCTCGGTGCCTTCGTCGTTCAATAGTGCTGGCGATCTGGTGCTGAATCTCAATAGCGCCGACTATGTGACGGTCAATCGTATCGTCGAGGCGATCAATCATCTTTACGGTGCTGGCACGGCGCGTGCGGTGGATGGCGGTTCGGTCTCCGTGCGCGGCCCGGTCGATCCCGGCGAAAAGGTGGCATGGCTGGGCGCGATCGAGTCGCTCGATGTGCAGCCGGGTGATGCGCCTGCACGCGTAATCGTCAATTCGCGCACCGGCACCGTGGTGATCGGTTCGGATGTGCGCGTGAGTGCCGCGGCAGTGGCGCATGGTTCGATCCAGGTGACCATCAGCGAGCAGCCGCAAGTCAGTCAGCCTGCGCCTTTCAGCAATGGCCAGACGACCGTGGTACCCAACAGCGCCGTGTCGATCAGCCAACAGGGTGGGCATATGTTCAAGTTCGGTCCTGGCGTCAGTCTGGATTCGATCGTGCGTGCGGTGAATCAAGTTGGCGCGACACCCACCGACCTGATCTCGATTCTCGAAGCACTCAAACAAGCCGGCGCGTTGCACGCCGATTTGGTGGTCATCTGATATGGCCGATCTCGGCAACGCCGCAGCGCAAAGCTTAAGCACCTGGACGGATTTGTCCGGATTCAGCGCGCTGCGTCATCAAGCCGAGACAGATAGCAACAGCGCACTGCCGGCGGTTGCCAAGCAATTCGAATCGATGTTCACCGAGATGCTGTTGAAGTCGATGCGCGAAGCCAACTTTGGCGATCCGTTGTTCGAAAGCCAAGCCGGTGACGAATGGCAGGATATGTACGACCAGCAGCTTTCGCTCAATCTCTCGCACGGCAAGGGCTTGGGTATTGCCGACATGTTGGTGCGCCAGTTGGGCGGCCATAACGGACAAGGCGGGGAAAACAAAACGAGTGCCGTCGATCCAGGCGCAGCCGGACTCGTCGATGGCTGGCGGCAACGTTTGTACCAAGTGGCCGATGCCACGCGTTCCGCCGGCCGCGCCGCGATGGCGTGGCTGCCGGCGGATGCGCAAGCCTTCGTGCGCGAACTCGCGCCGCAGGCCAGTGTCGTTGCCAAGGAACTGGGTTTGTCCTTGCGCACCGTGCTGGCTCAGGCCGCATTGGAAACGCAATGGGGCAAGCACATGCCGGCGCATTCCGATGGCAGCAGCAGCTTCAATCTTTTCGGCATCAAAGCTGGTAACAGTTGGGGCGGCTCGCGCGTCAATGTGCCGACGGTGGAATACGAAGGTGGGATCGCTGTGCGCAAGCAGGCGCAGTTCCGCTCCTATAAATCCACCACCGATTCGCTGGCCGACTACGCCGATCTGATCGGCAAGGACCCCCGTTACGCCCAGGCCCGTGGCCGCGGCGACGACGTCATGGGTTATGCGAAAGCTTTGATCGAAGGCGGTTACGCGACCGATCCCGATTACGCGGGCAAGGTTGCGGCGATCGCCAACAGTTCCATGATGCGTGATGCGCTGGATGCGCTCAAGAAAACGACTTCCCTGCCGACACCGTGAGCGTGGCTTATGACGTTTGCGCGCCTCGGGCTCATTTCTTAAGGATTGTTTCATGTCCAGCAGCATGCTCAACATCGGCATATCTGGGTTAAATGCCGCCCAGGTCGCGCTGAGCACCGTCAGCAACAACATCGCCAATGCCAGCACCAGCGGCTACAGCGAAGAAAGCGTGCTGCAAGCCGAAAGCGTCACGCAGAGCAACGGGCGCTACACGATAGGCGGCGGCGTCGATGTCGTGTCTGTGCAGCGCGCATACAGCCAATACCTGACCACCGCGCTGTGGAGCAGCAACAGCAACCTTCAAAGCGCGACCACGGCCAGCGACCTCACCGGCAACCTCAATAGTTTGCTGAGCGGCAGCGGCAATCTGCAAACCGCGCTGGATAATTTCTATAGCAGCTTCAGCAGTGTGGCGAGTTCGACCAATTCGTCATCGGTGCGAGAGGCCGCGCTGGGCGACGCGTCATCCTTGACCAGCGTTTTCAACACGCTAGGCCAGCAGCTGACCCAGCAATCGACCGAAGTCAATCAACAGGTCAGCGATACCGTCACCAGCATCAATAGCTTGAGTTCGCAGATCGCGACGCTCAATGGCCAGATTGCACAGGCCGGCACCAATGGCAATCCGAACGCGTTGCTCGATCAGCGCGACAACCTGGTGCAGCAGTTGGCGGGACTGACCGGCGTCACGGCGACGACCAACAGCAATGGCGCGCTCAGTGTGTATACCTCGGCCGGACAAACACTGGTCAGCGGCACGCAATCCTATGCGCTGTCCGCAGGCGGCAATCAGTACGATCCCACCAGCACGGATGTCTTCGATAGTGCTGGCGACGACATCACCTCCCAAGTGACCGGCGGTACGCTGGGTGCGCTGCTCAGCTACCGCTCCACGGTGCTGGAGCCTGCGCAGAATGCGCTGGGGCAGTCGGCGATTGCGTTGGCGTCCAGCGTCAATGGACAGCAGGCGCAGGGTTTGAATTTAAACGGCCAGCAAGGCCAGGCGATTTTCAGCGTGGGCTCGCCCACTGTGTTGCCGTCAAGCAAGAACTCGACCGGTGGCGCCACGGTGGGTGCAACGGTTAGCGATGTGTCGCAGCTGACCAGTTCCGACTACATCCTCAGCTATACCGGCGCAGGCACCGGCACCAACGGTTGGAGCCTGGCGACCACCACCGGGCAGAGCGTGGCGCTGACGGCGAATTCCGATGGCACGCTTTCCGCCGACGGTCTCACCTTCAGCGTGTCGGGTACCGCGCAGACCGGCGACAGCTACGAGATCGAACCCACACGCAACGCCGCCAGTTCTTTGTCGGTGAGCATGACCGATCCCAGCGGCATCGCTGCCGCCGCCGCATTGACGGGCACCGCTACCAAAACCAACACCGGCACCGGCACGGTCGGCACGGTCAGCGTGACCAACGCGAGCAACACCAATCTGCTTTCCGGTGCGACGGTGACGTTCGGTGCCGGCGGCACATACAGCATCACCGATGGTGCCGGTAACACTACGACCGGTACCTATACCGCCGGTCAGCCGATCACTGCCGATGGTTGGAGCATGAGTCTCAGCGGCACACCGGCGAGCGGCGACACCTTTACCGTCGCGGCCAATACCAACGGGCTCAATGACGGCAGCAACGCGACAGCTTTGGCGTCGCTGGCCGATGCGGGCGTGCTCAATGGCGGCAAGACTTCCATTGTGTCGAGCTACGCCAACCTCACCGCGCAAATCGGCTCGGCCGGTAGCCAGGCCAGTTCGGAACTGACCACGCAAACGAATTTGTACAACCAGGCGGAAAGCAACCAGCAAAGCGTCGCTGGCGTGAACTTGAATCAGGAAGCCGCCAACCTGGTGCAGTACCAACAGGCTTACCAGGCGTCGGCGCAGGTGATCTCTACCGCCCAGCAATTGTTCACCAGCCTGATCACCGCGATACAGGACGGCTAATCATGATGCGCATTTCCACGAGCTGGATGTACCAGCAATCGCTCAGCACCATGCTCAATCAGCAGGCCGAGCTGTCGCAGACGCAAAACGAGATCAGTACCGGCAACGCCATCAACGTGGCGTCGGACAATCCCGTGGGCGCGGCACAAATCGTCGGACTGAATCACATCCTGGCCGAGAACACCGAGTACACCAGCAACATCAGCAGCGCGAATACGCGGTTGTCCACGGAGACGAGCACGCTGAACTCCGTCAGCAACCTGCTCGATAGCGTGAACGATTTGGCACTTGGCTCCATCAACAGCTCGATGTCATCCAGCGACCTCAGCAATATGGCGACCGAGTTGACGCAGTATCGCGATCAACTGGTGCAGATGGCCAATACCACCGATGCCAACGGGCAGGCATTATTCGCCGGAACCAGCACAACGACCACCCCGTTTGTGACGGACAGCAGCACGGGCGCGGTGACCTACGCAGGCAACGATCAACAATCCTTCACGTCGATCGGTACGGGCTTGCAGGTGGCCAGCAGCGATCCTGGCAGTTCGGTCTTCATGAATCTTCCGGTCGGCAACGGCTCGTTCGTGGCCAGTGCCGGCGCCAGCAACACCGGTACGCTGGTGGTGGGCGCCAACAGCGTGACCGACACCAATGCTTTTGAGGCGGCCACCGCATCCGGCCCGATCAACGACACCATTACCTTCGGCGCGAACGGCACGTACAGCGTTACCGACGCCTCGGGCAATCCGGTGACCGATAGCAGCGGCAACCCGATCACTGGCACCTATACGGATGGCGGCAGCATCAGCTTCGATGGAATGTCCGTCACTATGAGCGGCACGCCAGCCGCAGGTGACACGGTGAACGTGCAATCGGATACGGCATCGAACACGCAAGACGTATTCACCACGCTAAACAACATGATCGCCACCCTGCAAAGCGGCGGCAGCACGGCGGCCATCAGCAACACCATGAACCGCCAGCTGGAGTCGCTGAACGCCGCGATGAATAGCGTGTCTACCACGCAGGTCGCGGTGGGCAGCCGCCTGGATACGTTGCAACAGCAGAGCAGCAGTTATTCCGATCTCGGCGTGACGTATCAGAGTGCTTTGACGGATGTCCAAAACGTGGATATGGCGACGGCGATCAGCAATCTTTCGCTGCAGTCGACGGCGTTGCAAGCCTCACAGCAGGTTTTCGCAAAGGTACAGGGCACAAGCCTGTTCGATTACCTGCAGGGGTAATCCTGATTCCCCTTGCCCTTGAGCAAGGGGAGTGCATAGCGCTGACTGTTGCAAAAAAGTTGGGGCGAGCATAAGCAAACCCCAACCCCCGATTGACTAGATTGTCAGTTCGGCAGCCACGCGTCACGCCATGCGACCAACTTGTCGTCCGTCAGCATCCAGTCGCGCTGTACCGCTTCGCGCAAGGTGTCGCCCATCTTCGCGTTCGCATCCATATCGCCAAGGTGCATGCGGATCGCGCCGGTCCATTCCTTGTAGCGGTTCTTGACCCGCGTCACCGGCAAGTCACCCTGGTAGCACACCATATCCGTGCAGATCACCGGGAAGCCGCATGCGCCGTATTCGAGTAGACGCAGGTTGCTCTTGCACTCGTTGAACGCATTTTCTTCCAACGGTGCCAGTGCCAAATCCAGGTTGAGCGAGGCCAGCTTGCGTGGATATTCCTCGATCGGCACGCCGCTGTGGAATTCGTGTACGTAAGGACGCAGCTTGTCCGGGCACATGCCGAAGAACACCCATTCCACCTCGTCGGCGAGATCGCGCACCACGTCGGCAATCAACTCCAGGTCACCGCGATGGCTGGAACCGCCGCCCCAGCCCACACGTGGTTTGCGGCCGACGCGACGCTGGTTGCTGAGATCGCCCCACCAGTCCACCGGCAGACGATTGAGCACGACACGGATGTCGGAATGAAAACCTCTGAACTGATCGGCTAATTCGTCGGTCGATACGACAAAGCGATCCACCGTGGCGAGCGCCCGGCGCAGGGACTTCACAATGTCTTTGGGCATGATGCCGTGGAACATGCTTTTCACGGGGATCTGCTGGATAAGGTCGTCGAGCTCGAACACCTTGAAGGCGCGCGAGAAGTCGCGATAGCTTTCCAAAAGTTTGATCTGCGTGTCGGTCACCTGACGCTGAAGTACCAACGAAGTGGGCTGGAAACGTTCCATCGCCACCGGCGAAAGATGCACGCCGGCGATCATGCCTTCGACCATGCCGTTGCGTTGCATCGAGGCGAACGGTTGCCTGATGCGATAGTGGCCACAGCCGTGCGAGTCGGCGGCGACGCAGAACAGGCGC
Organism: Vulcanimicrobiota bacterium; assembly: GCA_903970555.1. Lineage (GTDB taxonomy): Bacteria > Pseudomonadota > Gammaproteobacteria > Xanthomonadales > Rhodanobacteraceae > Dyella_B. The sequence goes on from CAJCJD010000196.1 coordinate 17,502, forward strand.
GGCAGCAAAGGATTTGCAAACGGCTGCCATGCCTTGCTACGTAACGAATCCAGTTCGAAGCCGGTGCCATCGATACTGAGGTTGACGCTGTAAGCCGGATCGCGAGCGAGCTGACGCAACCACTTGCGGTACATCGCGTTTTGTTCGCCCTGAAAGCGTTTCTGCTTGGCCTCCTGGGCTGTCTTGTCGACTTTGGTCTGACTGACGCTGCCCACGTGCATAAGGCGCGCATACGGTGTCCACACAGTGAGATAGCCGGCCTGTTGCACCTTAAGGCACAGGTCAACGTCGTTGTAGGAAACCTTGAAATCTTGCTCGTCGAAGCCACCGACTTCCGCGAAGACAGATTTGCGAATCATCAGGCAAGCCGCAGTCACCGCCGTGTAGTTCTGGTCGACGCGCAAACGATGCATGTAGCCGTCAGCATCCATCGGCTGGCCGATGAAAGGATGATCTGCCGGTCCGCGCAGGCCCAATACCACGCCACCGTGCTGAATGCGACCGTCGGGATAGTGCAGCTTGGCGCCGACGATGCCAACTTCCGGACGTTGCGCATGATTGAGCAGCGCCTCGATCCAGTTCTCATGCAGGACCGCGGTGTCGTTATTGAGCAGGATCAGGTATTCGCCGCGCGCTTGTTCCGCGGCGAAATTATTGATCGCCGAGTAATTGAACGGGTGCGGATAGCGCAAGACACGCAACTGCGCGCTGTTCAAACGTTCGATGCCGTCGAGGTAGGCACAGGCGGCAGGTTCCGCACTGTTGTTGTCGACGATCAGCAGTTCATAGTTGATGTAGCTGGTTTTTGACAGCAGGCTGTCGATCAGGCCGTTCAGCAATGGCAGCTGATCGCGCGTGGGGATGATGATCGATACCAGCGGCTGCTTGGTGTGTTGATACACGACACGATTGAAGCCTGGCAGAGCACCGGGCTCCATCGTATGAACAACGCCAATGCGCTTCAGGTGGCTCGAAACAATCGCTGCGCTATGCGACTTCACCGTGTCGGAGGCGAGCCAATGGGTGTAGGGCAGCGCGGCACGATGCATCACTTCGCCGATATGGCCGATGGTATGCAGGCCGTCGGCCTCCAGCAGGCGGAACAGCAAGTCGTGGGCGGCCATGTCGCCATAACGTTCGTCCAGGCCGCCCAGCTCCACGCTACGCTGGCGCGTGAAGGCGATAGCGCGTCCTGTGTACGGATAGCTGCGCAGCATGTCGAGATTGAAGTCAGGCTTGAAGATCGGACTCTCGAATGCGCCGTTGGCGTGGGTATCCTCATCGAAGTAGACAGCACGAAGGTAAGAGTGCGATGCCACGCGCTCGGCTAGTAATAAGAGTGCGGCGGGATGCAGCAAGTCGCCGGCATAAACAAGCTGTACCCAATCAGCCTCGCTGGCGGCGATGTCGTTGTTGACGCGCTTGATCAGGTCGTCGTCGCCGGCGATGACGCTGAGTTGGTGATGTGGATAGTGCTGGGCGTCCAGGCTGGCCTGGGTGCGTTGCACGGCATCCAAATCGTTTGCGTTATCGAGCAGCAGTATCTGGATGCGTGGGGGCGCGCCCAGCTGCTCGATGCGACGAATGGCCTGGGCAATCGCTATCTCGCTCAGTTGATGCTGCGCCTGCCACTGTTTGTAGAGATCCGATGGAGGCGGCGGAATCAACCATTCTGGAATGATCTTCAGATGCCTGTCGGTGCGGTTCCAGCAGTCGCCTTCGTGAATCTCGCGCGCGAACGACTCGTTGATGTTGCGCCCATGCCCGATCCATTCCGCCGAAGCGTCGATCAACAGGCGCTTGCATAGCCAAGTAACGCGATCCACGGGCGAAGCAATCCCGAGCAAGGCTTCCAAGCCGCTCTCATAGGCGATCTGCCACAAGCCGACATAGACCGGAATCTGCTTCTCGATAGCTTGCCGCGCATGCCATTCGCCGCCGCGATAGGCCAGGCCGCCGTCCGCATTCAGATAGACGTGCGAGGGCAGCGCGTCGAGCCACTCGCCCGGGATTTTGTCTTCGTCATCGGCCTGTGCGTAGATCAATGCACCCCACTGGCGTAGCAGCGCAATCATCTTGTCGGTGCGCTGTTCGTGGATGGCCTTGCGCACCTGCACCAGCAGCGAACGGCCACGCACATGCGTATACGGCGTGAGCACTTGCTCGAATGCCGACGTGTTCCAGTGCTGATCGGGCAGCATCGCGCGTGGCGCGACTCGAATCGTGTCGCCCTCCAGGATGTAGTCCGTCACGGTGTTGAGTGCGGGGACACGATTGTCCGCGAAGCTCTGTGCCAGCACGCCGCTGCGCAGCGGTGACGGGGTGCCTTCGCGACGCGCGATCAGCAGCAAGCCTGGTGCGTAAGACGACAGCGTGCCGGCATCGACATGCATTTCCCATTGCGATGCCTCTTTGCCCGCTTCGCGCAGCAAGGGACGTTGCGCAATCAGGTCGTCGATGCGCCAATCTGTTGAGACGTTGAGTGCCTGCTCGGAAACGAGCACCTCCGGAAGCAGGGCGTCCGGAAAAGCCAGTTGCGTATCGATATGGATGAGCCCTGCCGCGCGCAGGGCTATTTCAAGCTGAGGGCGTGTGAGCAGCGTGCTATTGGCGGGAGTCGCTTGACGGTTGGCGACGCTCAGCAACAGGATGCCGTCGGGCTTCAGTGCCGCGACTGCGGCATCGATCGCCTCGCGCAGCGATTCGCCGCGTGGCCACGCTTCGGCATAGTCGTCAGCGAACGTCAGCGACACGATGTCGTAATCGGGATGCAGCTCCAGCTCGCGCAAACTGGCCTGGAACACGCGTACTTGTGGTTGCTCACGCATACGGGCTGCTGCAACGCGGGCCCAGTGCGGTGCAAATTCGACGGCGTCGACCACGCAGCCGCGTTCGACCCATGCCTGGGTCAGCACGCCGCCACCACAGCCGATTTCCAGCACGCGGCTGCCTTCGATCGCGTTGTCGAAAGCGTGCAACACGTTGGCGCGCCTGGATGAGAGGTGCAGTGCGCTGGTGCGGCTGTGAATCTCTTTCGCCAGGGTGGCGCTATACAGGCCAGTGTCGGTGGCTTCCTGCACCACGTCGAACAGGCGCGTGGCAGTGGTGTGGATGGCTTTGTGCGGAGGACGATCACGCAGTGGCGAGTGCCACACGCCTTCCTCATTCCGTACGAAGGTTTCCAGCGGCCATTTGGGCGGCAGCACGCCGAGCTGTGCGATGACGCGCAGCACGGTGTCATCATGAACGTCGTTCAGTACCTTTTCGTGCTCTAGAAATTCGTTCCAGTCGCGCGAGCCCTGGCCATCGGCAAAGCCTTTGCCGAATTTGTACTGGCATTCCTCTTCCGATTTGCTCCAGTAATGGTTGATACGCAGTTGTTCAACCGAGACTTTGGCGCTGAATGGGCCGTCGATAGGCTGGCCGTTTTCGTCGACTGCGCGTGCATCGTTGGCGTAATGCATGAAGTGCGCGTTCGGGCAGCCGACCACTTTGGATGGCTGTACGATGCTTTTGATGTGCGAGTTTTCCGAGCGGTAGTTGCCATTGGGCAAACGCAAATGCGCATACGGCACCCCACCATCCAGTTGCCCACGGCGAAGATAGTTCTCCAGCACACCACCTGCAGGTTTCTGCTTGTGTCCGGCCGAACCGAACATCACCCAGTTGACGCCCACGGCCGGATGATCAGCGTAGTCGGCCAACACGTCGGGAAGTAACTTGGCTTTGGGGGAGAACAGGAATTCGTCGATATCGATGAAGGCTAGCCAATCGGTCTCGCTGCCGTGCGTTTTCAGGCAGTGTTCGTAAGCGCGCAGTTGGGCCGGATGCTGCGGCCATTCGTGCACCACCACCGCACCGGACTCGATATGCGTCTGCAGTGCGTCCAGATAACGATCCGAGCTGTTGTTGTTGTAGAGATAGAACCGCTCCACACCCATCAGCTGGTGGAATTCGACCCATTCGCGCAAATAGGCGGCCTCGTCCTTGAACACCGCGCAAATCGCCAGCACACAACGCATTTGTATTCCTCGCCACAACTAGGGAACGTCAGGCGCGCGCGTCAGAATTCCGACACTTCGGCGCGCCCGCGCCGGATATGGGAGTGAGAGAGCAAGCTTGGTGCCAATGCAGATCACAGCGCGTGCGCATCTCGGCAGTGCACGCCAAAGCTTTAGCTGCGTAACGCGCTAATTTTTTCGCCCATCCCCTTGGCGACGCAGCAAAAAAATGGTCTCGGACGCTTAAGTATTCACGGCGCGCGCCGAAAAAGTTTCCGAGGCGGTCGGCACAGCAGTTACTGGACCCCGCCGGATTGAGCACAACTTACCGGTTCCAGGAGACTTCCATGTCACTCGTCCTCAATACCAATATTTCTTCGTTGCAAGCCCAGAACAACCTGACCAAGTCGTCGAGCGAGTTGAGCACGGCCACTGAAGACCTTTCGTCGGGTCTGAAGGTCAACAGCGCTGCGGATAACGCCGCAGGCTATGCCATTGCTACACGCTTCCAGACGCAGATCGGCGGCCTGAACCAGGCCAGCGAAAACGCCAGCGACGCCATCAACCTGGCGCAGACGGCAGGCTCGGGTCTGAGCCAGATCACCTCCAACCTGCAGTCCATCCGCGATCTGGCCGTGCAGGCGGCCAACGGTACGTACCAGGCTTCGGACCGCGCTGCGATCAACACATCGGTGCAGCAATACCTGTCGGAAATCACGCGTATCGCCAACCAGACCACCTTCAACGGCACCAACGTGTTGAACGGTTCGACCAGCAGCTTGTCGTTCCAGATCGGCGCCAACGTCGGTCAGGCCATCAACGTGCAGCTGGGCCAGGGTGTCACCACCGGCCAGGTGGGTCAGATCTCCGAAGTCTCCACCGGCAATATCAGCGGTGCGTTCGTCAATGCCAGCGGCGTTTCGGGCCAGTCTGTCAGCCTGAGCGGTTTGTCGATCGAAGGTGCCGACGGCACGACCTACACCTTCAGCGGCAACACCACTGCCAGCAGCGCGCAGGACTTGGCCGATGACATCAATGCGGCGGGTATCAACGGTGTCAGTGCAGCCGTGAACGCCAGCGGCGGTATCAACATCTACTCGACCGGCGACCTGGCTGTCACCGGTGCGGCCCTTACGGGTGCGGCGGGCACGGTGTTCAACCTCACCAGCGGTGCGGTTGCCTACGGCGCCAGCGGCGTGGGTTCGGCGGCTACGGGTCTGGCGGCCACCGGTGCGGCGTATACCGACGGCGCGGTGCTGAGTGCGTCCGGTTCGTTGACGGGCGGCGATGTTTTGACGGTGGACGATGCCAACCAGCTGATCGCACGTGTGGACGCGGCGCTGACTTCGGTCAGCAACTTCTCGAGCACCCTGGGTGCCGTGCAGAACCGCTTCCAGTCGACGATCTCCACGTTGAGTGCACAGCAAACCAACCTGACGTCCTCGCAAAGCTCCATTCAGGACACCGACTTCGCGGCCACTACCGCGCAGTTGAGCCAGGCGCAGGTGTTGCAGCAGGCGGGTATCTCGGTGCTGGCGACCGCCAACTCCGAACCGCAGAACATCCTCAAGCTGTTGCAGTAACAGGTACCACCGGCCATGACGATATCGCCATGGCCGGGATTTTGCTTAATGGGTTCTGGCGGCGTGGTTTGCCGCCAGAAAACCCACGCGAGCAGCGGGTAAAGCTTTCACTTCAGGTGTGAGTTTTGCCGGCAGCTTGGTGGATCGCGGCGCAACCGCGATGTCCCAAAACCTTTTTGCGAGGCCGCTCATGAGCAGCATTTCCAGCTTGGGAACCACGTCAACGACGTTTACGGGTACCAGCTCCAGCAGTACCACGGGCGCATCCAGCACCGGCGCTTCCAGCATTAGCGGCACCGGCTTGCTCAGTTCGCTGGGCCTGGGTTCGGGCCTGGATGTCAATTCGATCATCAACGCTTTGGTCAATGCGCAGGAAGCCGGTCCGCAAGCGCAGATCACCAATCAGACCAACGAAGACAACAACCAGATCGCTGGCCTGACAGCCTTGCAAACCGCCTTGAGCGGGCTGCAATCGGCGTTGTCGGAACTGACGTCCAGCACGACGTACTCCACTTATACAGGCACGCTTTCCAACACGTCGCTGGGTACGGCTTCTACGCTGCCCGACGCAACGGGCGGCTCCTACAACATCGACGTGACTCAGCTGGCGACAGCGCAAAAGCGCATCAGCGCGGCGCAGTCCAGCACAGCGGCGGTCGGCAGCGGCACGCTGACCATCGGCGTGGGCAGCAACAGTGTCAACGTATCGGTGTCATCCACCGATACGCTGGCCGACATCGCCAGCAGCATCAATAACGCCAGCAATAATCCGGGTGTATCGGCGACCGTGGTGTCGGGCGTGAATGGTGATCAGCTGGTGCTGACTTCCGCCAGCACGGGTACCGCCAACGGCTTCACCGTCAGTGCGAGCAGCGACAGCAGCAGCGGTTTGAGCACGCTGGCAACCGCACTCAATACACCAGGCAGCAACGAGGCGACCAATGCCGAACTGACTGTCGACGGCATCTCCGTTACCAGCGCCTCCAATAACGTTACCGGCGCCCTGACGGGTGTGAGCCTGGACCTGACCTCGACGGGTACCTCGACGTTGACGGTGGCGCAGAGCACCACTCCCATCACCACGGCGGTCAACGATTTCGTCACGGCATACAACCAATACGCCTCGACCGTCAGTGAGCTTGATAGTTACAACTCCACCACCGGCGAGGCCGGTGTGTTGCTGGGGGACGCCACTCTTTCCAGCATCCAGACCCAGCTTTCCAACGTGCTGGGCAGCTCGGTGACTGGCAACAGCATCGGCAACCTGGCCAGTCTGGGCATTACGCGCAACTCTGACGGCTCGATGTCGCTCAATTCGACCACTTTGGCGAGCGCATTGAGCAACAACCCGCAGACGGTGCAGAACCTGTTCACGGGCACCAACGGCATCGCCACGCAGCTCAGCACCGTGGTCAATAACTTCAATAGCAGCACCGGCGTGCTGCAGACCCGTATCACCAGCCTCAACACCGACGTGACCAACCTAGGCACCCAGCAGACGGCGCTGAATGCGCGCATGTCGGTGTATCAGCAACAGCTGGTGGCGCAGTACACCAATCTGGATACGTTGATGACCTCGCTCAATAACACCAGCACCTATCTCACCGATTCGCTGAATGCCAACAACAAGAGCAGCAGCAGCTAAGCCGGGGCGACACGATGAGTTACATGATGCGAAATGGAAGCTCTCTCTACGCCCAGACCCGCGCCCAGGGCAGCATCGAAGGGGCGGATCGCCATCAACTGCTCGCCATGTTGCTGGACGGTCTGGTCGACCGCATCAACCAGGCGCGTGGTCACATCCTGCATAAGGACTTGCCCGCCAAGGGGCATGCCTTCGCCAAAGCCATCGGCATTCTCGGCGAGCTGCGGCAAAGCCTCGATCACAGCGTCGAACCGACGTTGACCGGTCGCCTCGATGCGCTTTACGACTACATCACCCGCCGTTTGCTGCATGCGCAGCTCAATGACGATCTGCGGGCGTTGGATGAATGCGAGCGCCTGATCGCGCCCATCCGCCAGGCCTGGCACGCCATTCGCGAACCCTATCTGGCCGAGCAGGCACAAGCGAAGGCGAAGGCGGCGGCGCAATGAACGATCTGGTCGACGCTAGCCTGCAACGTGCACTTGAAATCACCATCGAGATGATCGACGCGGCGACCAGTGACAACTGGGCGCATGTGGTGCAACTCGATGCGCAGCGCCAGGTTTATCTAGACCAAGTGTCGGCCGGCACCACCGGCCCACAACACCGTGAGGCGCTGCTTGCCTTGCAAGCGCACAATCAAGCCGTATTGGAGCGCGCCAATCTTGCTCACCAGCGAGTTGAGCAACAACTTGGCCAGCATCAGTACAACCATCGCGCCCTGCGGACCTACATCACTTCGTCGTCATCGCGCTGAGCGCGACTCGGTCTATGGGACGCATTCCACCGTACGGCACACGCTATAAATGGCGATGGGTGCCGCTTTCGGTATCGGCCCAGGGGCGGGGTGAGGAGTAGATAAATGCAAGCTGACGAAAGATTGCAAGAATTCACCCAGCGGATGGCCTATGAAGGGACGCCGCATATGGGTGTGGATGCGTTCGACGCGGTGCCGGAGTCCCTGGCGCGTCATAACGAACGCAACATCCACGTATTGAGAGCGCTGGCCTCGCTGGACGACCGGCGCGTGGAAGGCAACGACGACGACAGCCCGCTGATCCAGGAGCTGCAGCGCATGGACAGCAAAATCAATGTCTTGCTGGACATCGTCGACCGTCTTCTGGTGCCGGTGAGCATGCTGCCGCCGCGCCATTCGGTTCGCTTCAACGCGGTCGGGATACGACTTCCGGCAAGTCTGCTGCCCGATGCAGATAGCTTGTTAGTGCGCCTGCACTTCGACGCCTGCCGTGCCTTGCCGCTGGAATTGCCGGCCCGAAAGGGCTGCGCACTAAACGATGGCGACGCTTTCGTTTACTTTTGTGAAATGAGCGAGATGGTCGAGGATGGGTTGGAACGTTTCGTTTTTTGTCACCATCGTCGAAAAGTGGCAGAAGCCCGTTTGACGGGCGCGACGGAAAATGTGTTGGGCAGCAAGCATAGAGTGTGATGTTGGTCACGCCACGACACATCCAAACACGCCTAATCGCCATCATGCCGACGCGTGCCAATCTCTGGATCGTTCCTAAACCGGGCTAAACATGGGGCTATAAGACCGATCTAAGCCCTTGATGTAAACGGTTTCTTCCCTGCTTCATTTCTGTGAATTCGTCGATATTGCGAGGGCTAACGCCGTCACGAAATGGGCGAAGTGACGCTGTGCGCCGTAATTTTTTTGGCGTTCTTCTTGCTGCACTGCTCCACGTGTCTCGACGGATACCTGACACGCAGGGGACAACACGATTTGGGAAGGACTTCGTGATTGTTCGTAGTCAGCAGTAACGAAGTAGGACTCGTGCTCATGCCAAACAGCAACGTACTCATCATCGAATCTGACGGAACGCGTGCCGACATCGTTGCGTCGGCCATGCAATTCATGGGGTACTTCCCTCAACGATGGGATACATCACTACCGCTCGACTCGATCACGCGCGAATGGCGCGCGGTCTATGTCGGCGGCATCAACGACGAATCGGCCTGCGAGCAGCTGATGGCTGCGATCGATGTGCAGGGGAACCAGACGCTGGTGCTGGTCGGTGCCGACTCGCCGCAACTGAGCCTGTTGACCAAGGTCGATGGCGCCTATGCCGGCCAGGTCGAAGTGCTCGATTTTCCGCTGCGCTACGAGCGCCTGGCCGAAGCCGTGCGTCGTACGCCGCCGCCGCGCATCAATACATCGGTGCTGCGCCTGGTTGGCAACTCGGCGGCGATGGGTCGCGTCAATGCACTCATTCGCCAGGTGTCGCCATTCGATTCCAGCGTGCTGGTGCTGGGCGAATCGGGCACCGGCAAGGAAATGGTGGCGCGCGCCATCCACGATTGCTCGCCGCGTCGCGATAAGCCGTTCGTGGCCATCAATTGCGGCGCGATCCCTGCCGAATTGCTGGAAAGCGAATTGTTCGGCCACGAGAAGGGCGCGTTCACAGGCGCCATCAGCACGCGCAAGGGTCGCTTTGAGATGGCCGAGGGTGGCACGCTGTTTCTCGACGAAATCGGCGACATGAGTTTGCCGATGCAGGTGAAGCTGTTGCGTGTGCTGCAAGAACGTATGTATGAGCGCGTCGGCAGCAATCGCACCCAGCGCTGCGACGTGCGCATCATCGCTGCCACCCATCGCAATTTGGAAACGGCCACCGCAGAAGGCCGCTTCCGTGAAGATCTTTACTATCGCCTGAGCGTGTTCCCGCTGGAAATGCCCGCCTTGCGCGAGCATCTGGAAGACATGCCGGACCTGATCAGCGAGTTCAACCAGCGCCTGCAGCGCCGCGGCCTCAACAGCGTGCGCTTCAGCGGCAGCGCGATGCAATCCCTGCGCCAGCACACCTGGCCGGGCAATGTGCGCGAGCTGTCCAACCTGGTCGAGCGGTTAGCGATCCTCTATCCGAACGGTGAAGTGCGCGCTGCCGATCTGCCGGAAAAATACCGCGGCGTGCAGCCGATCGACGAAGCCAGCGGCAGCATCCTGCGCGCCATGCTCGACGGCCAAAGCAAGCCCACGCCCACGCAAAACCGCGTGGGGCTGGATACCGAAGTGCTGTTGCCCGAAGGCGGCGTCGATCTGAAAGATCATCTGGCTGACATCGAAGTGGGTCTGATCCGTCAAGCGCTCGACATCACCGACGGTGTGGTGGCGCATGCGGCGAAGCTGCTGCATATGCAGCGCACAACCTTGGTCGAAAAGCTGCGCAAGTACGGTTTGCAATCGTGTGCTCGCGCCAACGAAGCGTCTCCGCAGAGTGGCACGGCTGTTGCTTGAAGCACTTTATAAACGATCACGCGTTGGAAAACCGACATGAGCCAGATTGACGTCAATAGTGTGCTTTCGCAAATGCGTTCCCTTGGTGCGCAAGCATCGGGAACATCGCCGATGGCTTTGCTTCCATCAACATCGAGCGCCGCGCCAAGCGTGGATTTCGGCACGCTGTTCAAGCAATCGCTGGGTGCAGTGGCATCGCAGCAGAACGAGGCGCAGACGCAAAGCGAAGCTTTCGAACGCGGCGATCCGGGCTCCGACATCGTCAAGACATCGGTTGCGGGACAAAAAGCGGATCTGGCGTTTCGCGGTCTGGTGGAAGTCCGTAACAAGTTGACCGATGCCTACACCACCATCATGAACATGCCGGTCTAAATCGACCGTCGCACCACGCCTCACAGCGCATATAAGGTTGAGCAGTTTTCATGGCCGAAAACACCATCGCGCCCACCGGCAATCCATCGCGCCAGGATCAGCTCAAGAGCCTCCTTCGCAATCCGACCACGCGCCTGCTGTTTTTGTTGGTTGGCGTTGCGGGTGCGGTGGCTTTGGGTGTGGCTATCGTGCTGTGGTCGCGCGGCCCCAATTTCGCATTGTTGTATGCAGGCCTCGATCCGAAAGATGCGGCCGCCGTTACGCAGGCGCTGCAGACCAGCAACACACCTTATCGATTGGGCGCCGATGGCGCCTCCATTTCGGTGCCTGCCGACGTGTTGGCCGATACGCGCCTGCGCCTTGCCAGCCAGGGCCTACCGCAAGGCAGCACCGCGGGTGGCACCGTGCCGCAGACCGATTCGCCGTTTGGCATGAGCGACCTGGCAGAAAGCAAGCACTACCAGGAAATGCTGGAAACCGATCTGGGCAACACCATCGCCGGCCTGCAATTCGTGCGTGCCGCGCGCGTGCATCTGGCGCTGCCCAAGCCATCGGCTTTCATTCGCGACAATCATCCGGCCAGTGCGTCGGTTTTGTTGACGCTGTATCCCGGTCGACAACTCGATAGCAGCCAGGTTGGTGCAATCATGCATCTGGTATCCGCCAGCGTGCCAGATCTCGATCCTGCGCAAGTCTCGGTGGTCGATCAGCAAGGTACGTTGCTGACGGTTTCCGATCCGGACAGTCCGGGCGCCGTGGGCGACACGCGCATGCGTCTGGCCACGCGCATGGAAAACAGTTACGCGCAGCGCATCGAAGATCTGCTTACACCGATTGTTGGTGCAGGACGCGTGCGCGCACAGGTGGACGTGGATCTGGATTTCAGCCAGACCGAGAAAGCCAGCGAGAGTTACGACAGCGCCAACCCCGCGCTGCGTAGCGAACAGACCAGCAGCGAACAGAAGCACGACGATGCCGGCGCAGAAATCGCGGGTGCGTTGAGCAATCAGCCGCCCAACACCGTGGCGCAACCTACCGCGGCCAAGCCCAATGCCGGCGCGCCCGCTACGCCAGCCACACCTGCAGCGCCGGGTGCGCGCACGGCGACGGCGCAATCGTCCACGCCTTCGGATACGTCATCGAGCTCCACCCGCAACTACGAACTGGGCCGCACCGTCAGTCACGTCAGCGATCCCGCAGGGCGTTTGGCCAGGCTTACGGTTGCCGTGGTGGTCGACAACATGCCCGCGCCGGATGGTAAAGGTAAGAGCGTTCCGATCAGCGCGCAGGAATTGCAGCACCTCACCGATCTCACCAAGAACGTGGTGGGTTTCGATGCGCAGCGTGGCGACAATGTCAGTGTTGTCAACCAGGCGTTCTCCGATACGCCGGTCGACACGGCACCGGTCGCGGAGCCATTCTGGGAACGCCCAGGCATGCTCGATCTGATCAAGCAAGGCGCCGGCATCTTGATTGCGCTGCTGATCGCATTCGGCTTGTTGAAGCCGATGCTCAAGGGCCTGATGCGCGGACCGGAGCCGATGCCTGCGTTGGCCGGTCCAATTCCGACCGTTTCAGTGCGCATCAATGATGATCCACGCGAGGACGATCGCGAAGATAAGGTCCGTATCAGTTCACCGCAGATCCAAAGCATGGCTTACGAACAGAAGATCGGCCTCGCGCGTAAGCTCGTGCAGGAAAATCCCAAGCAAGTCGCACAAGTCGTGATGAACTGGGTGGGCGACGATGGCGGCTGAACAAATCTCTCTCAGTGGCGCGCAGCGCGCGGCCATTCTGTTGTTGACCCTTGGTGAGCAGGACGCCGCCGAAGTGCTCAAGCACCTCAGCGCGCGCGATGTGCAAGCTGTCGGCACCGCGATGGCGACGTTGAACAATGTCTCGCGCGATCAGGTCGAGTGGGTGCTCAACTGCCTCAACGACGACATCGGTCGGCAGACCGCACTCGGCGTCGGTACCGAGGAATACATCCGCAAGATGCTGGTCAGTGCGCTTGGCGAAACCAAGGCCGGCAGCCTGATCGATCGCATCCTGCTCGGCCGTTCCACCAAGGGGTTGGAATCGCTGAAATGGATGGAAAGCCGCGCCATTGCCGAGATGATCGGCATGGAACATCCGCAGATCATCGCGCTGGTACTGGCGCATCTCGAACCGGATCAGGCCGCTGAAGTCATCGGTTATTTGCCGCCGCGCGTGCGCAGCGACGCGGTGATGCGCATCGCCAACCTCGATGGTGTGCAGCCGCAAGCGCTTAACGAGCTCGATGAAATCATGGAGCGTCAGTTCTCCGGCAGTTCGTCCAAACTGAAGTCGGCGACGGTGGGTGGTCTCAAGGCTGCCGCCGCCATCCTCAACGCGATGGAGTCCACGCGTGAGGCGGAGCTGATGGGCGCGATCCGCACACAGGACGCAACCCTCGGCGGCAAGATCGAAGAATTGATGTTCGTGTTCGAAGACCTGGCCGAATTGGACGACCGCAGCATGCAGACCCTGTTGCGCGAAGTGCCATCGGCCCGCCTGATCGTTGCGCTCAAGGGTTCCGAACCTGCCGTGCGCGAAAAGATTTTCGCCAACATGTCCAAGCGCGCCGCGGACATGCTGCGCGACGACCTGGAAGTGAAAGGCCCGGTCAAGCTCAGCGAAGTCGACGCCGCGCAGAAAGAAGTGCTCGGCATTGCACGCAAGCTTGCTGACGCCGGCCAGATCACGCTTACCGCCAGCGGCGATGAGTTCGTCTGATGGCAGGCGTACTCAGCCGCGACAAGATTGCGCTGTTCGATCGGTGGGAACCGCCGTCGGTCGGCGCCAAGCCCGTGGTTGCGCCGGAGCCCGAACCCGCGCCTGGTCCTACCGTTTACGAGTTGGAAGAAATCCAGCGGCAAGCGCGCGAAGAAGGTTATGCCGCCGGTTTGGCGGAAGGTCGCGCCGCGGCGAAAAGCCAGTTGGACGAACGACTCGCGCGTTTGGAGTCCGTGTGCACCGCAGCGGCTCGTCCGCTCACCAGTTTCGATGATGAGACCGAGCGCGAACTTGCTTTGCTGGCCACCATCATTGCGCAGCGCGTCGTGGGGCGCGAACTGCAACTTGATCCATCGCTGATCGAAACGGCAGTGCGCGAAGCCGCTGCGGCGTTGCCGTCGGCGACGCGCGAATTACGCGTATGGGTGCATCCCAGCGACATGGATCTATTGCGCGAACTGGGCGCCGCCGAGCCGCATTGGCGCTTCGGCGCCAACCCTGCGCTCAGTCGCGGCGACTGCATACTGGAAAGCGCGCGCTCGCGTCTGGATGCGCGTGTCACTACTCGCCTCGCTGCCGTGGTCGACGCCGTACTGGGCGATGACCTGGACGACGGCGAATCCGAGGTCGCCGCATGAACGCCGAAGGCGCCGCGCAGGCACGTCAACAGCGCTGGCGCCAGCAGATGAATCGTCGTGCGCAGCGCGCGCGTGCTGCGCAATTGCTCAACGCGGAAGGTCGCCTGCGTCGCGTCGTGGGACTGACGTTGGAAGCGGAAGGCTGCGAGGCGCCCCTGGGCTCGCGTTGCCTGGTCGACGCCGCCGACGGCACCGAACTCGATACCGAAGTCGTGGGCTTTGCCGACGAACGCTTGCTGCTGATGCCCGTCACCGAAATGCATGGCGTATTGCCCAATGCACGCGTGCGACCCTGTGCGCGCGTGGGCGGTTTGCCTGTAGGCGAGTCTTTGCTTGGCCGTGTCATCGGCGCCGATGGCGTGCCGCTGGATGGCGAAGGTCCGCTGCGCGCAGAAGGGCATGCCGCACTTAAGCGCGAGCCGATCAACCCGATGGCACGCAAACCCATCGATACGCCGCTCGATACCGGTGTCTGTGCGATCAACGCGTTGCTCACCGTCGGCCGCGGCCAGCGTATCGGTTTGTTCGCCGGTTCCGGCGTGGGCAAATCGACCTTGCTCGGCATGATGACGCGCTACACCGACGCCGACGTGGTGGTGGTGGGGCTGATAGGCGAGCGTGGCCGCGAAGTAAAAGAATTCGTTGAACAAACGCTCGGTCATGAAGGCCGCGAACGCGCAGTCATCGTTGCCGCGCCAGCCGATGCGCCGCCGCTTAAACGCTTGCGCGGCGCGCAATATGCCACCGCCATCGCCGAATGGTTCCGTGACCGCGGGCAACGCGTGTTGCTGCTGATGGATTCGTTGACCCGCTACGCCCAAGCGCAGCGCGAAATTGCGCTGGCAATCGGCGAGCCGCCGGCCACCAAAGGCTATCCGCCGTCCGTCTTCGCATTGCTGCCTGCGTTGGTCGAACGCGCCGGCAACGATGCAGATGGACGTGGTTCGATCACCGCGTTCTACACCGTGCTGACCGAAGGCGACGACCATCGCCACGATCCCATCGCCGACGCGGCCCGCGCCATCCTGGACGGCCACATCGTGCTATCGCGCGACCTTGCCGAAGCGGGCCACTACCCGGCGATCGATATCGAAGCCTCGATCAGCCGCGTGATGCCGGCCGTGGTGACGAAGGAACAGATGCGCGCATCGCAACGCTTCCGCCAGGTCTATTCGGCCTATCGGCAGCGGCAGGATTTGATTGCCGTGGGTGCCTACCAGAAAGGTTCGGATGCGCAGGTCGACCAAGCGATTGCCATGTGGCCACGCTTGGTCCGATTCCTGCAGCAGGAAGTCGATGAGCCCGTCGAACTGCGTATGGCGCAGGACCGGTTGGGCTCCCTTGTCGCGGAGATCATGGCATGACAACGCGTTCAGATCGTTTGCAGCCTGCCGTAGACCAAGCCCAGCGCCGACAGAAAGACGCCTTGCAGCGCCTGGCCGAACATCAACAGAAATTGGCGAGCGCCGAGCAGCAATGGGAAGAGCTTCAGCGCTATCGACGCGACTACAGCCTCGGCGACGGTGGCCTGACGGTGAGCGCGTTGCTGAACCGTCAACAATTTGTCGAACGCATCGATCAGGCGATCATCCAACAGGGCCGACTGGTCGAGCGTTTGCAGCGCCAAGTCGACACGGCTCGCGAACGCTGGCTGCACGCGCATGCGCGCGAAAACGCGCTGGATACCGTGGTTGAGCGCTTTCGCACGCAAGAGCGGCAACGTGAAGATCGCCTGGAGCAAGCGGAAGTCGACGAGCGCATGCAATACCGCCGTCGCCAGGTTGGCCTGCCATGAGCGGCCGTTTCCGCCTTGGCTTGGATTTTGCTGCGGACAGGGATATTTCCATCTGCACGAGTGGTGAGGCATGAGCGCCAGTCCGTTACCCGCTGTCCAAGCAGCCAGCCCATCTGCGGCAACCAACAATGGTGCGCCGGCGCGGCGCAGTGGCCAGCACGACAGCGACTCGTCCTTCGACGCGCATTTGCAGAACGCACAGAACCAACAATCAGGCGGAACGCAACAAGACAGCAGCGGCAACAGCGATGACGCGCAAACCAGTGGCAGCCAGGTTGCCGCCACTCAGGCGACTGGCACTACGAAGCCAGGCGTGGATGCGCAAACGCCAGGCGCGGATGCGACGAGCGATAGCGCTGCCGGAAACAGTCTCGCTTCGCTGACGAATACGGTGCTGAACCTTATCGATCAGGCCACGGGCGATGCCGGAAGCGGCAGCGCAACGACCGCATCCGGAACCAAGTCCTCCCCCGGAAAATCGACGGCAGCGACTGCGCAAACTGCCCCTTCGTCGGCATTGCAAGCGACGGCGGTGATACCAACACCTATTCCACCCATCGTCGCCAACAACGGTGGCACGGGTGCCAATGCCGGTGCAGGCTCGCAGCAGACGAATGCGATTAGCGCGAGCGGCAGCAATCCCACGTTGGGGCTGTCCGCGCTGAATCCGCAAAAGTCGTCCAGCGGTACCACGTCCCTCGATGACGCCGATGACGCCGATGGTTCTGATGACGGCGATGCGAGCGTCTCGAACATCGCCAGCGACAACAGCGCGTTGCTGCAAAGTCTCGGTGACAGCACGCAAGCGTTGGCCGGAGCATTGCCGGCAGGCGGTCATCTGTCGCAGGCGCTGGCGGGAGCATCGTCCGCGACGAGCACGCCGACGCAAAGCGCACCCGATCTGGCCGCGTTGCACGGCGTATTCGACGCCACCGGACTCACTGCGTCGTCCGGCACCACGACAACATCCGGGCATAGCCTCGCTGTCGACACACCGGTGGGCGCATCCGGTTTCGCCAAAGAGCTTGGCCAACAAGTGACATGGTTGAGTGGCCAGGAAGTGAAGCAGGCGCAGATTCGCCTCAATCCGCAGGACCTTGGTCCGCTCGACGTGAAAGTCAGCGTGGAGCACGGTCGTGTCGACGTTGCGTTCATGACGCAACACCCGGCGGCCACCGCCGCTGTGCAGCAGGGGCTGGGTCAGCTCAACCAGATGCTAAGCGGGCAAGGCCTGTCGCTCGGCCATACGTCAGTGGGCCAACACGGCGCGCAGCAACAGTTCGCCGATTCGCAGGGCCAGTCGTCCCAAGCACAGACGTCGGGCGATAGCGAAGACAAAACCGACCCATCCTCCGTATCGACATTGCAGCGAGTTGCCGTCGGCCTCGTCGACGCCTTCGCCTGATAACGCATTTTCGCGGTATGGAATTCGCCATCTCGGCTTGCGCCGGGATGGTTACGTGCGCCTCGTGTATTCACTTCTGCATTGCACGACGGAATCACCACGCCGATCTCGTGCCTGCATCCCGTCGCGCGTCAATAAAACGCCATCGCCAACGCGCAATGCTTTGAAAAGCGCGCTACGACGCGATCCGTTGCGATGGCACGGCGCTTGCTAAAACCCCTTTAGATCAAGCCCGCTCTGTTCGAGCAAGGGCATTCGCATTCACAGGAATTGAGGTCGTTCATGGCTAACGCCGAAAGTGTTCAGGAAGGAATGCCTGGGGCCGCCAAGAAAGGTGGCAATGGCAAGTTGATGGCGGTGGGCG
The DNA here is from genome assembly GCA_903970555.1 of Vulcanimicrobiota bacterium. Lineage (GTDB taxonomy): Bacteria > Pseudomonadota > Gammaproteobacteria > Xanthomonadales > Rhodanobacteraceae > Dyella_B. The sequence goes on from CAJCJD010000196.1 coordinate 35,315, forward strand.
TTGCAGTGCTGATCTTGCTGGGCGGCGGCGGTTACATGCTGACCCGCTCGCAAGGAGCGAAAGCGGCGACGGACGCTGCCGCGGCACCCAAGGCACCGGAACTTTTCTTGCCGCTGGATCCGGCCTTCGTCGTCAACTTCGAAGATCAGGACTCCACACGCTATCTGCAGATCGGCGTGACGGTGATGACGCACGACCCGGCCGCGGTGCAGGCGATGAAGGACAGCGATCCGGTCATTCGCAATGCCCTGGTGATGTTATTCAGCAGCCAGAGCTACGCCGGGCTGAGCGACACCGCCGGCAAGGTGAAGCTGCAGGCACAGGCGCTGGACGCCGTGCGCAAGATCGTGGCCGACAAGACCGGCAAGCCGGATGTCGATGCCCTGTACTTCACCAGCTTCGTAATGCAGTAACGAGGGAGCACGATGAGCGACCTGCTTTCACAGGAAGAAATCGACGCCCTGCTCAACGGCGTGGACGACGGCAAGATCGAAACCGAAAGCGACGTGCCGCCACCGCCGGGCACGGTGCTCGATTTCGACTTCACCCAGCAGGACCGCATCGTGCGCGGCCGTTTGCCGACGCTGGAGATGATCAACGATCGTTTCGCGCGCTTCTTTCGTACAGCCTTGTTCGGCGTGTTGCGCAAGACCTGCGAAGTGTCCGTGCTCGGCGTGAAGATGTTGAAGTTCAGTGAGTACGTACACGGCCTTGCTGTGCCGAGCAACCTCAACCTGATTCGCGTCAAACCGTTGCGCGGCACGGCGCTTACGGTGATGGAGCCACGCCTCGTTTTTACCGTAATCGACAACTTCTTCGGCGGCGACGGGCGCTATCACGCGCGCATCGAAGGGCGCGATTTCACACTCACCGAAAACCGCGTGATCCAGATCCTGCTCAACGAAGTATTCGCCTCGATGACGGAAGCGTGGGCACCCGTTATGCCCGTGCAATTCGAGTTTTTGAATTCCGAGATCAATCCGCAGTTCGCCAACATCGTCAGCCCCACCGAAACCGTGGTGGTGTCGCGCTTCCATGTCGAACTCGATGGCGGTGGTGGCGAAGTGCATTTGACGTTGCCGTATTCGATGGTCGAGCCGATCCGCACCATGCTCGATGCGGGCGTGCAAAGTGACCGCATGGGCGAGCGCGACGAACGCTGGATTCACTGCCTGCACGACGAGGTGATGGATGCGGAAGTCGAACTCAGCTCCTTGCTGCTGGAAACGCAGATCAACATCGGTGAATTCCTCGGGCTGCGCATCGGCGATGTGATCCCGATCAATCTGCCCGAAGCCACCACCGTGTTCGCCGAAGACGTGCCGATATTCCGCGGTCACTACGGCCAGACCAACGGCCGCTACGCCGTGCGCTACAAGGTGGCCGCCGGCCGCCGCGCACCGCTTCCCTCTCTCGACTTCAATCAAGAAAAAGTCCTATGAACCAGAGCACCGATAGCTTGACGGGCACGAATGGCATTGCGAAGAAAGACGAGCAGCGCCTCGAGTTCGACACCTTGAACGAAGGCACGGGCGAACCGGCCGACGTCAGTCTCGAGATGATTCTCGATGTGCCGGTGACGCTGGCGATGGAAGTCGGCCGCACCCGCATCAGCATCCGCAACCTGCTGCAGCTTAATCAGGGTTCGGTAGTGGAGCTGGATCGCGCCGCGGGCGAACCGCTGGATGTGTTCGTCAACGGCACGCTGGTGGCCCATGGCGAAGTGGTCGTGATCAACGAAAAGTTCGGCATCCGTCTGACCGACGTGATCAGTCCGGCAGAACGGGTGCGGAAGCTGAGATGAGCATTGCTCTTTCCATGCTGGCGCGCGCGCCGTTGGCGAGCGTGCCCGATATCAACGTGACCGGCGAACTGATTCGCGTGGTGCTGAGTCTCGCTGGTATCGTCGCGCTGATCTTCGCGGCGGGTTGG
>CAJCJD010000197.1 GCA_903970555.1 Vulcanimicrobiota bacterium
GGATTTAGCTCACGAAAGTTTGACAGATTCTAGCCCATAAGCAACCCCGCCGCAGGGCTTGTGCAAACGACCGTTTGACTGTGCACAAGGCACCCGCGTATGCTCAAACGATCGTTTGATTTCACTCGGTAGGCGACGCCCGTGAATAGCTCCGCTTCCACCAAGGAACGCATCCTCACCGCTGCCGAGGCGCTTTTTGCCCAGCGCGGCTTCGAAGGCGCCTCGCTACGCCAGCTGACCGCCGCTGCGGGCGTAAACCTGGCCGCCGTGAACTACCACTTCGGGTCCAAGGACAACCTGGTCGAAGAGGTCTTCAAACGCCGTCTGGATCAGCTCAACGCCCGCCGCCTGGCAGCTTTGAAGCAGGTTTCCGGACAGCCGGAGACGACGTTGGAGGACGTTCTGGCGGCGTTTATTCGCCCTGCCCTGGACCTTTCCCACGATGGCGGCGGTGGCCTGTTCATGCGCGTGCTGGCCCGGGCCTTCGCCGAACACGACGACAGCCTTCGTAAGTTCCTGTCCGACAATTATGGCCATGTCATGCGCCAGTTCACCGCGGAATTCGCCCGGCTGCTGCCTCAGCTCACCAAAGAAGAGCTGTACTGGCGCATTGATCTGGTAACTGGCGCCCTCACCCACGCCATGTCCGGCTTCGGCATTATCCAGCGCAAGAGCGACGTCAGCGAGGTCACCCATCGCGAGCAGACCGCCGCGCACCTGATCCGCTTCGCCGCTGCCGGCCTGAGCCATCCCTGATTTCGTGTCACCGGCCACCCATGGCCATCCCCCTGTTGCAACCTGATTCGTTCAACCTTGTTTCGCATTCGTACCCTCGGAGAAGCCAATGACCGCTCCATCCCAACCGAAGTCGACACTACGCATCCGCAAGGCCGCAGTGCTCGGCGCCGGCGTCATGGGCGCGCAGATCGCCGCGCACCTGACCAATGCCAACGTCGAAACCGTTCTTTTCGACCTGCCAGCAAAGGACGGCCCCAAGAGTGGCATCGCCCTGAAGGCCATCGAAAACCTCAAGAAGCTGTCGCCCGCCCCACTGGCCGACAGTACCCGCGCGGCCGCCATCATCCCGGCCAATTACGAGGATGACCTGGAGCACCTGAAGGATGTCGACCTGGTGATCGAGGCGATCGCCGAGCGGATGGACTGGAAGTTGGATCTCTATAAGAAGATCGCGCCGTATGTGTCCCCGACTGCTGTGCTGGCCAGCAACACCTCAGGCCTATCGATCAATGGCCTGGCCGAAGCGCTGCCCCAAGAACTGCGCCACCGCTTCACCGGCGTGCATTTCTTCAACCCGCCGCGCTACATGCACCTGGTCGAGCTGATCCCGACCAAGCTGACTGACACGAACGTGCTAGAAGGCCTGGAGGCGTTCCTGACCACCACTGTCGGCAAGGGTGTGGTTTACGCCAAGGACACCCCGAATTTCATCGGCAACCGCATCGGTGTGTTCTCGATGCTGTCGACGATGTATCACACCGAACAGTTCAAGCTCGGTTTCGACACCGTCGACGCGCTGACCGGCCCAGCCCTAGGCCGTCCCAAGAGCGCGACCTATCGCACCGCGGACGTCGTGGGCTTGGACACCATGGCGCACGTGATCAAGACCATGGCCGATACGTTGGCCGACGATCCGTGGCATCAATACTTCAAGGCGCCCGTGTGGCTCAGCGGCCTGATCGAACAAGGCGCACTGGGCCAGAAAACTGGCGCCGGCTTCTACAAGAAGGCCGGCAAGGACATCGTGGTGCTGGACGTCGCCAAGCGCGACTACCGCGCATCCGAGCAGAAGACGTCCGATGAAGTCTCCGCCATCCTGGCGATCAAGGATCCGGCCGAGAAGTTTGGCAAGCTGCGCGCATCGAACGATCCCCAGGCGCAGTTCCTGTGGGCGACATTCCGCGACTTGTTCCACTACACCGCGTATCACTTGGCCGACATCGCCGACACCGCGCGCGACGTCGACTTCGCCATTCGTTGGGGTTACGGCTGGAAGCTCGGTCCGTTCGAGACCTGGCAGGCTGCTGGCTGGCAGCAGGTTGCCACGTGGATCCAGGAAGACATCGACGCCGGCAAGGCGATGAGCAAGGCACCGCTGCCGAAGTGGGTCACCGATGGCCGCACCGGTGTGCATGGCAAGAACGGCTCTTACTCAGCTGCTTCCAACACCGACAAGCCGCGCTCTCAGCATCCGGTCTACAAGCGTCAGTTGCTCCCCGATCCGATCCTCGGCGAGAAGTTCGATCAGGGCACGACCGTATGGGAAAACGACGGCGTGCGCTTGTGGACGCTCGGCGACGACGGCGTCGGCATCATCTCGTTCAAGACCAAGATGAATACGGTCAACGACCAGGTGCTCGATGGTATCCAGCACGCTATCGGCGTTGCCGAGGAAAAGCTCAAGGCTGTGGTGATCTGGCAGACCAGCGAACCGTTCTCGGCCGGTGCGGATCTGAAGGGCGCGCTCGGTTTGCTGCAAGCAGGCAAGATCGACGACTTCAAGGCCATGGTCGCCAACTTCCAGCGCACCAGCATGCGCATCAAGCATGCGCTGGTGCCGGTGGTATCCGCCGTGCGAGGCCTCGCCCTCGGCGGCGGCTGCGAATTCCAGATGCATTCGGCGCGTACCGTTGCGGCGCTGGAAAGCTATATCGGCCTGGTGGAAGCCGGCGTGGGTCTCTTGCCGGCCGGTGGTGGCCTGCATGAATTGGCCGTGCGCGCGGGACAAAGCAATCCGTCCGATCCGTTCGAGTCGCTGAAGAAAGTGTTCGAGACCATCGCGATGGCCAAGGTTGCCGGTAGCGCATTGGAAGCCAAGCAGATGGGTCTGCTGCGCGACAGCGACGTGGTGGTGTTCAACGCATACGAACTGCTTTACGTCGCCAAGCAGGTTGCCAGTTCGCTGGCTGAAAGTGGCTGGCGTGCGCCGCTCTACGCCCGCAATGTTCCGGTTGCCGGTGATGTCGGCACCGCGACATTCAGGGCGTCGCTTGCCAATCTGCAAGCCGGTTACTTCGCCTCCGAGCACGATATCGCCATCGCCACGCGCATTGCCGACTCGCTGTGCGGCGGTGCGATCGAGCGCGGTTCGCTAGTCGACGAAGAATGGTTGCTGGAGCTGGAACGCAAGCACTTCGTCGAGTTGGCGCAAACCGAAAAGACGCAGGCACGTATCGCTCACACCATGACCACCGGCAAACCGCTTAGGAACTGAACGCTCGTCGCCCTGGCGTGAGTCGGGGCCCAGCGACTCTGAGTCACCACAAAGACCCTGGGTCCCGGCGTGCGCCGGGACGACGAACAAAAACCAAAGCGCGTCGCTGCACAGTGCGCGACGCCACGGAGCAAAGACCATGACCAAGCAAGTGCAAGACGCCTACATCGTCGCCGCCACCCGCACCCCGGTCGGCAAGGCGCCGCGCGGCGTATTCCGCAACACCCGTCCGGACGACATGCTCGCCCACGTGATCCGCGCCGTGATGGCGCAGGCGCCGGGCATCGATCCACATCGCATTGGCGACGCCATCATCGGCTGCGCCATGCCCGAAGCCGAGCAAGGCATGAACGTGGCGCGCATCGGCGTGCTGCTGGCCGGCCTGCCCGACACGGTGCCGGGCGTCACCATCAACCGCTTCTGCTCATCCGGTTTGCAAGCGGTGGCGATGGCCGCCGACCGCATTCGTCTGGGCGAAGCCGACCTGATGCTCGCCGGGGGTACCGAGAGCATGAGCATGGTGCCGATGATGGGCAACAAGATCGCCATGAACCCTGGCATCTTCGACAACGAGCACATCGGCATCGCCTACGGCATGGGCATCACCGCCGAGAACGTCGCCAAGCAATGGAAGATCACTCGCGAACAGCAGGACACCTTCGCGGTGGAAAGCCATCGTCGCGCGCTCGCCGCCATCGCTGCTGGCGAATTCAAGGAAGAGATCACGCCGTTCAAGCTCGACGACCATTACCCGGATCTCAACAGCCGCGGCATCAAGACCGACAGCCGCACCATCGATATCGACGAAGGCCCGCGCGCCGGCACCACGCTGGAAGTGCTCTCCAAGCTGAAGACGGTGTTTCGCAACGGTCAGTTCGGCGGCACCGTCACCGCCGGCAATTCGTCGCAGACGTCCGATGGCGCCGGTGCGGTGCTGCTGGCCAGCGAACAAGCGATCAAGGATTACAACCTCACTCCGCTGGCTCGTTTTGTGGGCTTCTCGGTGGCCGGTGTGCGTCCTGACATCATGGGCATCGGTCCGAAGGAAGCGATTCCGAAAGCACTCAAGCAAACCGGCATCACGCAAGATCAGCTCGACTGGATCGAGTTGAACGAAGCCTTCGCGGCACAGGCGCTCGCCGTGATCGGCGATCTCGGGCTGGATCAGTCCAAGGTCAATCCGCTCGGCGGCGCCATTGCGCTGGGCCATCCGCTGGGTGCCACCGGCGCCATCCGCGTCGCCACGCTGCTGCACGGCATGCGTCGTCGCAAGCAGAAGTACGGCATGGTGACGATGTGTATCGGCACCGGCATGGGCGCAGCGGGCATCTTCGAAGCGCTTTAACGAACAATCCGCAAGTCACATTTGGAGGGCGTCGTATTCGTACGACGCCCTCTTTTTATTGGGCTTTCGACTAAGTGTCGTCGGCACATGAATCGATGGCTAAACGCGTGACTTCCCGCTCTTGTCGCGATGCTGCGAGAGGCGAATAATATATGTGTTGCGGCGCACAACCCCGATGCGCCCACACCCCGAGCGCTCTCGGTACTCCGCCGGCTAGGCTGGTGCAGGCAGGTTGCGCTCGCCCAGGAAACGATTTGTGACCGCGTTGATTGAGGAAAAGGTTGATGCACCGGCACTCCAGCCGGCGTATCCCGATTACCGCATCATTTCCTTGATCGTCGGCTGCGCGATCTTCCTTGAACAGGTGGATGGCACGGTATTGGCCACCGCGCTGCCAACGATGGCGCGCGATTTCCATGTGTCTGCACCGGCGATGAGTGTCGCCGTTACGAGTTATCTGCTTGCGCTGGCGATACTGATTCCCGTCAGCGGCGCCATCGCCGATCGTTTCGGCGCCAAGCGCGTGTTCAATTCATCCATCGCCGTATTCATCATCGGCTCGATTCTGTGCTCACTCACCAACAGCCTGCCGATGATGGTGGCTGCGCGGCTGCTGCAAGGCATGGGTGGCGCGATGATGGCGCCGGTCGGGCGACTAGTGATCTTGCGCACGGTAGAGCGTCGCCATCTGGTGTCATCGATGTCGTGGACGCTGATGCCCGCCATTCTCGGCACATTGGCTGGGCCACCGCTGGGTGGCTTTATCGTCGAGTATCTCGACTGGCGCTGGATCTTCTACATCAACGTGCCGATTGGCGTGCTCGGCTACTGGTTGGTGCGGCGGTTTATCCCTGTAGTGCACTGCACCGCGCAACCGTCACGCTTCGATTGGCTTGGCTTTGGTTTGTGCAGCGTCGGACTGGGATGCTTGTTATTCGGTATGGAGTTGTTCGGCGAGAACACCAATCCGATGAACGCGCTGATGCTCGTCACGATAGGCGTTGCCGCCGGCGTCGCTTACTGGTGGCATGCCAAGCACAGTATCAATCCGGTGGTCGATCTTTCTTTGATGCGCATCGACTCGTTCCGTCTGTCGGTGATCTCTGGCTCGCTGATGCGCATTACGCAAGGCGCGCAACCGTTCTTGCTGCCGCTGTTGTTCCAAATCGGTTTTGGATTTTCCGCAGTGCGTAGCGGACAGTTGATTCTTGCGACCTCGTTGGGCGCATTGCTTGCGCGTAGTTTCACTACACGTATTCTGCGTTGGGTCGGCTTCCGTCGGGCAATGGTATACAACGGCGTACTGGCCAGCCTTGGCTACGCGGTCTGCGCGTTTTTCCGCCCCGATTGGCCGTTCGGCCTGATGTTTGGCTTGCTGGTGTGCTGTGGCGCCTTTATGTCCTTCCAGTTCGCCGCCTACAACACGGTGGCTTATGAAGCTGTTCCAACGGAGCGCATGAGTGCCGCCAACAGTTTCTACACCACCTTGCAGCAGTTGATGCTTTCGGTTGGCGTTTGCTGCGGTGCCTTGATCCTCAAATTCACCATGGCCATCGGCCAAAACGCCGAACCGAGCCGGTTGAATTTCTCCGCAGCGTTTCTGATCGTCACCCTGATATCGCTTAGTTCCACCCGCTGGCATCGCGCGTTTTCCCATGATGCCGGGCACGAAATGAGCGGTCATCGGCAGCGCAAACAGCCACGCACCGCCTAGCATCGGCCTCTTCGTCGATACGCATAGGGACGCCACTACCTGATTAACAACATCCGGCGTACAGTTGATTGGCTGGGAATACGGGGACAATTAAAGCGGCAGGGGCGTTTCAGCGATGTTCCCGAGGATCCTGGTTTATACCAACCCTACGGAGGATCCACGATGAAAAGATCATGCTTACTTGCCGTCGCACTGGTTTCCCTGCTGCCTGTGCTGGCTATGGCGCAAAGTGCCTTCGATGGAACTTGGAAGGTCGACCTAAGCAAGGTGCAGATGCCGAAGAAACCGGATGTCCTGGTATTGAAGGGTGGCGTCTATCAATGCAAAACCTGCGCACCGGCGATAACCGTCAAGGCCGACGGTAACGACCACAGCGTTAGTGGACACCCCTACTTCGATACCGTGGTCATCAAAGTGGTGGATGACCACACCATCCAGGAAACGGATAAGAAAGCCGGGAAGGTCGTCGCCACGTCCACGCTGACCGTCGCTGCCGATGGCAAAACCGCTACGGTGGATTTCACTGATAGTAGCGACAGCAATGCAGCCCCCATCACTGGCAAAGCAACCATGGCGCGTGTCGCAGCGGGGCCGGCTGGCGCGCACAGCATTTCAGGCGCATGGCGCAACGCCAGCATCCAGACGCTTTCCGACAATGGCTTGGTCCTGACATACAAGGTCGACGGCGACCATCTCACGATGACCACCCAGACAGGCCAGTCCTACACCGCCAAGATGGATGGCACCGAAGCACCCTACAAAGGTGATCCGGGCATCACGACCGTGACGGTGATGAAAACCAGCGCCAACGCTTTCACGGAAACCGACAAGCGCAACGGCAAGCCGATCAGCGTCGCGGAGGTAAAAGTGGCTCCCGATGGCAAGACCATGGATGTCGTCGTCCATGACAAGCTGCGTCAAACCACCACGTCTTTCGCTGCCGAGAAGCAGTAATCGACTCGCACCTGGGCGTGGGTGTCGCGCACCCACGCCCTTATCCGCACCAGACATTGTTCACCACGGCAACACATCGTTTCCAAACTGGGTGCTACCCGTGGCGACAATTGGCCTTATGTTGGTCGGCATCACAACCACACAATTGCAGGTGCTCCCATGATCGAACGTCGCCCCTTCAACAGCCTTGGTGGAGCCGATCACGGTTGGCTCAATGCCAAGCATCATTTTTCCTTCGCCAGCTACAACGATCCCAAGCGCATGGGCTGGGGTGCGTTGCGCGTGTGGAACGATGACACCATCGCTTCGCAGACCGGTTTTCCGCCGCATCCGCATGGGGACATGGAAATCATCACGTATGTGCGTGAAGGTGCTATCACGCATCGCGACAATCTGGGTAACGAAGGTCGTACCGTCGCCGGCGACGTGCAGGTGATGAGCGCTGGCAGCGGCATCACGCACAGCGAATACAACCTGGAACCGGGCACTACGCGCATCTTCCAGATCTGGATCATTCCGGACGAACACGGGCAGCCACCTTCCTGGGGTGCCAAACCGTTTCCGACCGGCGAACGGTCCGGTCGCTTCGTCCCCTTGGCAAGCGGCTTCAAGGACGATGGCGATGCCCTGCCCTTGCGCACGAATGCGCGCGTGCTTGGCGCAACGCTCAAGGCCGGCGAAACAACCCATTATTCGATGGACAAGGATCGCTTCGCCTATCTTGTGCCCGCCAAGGGTGCGGTCGAGATCAACGGCATCCGTCTCGAAGCACGCGACGGCGCTGCCATTCGCGATGAAACCGCGCTGGAAGTGAAGGCACTCGAAGATGCCGAACTGGTACTGGTAGATTCGAGCCGATAAATTTTCAGGAAGCCGTCATCATGCCATCCATGCGGGCCATCGAAATCATCCACCCTGGTGGCCCCGAAGTATTGCAGCTTACGCAACGCCCGATTCCGCAGCCCGGTGCCGGTGAAGTACTCATCAAGGTTGTTGCGTCGGGCGTAAACCGTCCGGACGTGTTTCAACGTGCGGGGCATTACGCGCCGCCGCCCGGCGCTTCCGACCTGCCCGGTCTGGAAGTGGCGGGCGAAATAATGGATGGCGATTTCAGCAGCCACAATCCTTTTGGGCTCCAGCGAGGCGATGCTGTATGTGCCTTGTTGACCGGCGGCGGTTACGCGGAATAC
>CAJCJD010000198.1 GCA_903970555.1 Vulcanimicrobiota bacterium
AACCCCTTCCGACACCAGTACCTGTGCCAGACGGTCCGCCTCGTGATCCAACTGCGCATAGGTCCACGGCTGGCCCCTGTGCATCAGGGCGTGCGCCTGCGGTACCCGCGCTACTTGCAACTCGAACAGCTCGTGCAGACACCGCCCTTCGGGATACACCGCTGTGGTCGCGTTCAGATGCTCAATGACGTATCGTGATTCGCGCGCACCGAGTAGCGGTAACTGAGCGACCGGCACAGCGACGTGTGCCTGCTCCAAGCCTTCATGCAACAGACGCTCCACGCCTTCGGTGACGAAGTGGACCGAGGCACGATCCGCATGATCACCGGCAATAATCCATCGATAACACATACTTGCCAGACAGATCTGGAGCGTGAGCTCACGCCCTGTAATCAGGTTTGCCAATGGCTGTTCGTCGGCCAACGCGATGCAGATACCAACCTGCCACGGTTGCGCGCGACGCAAAGCGGCATTCGCTCGGCACAAAGGATGCCGAACGGGAAGCTCGATAAAATACGAAGCATGACCTGTCACGCATGCTCGCTCGGCTGCCGCGAGCTGCGCGAGTTCGTCCAGCGTCGACGAATAATCGACCTCGATTTCCAGCGGGACGCATTTTGCCAACGAAGCGACGAGATCGCCGGTCGACGCGTGCGATTCAACTCGCCACCCCATCTGTATGGCTGTTTCACCGGTCGCACGCGAAATGTAAGCAGCGAGCGCCGCCACAAAAACATCGACGCCGTATCCATTCCGATTACGCGCGCGCTCCGGTAAATCGCACCACGCTGTTACGTGTTGCGTCGAACCGGCTTCGTCCATCGCAAGGCCGGGAATGCGCTGCGAACGGTAGCGAGCCAATCGCGCTGCCCAAAACGGTTCGGCATCGTGGATTGAAGCAAGCGCGAAGCATGAGGTGCCGGGCGTTGCCGCGACACCTTCCGGCAAACGATCACCGGGATAAAGTCCGAACCGATGCGAAGCGGCCGAAGGATGTTCGGGCTGCAAGTCCTCACCGAGAAATCCACTCAACAGGATATCGCCGTCGCCTGTGGCGACCGTCCATCCTTCGTCCGTTACCGCGAGTAAATGCCCGGGTGGATGCCATGCACGCTCGTTCAACGACACTACCCGCGTGACGCTGATGGCGCTTTCACCGAAGGCGATACGAGGCCATGGAAACGTGTTATCGGCATGCTCATCGAGGACGACAGCTTGGAACATCGCATGCACATCCGCACGCGTCGTCCACTGAAGAAAACCGCCATCGCCTTTGCGCCTGCGCAAGGCGTACGGTGTCGTTGCCAAGACAGCGTTGACTGACGGGCACCAAATGTCGGGCAGATCGGCCACCGTCGGATCGTCGTCGTGCAGAAGACGCTCGGCCACGGCGACCATGGCATCGGCATAAGCGGCGAGCTGGGATTGTGTATGGCCGCCCGTGTCGTCGCTCAGCAGTATCTGCGAAGACATGCCATCGCCGTAATCGACCACTGCGATGCTGAGGTCGTCGAACGGCCCGATCGTCGGCGTATGCCAGACAAACTGGCAGCCCGGAAACGCCGGGCCGCAATCGAAATCCATGACATTGATCGCGGGTCCGAACCATCCGCTGCCAAGGCCGTGTTCCCTACGAATGGCCTCGCCACGATACGACTGCCGCCGCACGATACGGCGCATGCCTTGCGCCAGTTGCTGCGCAAGTGCAACGATGCCGATCGCAGGCGCGACCTGCACGCGGAGCGGCACGATATTGGATGCCATGCCAACCACGGATCGAGCCTGTCTTGAGACCCCGGCCACTGGCAGGCTGAGCTGAAGATCGTCGCAATCGACAAGTGAGCGAAGGATCGATACGACGATCGCCATCCACACGCTCGACTCAGGCACACCGTGCCGAGAGGCGACCAACTTCAGCCGCTCCTTGCCATCCCATCGGCGCTCGTAGGCAGCTCGGTCCAGCGTGTCGGTGGAAGGCCAATAGCGGCGCTGAAGTGTCGATGCGTCGAACGAACCTGCGAGATAGTCTCGCCAGAACGATGCATCGGAGCTGCGCGGCGGCGCAAATGATAGGGAGTCGGTAACCACGGCATCCGCGCGAATCGGATCTTCATGGGACGTGTTACCCGCGTCACTCCGGTGTGCTGCGTATCGCGCGCCGATATCGCGTGCGACTAACGCGACGCTACGACCATCGATAAAGAGGTGGTGATAGCACTGATACCAGACGTATCGGTTTGGAGCCCATCGCAATAACACGAAGCGTGATAGGTCGGCCGCCTCGGGCGAACGTGCTGTCGACATGTCGTGCGATATCCAGGATATCGCCTCGTCCCTGCTGGCAACTTCGAGCGTGAGCAATGGGCAGCTCGGTACAGGCAAGCCGACGATACCGACATCTTCATCAATGACCTCGACGCGAGAACGCAGCGCCGGATTAGCCGCAATAACCTGAGCCACCATGTCATTCAACAAAGACGCATCGACGAAACCCTCGACGTCTGCGTAAGCTCCGATCGAGAAAGAACGATCGGGTGTCATCAATTGGGCGACCCATAGTTCCATCTGAGCGGATGAAAGCGGTAAACGTCCAATCGACACTGAGTGGCCGGCACATCGATCCGTCGGTGCAATTACGCTCATGGTTGTTGATCTCTAATTCGAATCCATCAAAGCCTGTCTGCCCGCATAGGGCTTTCCCTTTCGATCAGATGGCTTCCGCCGGTTCTCCTCGCTCTGCGGCGGCATTGAAGTCGGTGGCTACGATGCGTCCGCTATCCAATTTGACAACGCGGTCGGCTGCGTCGAAGTAGCGGTCGTCGTGGGAGATCACGATGAGCGTCTTCCCCATGCGCTTCATCGTAGGAAGAATTGATCGATAGAAGTGATTACGAAAATGGGCGTCTTGATCAGCGGCCCATTCATCGAAGAAGTAGATCGTGCGGTCTTGAGCCTGCGTTTGCAGCAAAGCAAGACGCTTGCGTTGACCAGTCGATAGAGAAAGCTCGGAAAGCCGCCCTTGCGAGGATGAGACTTTGTCGCCAAGCATCAGAGCGTGTAACCATGCTGCGACGGTATCGTCATCGACCGAGTGACCTTGATCGTTCACTACGTCCGCGAAAAGATGAAAATCGCCGAACACGCCAGCGAAAAGTCGACGGTAAGCGGCGATATTATTTCGCACCGGCACACCGTCGATGAGTATCTGCCCAGCGGTCGGAGTAAGCAGGCCGCATAGCAAGAGAAGGAGGGTCGACTTACCTCCACCGTTGCCGCCGACCAGGAATAAGGTCTCGCCACGACGGATGGTCAAATCCAGCGGGCCGAGTTCATAACCGTCGCTGGCACTGGAAGGATGCACATAACGCACGCCTTGCAGCACAAGTTGTTCCCAGCAATCGTTGAGCAACTCCGAAGCCGAAGCCACCGGTGTAGTGATAGATGTTTCGAGAATTAAGCCCAATCGGTTTAGATGCCGTACGCTTGCCATACCCGTGGCCACTTGTTGAGCCATCTGGGTAACGAAGGCGATGGGCCCCATCAAGAACAACGCCACAACGACGAAGTGGGTAAGAACGTTGTCGGTTAAGTGAAATACGGCGCGACCGGTATACGCAATGGCGAAGACCGAAGCATACGAGACAGTCACCGACCAAGCATTATTGAACCCGACGCGAATATGCGCAGCGACCATCGTCACTCGTGCTGCCGCAATGGCTGGCTTAAGCACCGAACCGGTGAAGTGCTCAGCGCGCGGCGAGCTCACCGACATTTCTTTCTTTCCATCGCTGATTGCGCGAAAGCAGTCGAAGACGGCCTCTTCGGATTCGCGATGCGCATCGAAGGCTTTTCCGATTGCAGAGGAAAAGATTACAGAAGCAAAAGCAACAAGTGAGATAAACGATGCGAGCACCGCGAAAAGCAACGGCGAAATAGCAACCATGTAGCCGCAATATAAGACAACCAAAAGCGCTTGATAAGCAAGCTGAGGCACGATCAGCGCTAACGGTGCAATGCGGCCGATGTCTTCGATCAAAGATCCCAATATCGGCGATTTGTATTCCCGCAACCGCTCATATTCGACGCGGATGAATCGGCTCGACAACTCGGATCGAAGATCGGCCACCATTTCGCCGCCTAGATGAGCAAGCAGCGACTGCGATGCGAAACCCACGCAAAGCAGCCCCACTAAGCAACCCACACCGCTCAGCAGATCCATAGGCGCAACTTGCTTGACACCTACTGCGACAATCCGATTGATCAGCATCAAGAGCAAAAAAGTGAGCGCCGCATTGATCAGTGACAATACCGCACTGATGATAAGACGTGATCGGTGTCTTACCAGAAAAGCTCCAATAAACATTGAACAATCGCTCCGTCATGTTCTTAGTCGTTCCGTGAGCACTTTATTGAAATTAATGGTCTCGAGCGATGTCCCGTCTTTGACGAACGAGGCGCCGCGAAGATGACCCAACGCTCCCATTCGGCTCAGCCTTAGAGGCGTTCAACAAAGACATCGTTATTGATTCTAAGCGAGACGCCGCTCACATCGAAGCGTCGTCCCTGCGAGGTTATCACCATATTTCTCAAATTATGTGACTTGAACGCGCAGTTCTTGAACTTTAACTTTTCTTCACACAATTACTTGAGGTCCGTGTCTGTTGCAACAATGCGAGTCGCTCGCTCAATACCGGAAAAATTACCCTCAACTACGATTTTCGATGAGCGACCACTTAGAATGTCGACGAACGTGACGCGATCATGGCTCTTTTCAACTAAAAACGTATCCCGACCAATCGCGAATACCTTGTCCCATTCGTCATCGTTTCGCTGGAGTTCGAGCTGATCACCAACACGGCGGACTCGCCAGTTTTCACTTTTGCCACCCCGGTAAGATCCAACGTACCGGTCCATAATCTCGTTGGCCACAGGAATGCGTTTCGGTTGCGCCGGCTCTATGCCAAGCGCTAGCGCGGCCAACTTCATGCTAATGTCGTTCGGCGACACTGTGCTATTCGTGGAGTTAGCGAGCACCGCTACAAACAAATTGTCGCTCGGAACACGAACCATGGAAGAGAGAAAGCCGAAGATATTTCCGTCATGGCCGACGACCTTCCGGTTTTGCCATTGCCAGATCGCCCAGCCGAACCCATAGCCTGTCGCCGTGCCGTCGTTTAGTCGTCCTGAAGTCCAAGCCTTGTTCATCAAGGTAAGAGGTATGACCTTTCCACTCTCAAGGCTGGTATTCCAAAGAGCTAGATCGTCGACCGAAGAACGTACGCCGGCGGCAGAGTAGAGTTGAGTGGTACTTACGTATTGCGCGTCAACCAGTCGCCCAAGACGCCGGGCATACCCACGCATCGATCCCTGAACTATCTCACCGCCTTCAGCGTAGACCGTATGCTTCATGCCTAGCGGAAGAAACAGCTTAGTGCGCATGAAATCACCATATCGAAGCCCAGAAACTCGCTCGATAACAGCACCCAGCAAAACGTAATTCGAATTACTGTAATGCCACGCATCACCCGGCATGAAGTCGAGAGGAAAAGCTTTAAAAAAATCAATTAAGCGGTCGAGATCCAGCTCTTTCTGCATGGTTTGTCGCCATGTGCTGAGCTCGACGAAGTTTTTCACGCCAGAGGTCTGATTTAGCAACTGCTCAATCGTAACTCGTGGACCAACCTTCGGATAATCTGGAAGGTAGGCTCGGAAGTCTTCGGAGAGAGAAATCTTGCCCTCGCTAACCAGCTTTAGGATCGCAACAGCGGTGAATTGCTTCGTGAGGGACCCTATGCAGTAAACCATAGAAGGATCCGACCGCACCTTCAGTTCGACATCGGCAAGTCCGTATGCGCGCCGAAACAATACCTTGCCGTCCTTGACGACAATTACCGATGCACCTGGCTCCGTGTCGGGAAAGTTGGCTCGTAGAAATGCGTCCATGTCGCGATGCATGGCGCGCGCCGAAGCAGTCGAAGAAACCGCGCAAATGAGCGCAAACATCCATGGTCGCCATGCGAATCTCATCCATTTTCCTGTAGGGACTTGGCAAGAACGGAGGTGTGCTTGGAATAGCCTCTCCCAAGACACCTTGGAAAAGCTTACCTGAGTAAGTATCCCCGGGCAAAGCTGGGGGCTGTAGTTGTATGAGCCGCTCGAAGCGGCTTGGACGGGGTCGCTGACGCGGCCCCTCTGGTATGGCCACCCGACGGTGGCAGGCCTACCTCAGTAATTGAAGCTGCTCCAACCGCCAATTCTCTGCCTATTGATTGCGGATGTACGCTCGGATCATCTATTTTTCTCAACCCACGGTCGAGACGAAATACCCTCGCGCCCAAAAGCTCTACCCCACGAAGTTACGCTTGCGCTGGCCTTACACTTGCGCCAGATGGATCGCGCTCTTTCCCTTGATGAAGCCCACCACCTACGACATCGTATACTTTGGTGGAATGCACAGCATCATATGTACGTGATCCAGCATCAAATGGCCTTCCTGCACGCGGCTTTCTTCTGCTCCGCCAACCGACGAAACACCTCTCCAAGATACTTTCGAAGCTGGACGTACAACGTTCGACGACGACATTATTTCGACATGAACACCCCGTGATACAGGTACTCCTATTGCGTGTGGTTTAAGCTTTCGTACTCGTCCATCGGTGATTCTCCTCTCGTGTGCTTGGCGGCTCACGAATCGGAGTTTCTCCGATCGTCAAACTTCTACTGCCTACCCGGCAGAGCCGGCGGAACTCCCGATTGGTTTAGCACTTATCCTCAGCCATGAAAATTGCTCGACCTGCGTAGAACCGGCTCCGGATGTGGCTTGCACACCATCAATGCACGCGCCAAGCGCGGCACCATCTCACACAGACAGAACCGGCGGTTGAAGCGACGGGCGGCTTCAGCCAGATAGCGCCGCGCGTATTTGCCCTGGCGGATAGCGTGGTGGCTCCCGCTGATGGCGCGCTTGACGTTGCCCAGCAGCACGTTTACCCAACACGCGCCACGTACCTCGCAGGCGGCGCGTCCGCCGGCGGTCTCCAGTACGGTGCGGGCATGTCCGGCATCGACAAAGCGGCGAAAGCAACGCAAGCCGTCACTGAAGACCTCGGCGTCGGGCGCCGGATGACGTGCCCGCCAGTCCTTGATGCTGTCATCGTCGAAGCTACGTACCGGCTCGATGACGGCATGTACCGGATGCTCCAGACCGACATCGGTCTCTACGGCAATCAGGAACACCTGTTTGTTCTCCGAGCCGCGACCCGGCTTGCCACCGTTGCGCTCGCCGCCCAGATAGGCGTCGTCGATCTGCACAAAGCCGGACAACTGGCGCGATGCCTCGCGCTCGGTCATCGACTGCATGATCTTTTAGTTGATGCGCCAGGCCGCCTTGTAGTTCACACCCAGATGCCGCATCAGCTCCGGCCGTCGCCATCTTGGTCTTGGTCGCGATCAGCAGGTGGAGGGCCAGCATCCAGGTATGCAGCGGCAGCTTGGTCGCCTGGAAGATCGCGCCGCTGAGCAGGGTGGTCTGTGCCGGTAAACGCGGTGCTGGTAGTAGACCTGCAGGCCGCGGTGAAACCGACAACGCCGGCGCTCGTTGCAGACCAGGCAGCGGAAGCCGCGGCCAGCGCGCCCGATACAGTGCGCGATAGCACTTCGTTTCGTTGCCGTATTGCGTGAACTCCACCATCGACAGGCCCGGTTGGAACTGCACAAGATTCATGGCGATGGCGCTCAACCTCCATCTCGAATATAGCGGTATCGTCCGCTGCTGCTGTCGCAATTCACGCGACGGACGGCTGAGGGCCGGGGCTAATCAGGAAAGTTCAAAGAAGGACTTTAGTCTTCAGTTATAACAAACAGAGTAAATTGTACGTTGGCAGCTCAAACAACGTAATCAACTGGGCCCTGTTGTAGCTCAGCTAAGGGGAGCGCTTTCGCGCTGCTATACTACCCAAACCTTTTGTGACGCCGCGCCGATCTATCGCGAAGCAAAAATCCAATGACTATTGATGCTGTTTCGGGTATGCGCCGCGTTGCCTTCGAAAATTTCCCGGTAAGTATTCCACCAGCTTTTGTGCTGCCATTTGACGCAACGCATACGGAAGCCAACTTTGACGAATATGGAATTGCCTGCCCACTTTCAGTTCTACGAAGTTTACCCAAACGTCAGGCGGAGTACTTGGCTGGCCGTCGCGCTGCAATAGCCGCACTCCGTGAGCAGGGGTCAAGTGCGCTTGATCTCCCCATCGGCCCAAGACGCGCTCCAGCATGGCCGCTTGGCTATACCGGGAGCATTTCCCATACCTCGAGTATCGCAGTTGCCGTGGCGATGCGCACCTGTAGAGTGCAAGGGGTAGGCATCGACATTGAGCACATTGTTACGCCTGCAGCGCTCGAAGCTCTCCTCGCAACGGCGATTGACGCAACTGAGCTAGCACCGCTGACAACAATCGCTAGAAGATTAGGCTGGGCATTCGCGCTCACATTAGCCTTTTCCGCTAAAGAGAGTTTCTATAAGGCCACAGCTGCTACAGTCGGTCGATTTTTCGATTTCAGCGCAGTAAGGATCGTTGACTGCGGAATCGGGGGCAGCGAACTTAAAGTAGAAGTGACGCAGCCACTTGCCGAGAATATACCAAGCGGCATGAAATTCGCCGTGGGTTACGTGCAAATGGACCAATACACGATCCTGACTAGTTGCGCGTGGTGATTGCCATGATCTTATTCCCCCTGGATCAGTCTTTAGACGAAGATAGTTGCCATGATTAGGGTTCTACCCCGAAATCACGGACGGTTGTAAAAGGGTGGAAAACTTCAAATCCTGCCTGGCGGTCCTTCCCCGCATTCTTGGGTTATGGAAGCGCTCGATGTATTCGAACACATCCGCTCTTGGGGTATCGAGTGTTGGATAGGTCATGCGATAAATCCGTTCGCGCTGGAGCAGGCCGAAGAAGCCCTCGCAAGCAGCGTTATCGCCGCAGTGGCCAACCGCGCTCATCGAGCACACCAGCGCGTTGGCCAGCAAATACTTCCGATAATCACCGCTTCTGAACTGACTACCTCTATCCGAATACAGGATCACCGGTTCGTTGTGCTGTCGCTGCCGTACAGCCGTCTGTACGACCTGGATCACCATCTGCCGATCTTGCCGATGGTGCATCGACCAACCCACCACCCGATGGTCGAACAAGTCCAAGACGACGCATAGATAAAGCTTGCCTTCCCCGGTTTTAATCTCGTTGATGTCCGTGACCCATTTGGTTTCCGGCTCCAATGCGGTGAAGTCCCGTTCTAGCCGGTTGCGCAAGCCTGGCGGTGTGAGTGCCGGCCGTGCTCGCATTCCCCCGACGCTTCGGGCGCGGCCAACACTGCAAGCCATCACGGCCATCAACCGAGCCACGCGGTTCAGGCCGACCCGCCGACCTTCATCGGCCAGGTCTTCCTGCATTCGGCCGGCACCCAACGCGCCTCGGCCGTCTTCGTGCAGCTCACACATACGCCCCAGCAAACGTGCATTGTCGAGCTGGCCGGCGCGAGGCAGGCGCCGGCTCCATTCGTAATACCGCTGGCCGATACCCGCAGGCAACGGCACATCAGCCGGATCGGGAACTCATCGCGGTAACGTTCGATCACCCGATATCTCAGGATGATCCCTTGGCAAAGAACGTCGCCGCTTCGCGCAAAAAATCTCGTTCCTTCTTCACTCGCGTCAGCTCGCGCTTTAAACGCGCCAGCTCCTCATCCCGTGGCGTGCCCGTGCCGGCAACGCTTCCAGCGCGTCAACAGGTTGTCCCGGATCCCCAGCTCACGAGCCCCCCCTGGGCACAACCGACGCCCGGTTGGCTCGCTTGTTCAAGCGCACCACGCTTGAACTCCACACTGAACTTTCTTCGCTTCGACATGAACACTCCTATCGGCCTTCATCGACCTTCTCGTAAGTGTCAGTGAAATCGGGGGTGAACCCGATATTTCCTCACATCTCATTGGGCTTTGAAGGGCGAGCTTTTTGACGCACCGCTTCTATCGCGTGCTCTGGGACTGCAGTGCAGCTAGCGTGGCTCGATCAAGAGCCTCCGAAACCTTACGCTGTGACGTCTCGTCGAACTGGATGAGGAAAAGATCAGCCACAGTTGACTCATAGATCTTCCACATGCGCTTGCGTAGGGATCGCCCAGCGTCCGTGATCGTGACATAGGCCGCACGCCCATCCTCGGGCGACCTTGCGCGCGTTACAAGCCCCTCATGTTCCAGGCGATCAACCAGGCGAGTGAGGTTGTAACGCTCAATAACTAGCGCGTCGGCAAGCTCGTGCATGCGACGTGTGCCGCCCTTGCCGCTTTCCACTCCCCACAGTGCGTCATACCACGCGTAGGCGGGCAAGCTCGCCTCGGCCAGTCGACGCTCAATTTCCCGAATCAACGCGCGATGCGAGCGCACAAAAGAAAACCAGAGATCCGGCTCCTTGCTAGCCATATGCAGTGCCTCCCGTACCTGATGAGTTGCAATCGCAATTATATCGCGGCATGATCGTGCAGTATCGATTGCACTTGCAATCGTATGCCGCATTCCTTTGGACCCTTGCTGCCCTACCGCCGCCTCGCGGTCAGGCCCATCCTGTTATTCGGAGATATCCATGAATCAACCTTTCGTGCAGCCCGACATTGATCCGGAGGAAACTCGCGAATGGGTCGAGGCACTCGAGGCTGTGACAAAAACGGATGGGCGGGCTCGCGCGCATTACTTAATGGACCAGTTAAGCGACTACGACGTCAGCCGCCATGGTGATCTTCATGGCAGGGCAACGACGGCGTACGTGAATACGATTGCACGGGAACGGCAACCCGATTATCCAGGTGACCTCGCTGTCGAGCGCCGACTCAATGCTTACATTCGCTGGAATGCGATGGTAGTGGTGCTGCGGGCCGGCAAGCATTCCAACGTCGGCGGCCATATCGCGACCTATCAATCTGCCGCCGTGCTTTATGACGTGGGATTCGATCATTTTTTCCGCGGTCGCACCGATACATTTGACGGCGACATGGTGTATGTCCAGGGCCACTCCGCACCGGGCATCTATGGCCGGGCGTTTGTCGAAGGCCGCTTTAACGACGCAGTGATGGACAACTTCCGACGCGAAACGACGGCCGCAGGATTGTCCTCCTATCCGCATCCACGCCTGATGCCCGACTTCTGGCAATTTCCCACCGTGTCCATGGGTCTGGGGCCGCTGACCGCAGCCTACCAGGCTCGTTATATGCGCTACTTGGAGTATCGCGGTCTGAAGAAGCACCAAGGCCGCAAGGTCTGGGCCTTCGTCGGTGATGGCGAAATGGATCAACCTGAATCGCTCGCAGCAATTTCCGTCGCCGGCCGTGAACGACTCGACAATCTAATCTTTGTCGTCAATTGCAATCTGCAGCGCCTTGACGGCCCGGTGCGCGGCAATAGCAAGGTAATCCAAGAGTTGGAAGGAACCTTCCATGCGGCCGGCTGGAACGTCATCAAGGTCATCTGGGGCGGCGGATGGGATGCCCTCTTAGCGAAGGATACGAGCGGCCTTCTTCGACAACGCATGATGGAATGCGTTGACGGCGAGTATCAGACGTTCAAGTCCCAGAATGGCGCCTATGTCCGCGAGCATTTTTTCGGCAAGTACCCTGAATTGCTTCAACTGGTCGCTGACATGTCCGACGACGACATCTGGAAGCTCACGCGCGGCGGCCACGACCCTGTGAAGGTTTATGCCGCTTATTCACAGGCAGTGAGTATCAGCGGGCGTCCCACCGTGATCCTGGCCAAGACCGTCAAGGGCTTCGGCATGGGTGAGGCAGGCGAAGGTCAGAACATCAATCACCAGTTGAAGAAGATGAGCACGGACGCGGTGCGAGCCTTCCGTGACCGCTTCGCCCTTCCTATCACCGATGCACAACTGGAAGAGATGCCTTATCTAAGGCCTGCAGCGGACAGCGAAGAGGCACGCTATTTCGCGAAACGGCGAAGCGCCCTAGGCGGCCAGTTACCTGCACGCTTGCATGAGACACCTCCACTGCCTATTCCGGCGCTATCGACTTTCGACAGCCTCTTGAAGGGAAGCGGCGAGCGCGGGCAGTCCACCACCATGGCGTTTGTGCGCATCCTCAGTACGCTGCTGAAAGACCCTAATCTTGGCAAGCTTATTATCCCTATCGTTCCGGATGAATCGCGCACTTTCGGCATGGAGGGGTTATTCCGCCAGATTGGTATCCACTCTTATCTGGGACAGCTTTACACCCCGCAGGATGCGGGACAGCTGAGCTATTACAAGGAAGCCAAGGATGGGCAGATTCTTCAAGAAGGCATCAACGAATCGGGCGCCATTTCGTCATGGATCGCGGCAGGAACGTCTTACAGCAATCATGCTCTAACCACGATTCCGTTCTACATCTTCTATTCGATGTTCGGATTGCAGCGCGTAGGCGATCTGGCATGGGCGGCCGCCGATGCTAGGACGCGCGGCTTCCTGCTAGGCGCGACGTCTGGGCGAACGACCCTAATGGGCGAGGGCTTGCAGCATGATGACGGCCATAGCCACGTGCTGTCGTCAGTCATTCCCAGCTGTATCTCGTACGACCCTACATTTGCTTACGAGCTTGCCGTCATCGTGCAGGATGGCATGCGCCGCATGTTCGTGCAGCAGGAAGACATCTACTACTACATCACGATCCTCAACGAGAACTACCCCCACCCGGCTATGCCGGATGGTGTGGAAAACGGCATTCTCAAGGGACTCTATCTGCTGCGCGAAGGTAGCAACGCATCGAAGAAAACACCGCGAGTGCAGTTAATGGGTAGCGGCGCCATCCTCAACGAGGTGTTGGCGGCAGCCGATCTCCTTGCGAATAACTACGGGGTTCTGAGCGATATCTGGAGTGCGACCAGTCTCACTGAGATTCGTCGCGATGGCTTGGCCGCAGAGCGCTGGAACATGCTCCACCCGGAAGCCGAGCCACGCGTTCCCTACGTGCAGACATGCCTTGCTAGCCACCCGGGGCCAGTGATTGTAGCTACCGACTACATGAAGATCGTGAGTGACCAGATCCGCCCTTTCATCCATGGCCGCCGTTTCGTTGCGCTGGGCACGGATGGCTTCGGCCGCTCTGATACACGGTCGTCTCTGCGAACCTTCTTCGAAGTTGATCGGCACTTCGTGGCCTTGGCAGCGCTAAAGGCTCTCGCGGATGACGGACAGCTGCCTCGCTCCCTTGTCGCAAATGCCATCCAAGCGTTCGGCATCGACCCCGAAAAGATCGATCCAGCAGCAGCATGATGCGGGTCGCGGTGATGACCCGACACACGCGCCGATGCATGCAGCGCGACAACTGAGAAATGTATGGATAACTTGAAAGAGTTGCGCGTGCCGGACCTTGGCGGCGCACACGATGTCCCCGTCATCGAATGGCTCGTCAAAGTTGGCGATCGCGTCGCGATCGATCAGGGCGTAATCACGCTCGAGTCGGACAAGGCCACCATAGAAGTGCCCTCGTCCGCTGCAGGTATCGTCAGGGAGCTGAAGGCGCGCCTAGGCGACACCCTTTCCGAAGGCAACTTGATCGCACTGATCGAAGTGAAAGACGCCACTGCGGACATTGCGACACCGCTCACTGATTCGATGCAATCCCGGGAAGCAGACGACACACCCTTGATCAAGCATGTTGCGGTTGCCATCGCAGAACCGGCCGAAGAGCCATGCATCGACAATAATGAGGCCGGTTCGAGACCGGAGCCCACTTTCGACTCGCCCGGCGACGCGCCATATGCCAGTCCCGCCGTGCGCCAATTGGCCCGCGTACTTGGCGTGGCGTTGTCTCAAGTCAAAGGCAGCGGGCGCAAGGGTCGCATAGTGCGCGGCGACCTGGAAACCCATGCCCGAACTACGTTGCCCGTCGATGACAGACGCGTTGAGACTACAGGCTCAGATGCACGCGGAGGGCCAAATCTTCTGCCCTGGCCAAGCATCGACTTTGCCAAGTTTGGCGCTGTCGAAACGCAACCGCTCAGCCATGTCCAGAGAGTATCTGGAGCTAATGTTTCCCGAAACTGGATGGTCGTCCCGCATGTCACCCAGTACGACCAAGCCGAAATCACAGAGCTCGAAGCATTCCGCGCACAACTCAATCGGGAGACGGACAAGGATGGCGCCAAAGTCACCATGCTGGCGTTCCTAATCAAGGCATCGGTCGTCCTTCTCAAGCGCTTTCCGCGCTTCAATGCGTCGCTCGACGAGAGCGGCGAAGTATTAATCCTAAAGAGGTACTGCCACATCGGATTTGCAGTCGACACGCCACGGGGAGTGGTCATACCGGTGATACGTGATGCTGATAAAAAAGGTATCCGCGAAATCGCGTGTCAAATAGCGTCGCTCGCCACCAACGCGCGTGATGGGAAACTCGACCCTGCCGACATGCAGGGCGGATGTTTCTCGATCAGCTCACTGGGCGGTATCGGCGGTAACGCATTCACGCCTATCGTGAACGTCCCAGAGGTTGCGATCCTCGGCGTTTCCAATTCGTCTATCCAGCCTGTATGGGATGGCGCCGCTTTTCAGCCGCGCCTTCTGATTCCTCTCTCACTGTCCTATGACCATCGCGTCATTGATGGTGCAGCTGCTGCGCGCTTCACCACTGAACTTGCAAAGTTACTCGGCGACTTTCGCCGCGCGCTGCTGTGAGGACACATGGTGGCGTCATGCCCATAGAAAAGTGGCTCCCTAAAACCCACAAAAGAACTAAACCAATGACAATGCAGCTGTATGGATTCTGGCGTTCGAATGCCGCATTCCGCGTCCGCGTCGCGCTCGCGCTTAAGAAACTTCCCTTTGAGGAAATCGAAGTGGATATCTTGTCCGGCCGACAATTCGACGCCGAGTATGCCGAGGTAAACGCGGAACACGTCGTGCCTACCTTAGTGCATGAGGGACATCGCATTTTCCAGTCGATGGCGATCATGGAGTATCTCGATGATATCCAGCCGGAGCCGCGACTGCTTCCAGTCGATACAAAAGAGCGTGCTTATGCACGAGCGCTCGCGCTCGTGTCGGTGGCCGATGCGCACCCACTGGTCGTGCCGCGCATCCGCAAGCAACTAGGCGTGGCATTCGGTGCCGACGCGGCAGCTATCGAGTCTTGGTGCCGTCATTGGGCGGCGGAAGGATTGGCAACCTACGAACGACTACTCAGCCGACGCCCGGCTGCGCCATTCGCGCTTGGGGGCGCGCCAACCATCGCTGACATCTGCATCGTGGGCCAGGTGATCACCGCCGAACTCTATCAACTCGACGTTACGCCCTTTCCGATGGTCGCGTCGTTAACCAAACGCTGCTTTGAACTCCGTGCATTCGCCGATGCACATCCATTTAAGCAGGCGGGCTACAGAACCTGACGCGGGCTTAGGTGGGTCACATCGCGTCTGCATCGGGCAACTTCAGTACACACTTGCCTCCACGAACTAGGCCAGTGAGTCCGCGCCATGGTCTAGAGAAGCGCCTTGAGGGCAAGCGCCGGCTTTCATTCGTCTCCTTGTCATTTCACTCAAATCAGGTCTTTTAGTAGCACTGGTTTGATCTTGTGATCGACCCATCTCGACACACGAAACTTTGCCTATTCCACTCTAGATCGAGGCTCCGCCTCTAACGAGTTGTTAGGCCGGCCCAATAACCCGCTTTTCTTTTAAAACCCGCTTCGCCTCCTAAGAGCTCGCGAGATTTGGAAGGACTATTGCTTACTCCGAATCCCGTTGTTGCCTAGGACGTTCTAGTTGTTGGTCGAGCGCATGATGAATAATGAGAGGCTTAGCTTGAGGCGCAAACGATTCGACCGAAGGCCAGATGCCTGCTTGAGCAACGACGACGCTCCGACCGTTAAATGTCGCTGCAGGCGAATCTTACAACTTGTAGCCAAGCGCAATCGCCTCACTCACACGGCTCAAAACGTTTCATCATCTGTGTCGGTGAGGATGCGATAGATGGGAAGCCCATCAGGTGAGGCTTGCATCAGACAACTTCCTTACTCGTCGGTAATACATGTTAGCCATATAGCGGCCACGCTCTGGTTCTCGGCCTGCAGCGGAGCCATAGTTTGTGGTTGCGCAGAGACGTTACCGAGTGCTGCAGGGGCGCCAGATCGCGTCAGTGCAAACGTGGTGCCTCGGCCTAATAGTTGACTCCGTCTTCCTTTCGACGCTCGAATTCCGAAAGGCGTTTTTTTATGTCTGATCACAAAGCAGCACAAGTTAAAACGAATGGTATTGCTGATTAGCTAGTTCTGAACCTACCTTGATAGTCGCGCGGCGAGAGCCCTGTCTTACGCTTGAACAATTGGCGGAAAGTGCTGATGTCAGCATAGCCAACCTTTTGGCAAACGCCGTCGACACTGAAACTTCCGGTTTCCAGAAGTCGTTTCGCAACCTCGATACGTAATATTTGTAGGTATTCAAGCGGCCCGATTCCCATGGCCTGTTTGAACCGACGGTTGAGCGTGCGCTCACTGACTGAGAGATGTGCTGCCAGATCGGGTAAGTGGAATCCTTGATCAAGTGTCGCCTCCATTTTTTGCTGAGCCTTCGCCACCAGCCTGTCATGGTGGCCGTGCTCTTCAAGCAACGTTGCGTAAGATGCCTGCGAGATACGATTGGTTTCAATCAGCAGCGTCTTCGCGGTGGTGGCCGCAAGGTCAGCACTTACAAGCTTGGCGACCAGCCGGATGGCGAGGTTCAGATAGGATGTGACTCCCGCGCCGGACAAGATGCGATCTTGCTCAGTCAGGATTTCGCTGGCGCGAAGTTCGACCCTGGGATAGCGCCGCGCGAAGTCATTCGCTTTTGCCCAGTGGGTCGTCGCGCGGCGCTCATTAAGGAGGCCGGCCTCGGCAAGCAGATAATTGCCGGTGCAGTAGGACGCCAGAATGGCGCCCGCTTCATGCTGGCGTTGAAGCGCCTTGGAGAGCGCCGCCATTTGATCGCGCCGTGCTATGAAAGCATCCATGTCCATGACGAAGGGCGCCGTCACCAGCACGGCGTCTGCTTGCAAGCGAGGGTTGATCTTGCGGTCAACTTCTATGCTCTGTCCTGAAGCAGATCGGATTGAATTGCCATCGAGGGATTCGATCGACCACCTCAACTTTTGCAGAGGCACCTTTCCTGAGGCCGCTTCCCGAGCAATCAAGCTATTGGCAGCGGTGAAGACATCAATCGGCCCGGCTACACCCGAGGCAAGAATGCCCTCATAGACCCATATTCGTATGATCACGCTGAATGTCTGAATTTCCTTTAATAATGGCGATACTGCCACTGCCTTAATTTTGACGCAAGGGCGATATTCCTTGCATCAACTTTTCCCGGAAGGACATCGCCATGCCAATGATTGACCTAACCATCCCCGAGGGCGCCCTCACCTCTGAAGCCGAAGCGAAACTGATAAAGGAAATCACCAACATTCTCATCAGTGCGGAAGGCTTTGACCCCGCCAACGAATTGGTGCAGAGCGTCTCCGTTGCCTTCGTTCAACGGCCCTCGGCTACTTTCGTTGGAGGGGCTCCCGCCCCAAAGCCGTGGTATCGACTTACAACAAGTGTTCCAGAGGGCAAGTACACCCAAGAGGCCATTCTCACTCTGGTCAAGGAAGTTACCGAAGCCTTTGCTCGAGCCGAGGGCGCAAGCTTTGAGGATGTCGGATCAAGACTCTGGGTATTCCCAGTTGAAGTGCCTGATGGAACATGGGGCGTGAACGGCGCAATAAGCCGTATCGCGGAGATTCAAGCGCTCCTCGCGCGCAAGGGCGACGAGGCGATCGGTCCAGCGTTGCTAGCCCGTCGACGCCGCGCTAAAGCGCTGGAAATCCTCGAAGCGGCGGCCGATGCCGTCCGGCGTGAATCGTAGTGGCGAATCACAAGCCGACAATAAAGAGCCGCTTGCTTTACTGCACACCAGGCGATGACGAAGCCTGGCCAATAGCAGCACAAGCAAGCCGGCTTGAGGTGCGTCGAGGACACTGGCCAGCCAAAGCGGGCCTTAGGCCTCTTCCATCAGTCGCAGGGAAAGGACGCCACCACTATTGAACACAATAGGTGCGCCAAGGGCTGAGTTGCCCTTGGCGTACGCTTGTACTCCTTAGCTCACTAGCGACTTGCGGGCGTCAAGTATCATGCTTCTTGTAGCCTGCCATCAGGCGAGCCCAAGGTCGTCATAAACCGCTGGTCTAGTTCACCCGCGAACGGAATGTGGAGCCACGCTGCAACGTGCTGTCGTGCTTCACGCAACAGCTGTGAATACTTGGCGGCGCTGTTGATTTCTAACCCTAGTCTCCGCAACCTCCTCATCTTGAGATCTACGGGCTCGTTGCCGGGCGAGTATTCGTACCTGAGCGCTAAAGCCGAAAATCGACCGTGAGGCTGGATTTCCAGTGAGCGCACGGCCTGCTCGACCTCTGCGGCTATGCTACAAACGGACGGTGTATTCGTTTGCTCCGATTTAATCGCCGCCAAATATTCACACGCCCACGCGCTTAAACGTGTTTCAAGTTCGCCTTTTCGTCTCATCCATACTCCGATATTGGTCAATCAACAGCGTTAAATGCAGGTTCGACTCACACCCTCACGATCAGGGAGCATTCGTGTACTGAATTCCATTCGTTCCTGCACTGGAACATGCCTTTTGCCGAGAGGGCTTGACGAATGCCAGTTCTAATTCGAGCGTCAGATGGCAGTCGTAAACCGTTCGCAACCGCCATTCGTCAGTGACTAGGCACCTTCACTACTACGACGGCACCGGCACTAGCGCAGACAACGAGCAGCGTGCCGATCATCTGTAGTCCAGTCATGGGCTGATGCAGCACAACGAAAC
>CAJCJD010000199.1 GCA_903970555.1 Vulcanimicrobiota bacterium
CATCGTTATCCTTCATCAACAGACGCGGTGCCGCGTCATGACGGTAGATAATCACGGCGTTCTGTTGATTGGCTTCCAGCGCGACGCCATACATCAGCCACAGACGTAAATGCACGTCGCATAGAAGGTCGAGATACTGCCGCCACCAGGCGAGCACGTCGCCGTCATAAAAACGATCGACCAGATGCAGCGAAAACGGACGGCCATCCGGCATCGGCGCGCACAGCGCAGCGACGGGCACCAACGTGCTTTGCTCGTTCATGTAAGGATAGACGCGCAGCAAATACGACAGATGAAGACTGTCGGCGACATGCCCGAAGTGCGCTTCATCCACGTGAACATAGCGGTCGCGTAAAGCAGGGACGCTGGCGCGGATTTCGTTCAGTACGCGTTGAAACCAGAGGCCGTCGTACAGCGAGGAGGGGCGCATAAGGCGCAGGCTCAATGCCCCCAGCGTAAACATCAGCAGCGGCAGCTTCAGATGCTGGGTCGGATGGTCGATGGGTATCACCGTACGCACGGAAAGGCTGGGGCGTACTCGCAGGTAGGTGAGCGGCGCGCGCAACGTGCCGTCTGGCAGGGCGAACTCGTGAAGGCGCGACCACGTCATCGGATGCACCGGGAATGCGGCATGGCTGCTTTCCAGTGCGGCGTCGAAACCCAGGGCGCGAAGTCGCGGCCAAAAGTCCGGCACGATTGTAGATACCGTAGCCTGGTCACGCGGCACGGCCAGCCAGTGCAATTCAAAAGCGGGATCGAACTCGGGCGCGTAGGCGCGCAGGGCGTCTTCGTCGAATCCGGTTTTGGCGCGCGCCGTCGGGTAGAACGGATGGTCGCGATAGCTGGCCAGTTGATCGGCCAGTAGCAGGCGTTCGCTCCACTGTGGGTGATCAAGCGCTTGCGTTAGACGCTTGGCATTTACGGCAAACGCCGAGCGGGCCAACCCACGGTGTTTTACGGCCAGGGCGGCTTCATCGACATACTGCTCGTGCAGGGCTCGGTTTTTTTCATCCAGTCCCTCGGCCAGCAGGGCCAGCCACGCCTGCGCGCCAAATTCGAGTTGTACCCCCTGCGCCGTTTGACGCAGCCAGGCATCGCTGATCGCGGTCAGAGGCTGCATGTAGTCGCTGCGCCGCACCGGCAACCAGATCGGCCCGCCGGGCCAGTGCACTACGTGCCACCACAGCCCCGTTTGCTGGCCAACGAGTTCCGGCCAGATCTTGTCCAGCGGCAACGGCGGTGCCGACGCATGACCCTGGCTGACGATGGCACGCAGGTCTTCACGCAGGCAGCAGTCGATAATGCGCTGGGTAATATAGGCGCTGTCTGCATCGCCATCGACCTGGAAACTATCGAAGTGGTTGATGTCTGATCCGGTTGCGCTGGCTTGCTTCGCGCTTGATGTCTTCGTGTCCGATTCAGTCACGCGTACAGCTCCGTCGGCTGGCGAGCGGTCGACTGGATCTGCCAATGCAAGCGCGATTCCATGGCTTCGAATGTATCCAGCAGACTTTTCTGATCGTCGGCGACGACGCTCAAGACACCGAGGTAGTCCTTGTTGGAATGACTCAAGCGAATGTCGTCACCCTGCTGCCGCAAGCTGCGGTAGACCGCATAAGCGTGTGGCGTTTGCTCGATCAGTGATTCACTGGCCTGAAGCAGCACCCCTTCGCGATCGGCGACGTAAAAACGCAACATCGCCTGTCGGGTCGTTGCCAGTTCGCGCTCTATGGCGGTCCGGTCCAGCGGCTCTCCCAGATGCAGCCGCAAAATCCAGTCGAACCATTGTCCGCCAAGCATGCGATCAAGCATGAACTCGCAGCCGTCGCCGATGCTCCGGTAGTTGATCTCGATCAGCACGGGGCCGCGTTCGGTCAGCGCGAATTCGCTGTGACAGACGCCAAAATTGATGCCGAGTGCAAGCACTTGCGCCAGCGCGTGCTGACAGTGGCGTTGAGCGACAGGGCCGTTCCATGCCGACTCCAGTTCGACGAAATGCGGCGGATCCGACAGCCGCGTATCGAAGCCACCGACAACGCACACCTGATGCCCGTCGCCCAGTGTTTCGAGGCTGAACAGGGGGCCGTCAAGATACCCCTCCAGCAGCACGACACTATTGGGAAATCGGCTCCAGAAGGATTGCGTATAGGCATGCAGCTCCTCACTCGAAGCACACATCCGCACGTCCAGTCCCGAGACGCCTTCACGTGGTTTGGCCACTAGCGGAAAGACGGCGTCTGCCGGCACCGGCTGGCCGGGTGCCAGGGTGTGAAACCAGGGCGTCGGCAATCCCAGTTCGCGCAATCGTTCGCGCATGGCGGCCTTGTTCTTGGTCGCATGGCATATGCGCCAGTCTTTGCCAGGCAAGCCGAAACACTGTGCCACCAGCGCAGCGGAGGTCTGCAGGTGATCGCTATTAGACAATACCGCCAATGGCCGGATTTCGGCGCCGTACAACGCGTCGATCACGCTCAGCGGACTGAATACGTCGCACTCGATAATTTGCTCCGGCACGCAGGCCGGCTCGCGTGCGAAATATTCCAAGTGATCGATGCGGTGGTCGGTGAGCAACACGACCGGCAAACCCAGCCGATGCGCGGCGGGTAACAAACCTTCGATAACGGCCGTGTGGCGGATGTGGGCAAGAATGACGAGTGGTTTTGCGGGCATGGGCATTCCTCAGAAGGTCAGTTCGAGGCCGAGCGACGCAGTGCGCTCGGGCGCGGGCTCACGGCCCCACGGGCTGGTATCGATCCCGCGATACCAGTAGTGGCGATTGAACAGGTTGTTCACCGCCAGCGAACCTTTCAGGACGCTGCTGCCGCGCTTCATCAGCGTGCGGGTGATCTGTGTGTTCGCGACCCAGTAGGCGGGCAATGCACCCACCGAGGCGATGGCGTTTTCCATCTTGGTATTGGCTGCATTGCTGAAGGCACCGCTGAAGTAGTAGCCGTTGAATGCCAGCACGGTGTCGCCGAAAGCGTAGGAGGCGCCGAGATTCACTTGGTTGCGAGAGGTATATGGCACCCGCAATCCCTGGTATTGCCCTGATTTCTGCGCCGCGTCCAGATAGGAGTAGCCGGCGTCGAACTTCAGCTCGCGCAGGGATGCCGGACTCCATTCCAGCTGCACTTCGGCGCCCTGGTTGCGCGTTTTGCCGAGATTGAAATAGCTGGCAGTAGTGCTGTTGTATTGAATCTGGTTGTCGAAATTAATGCGATAAAGATCGAAGCTTATGCTGGTATTTGCCGTGGGTGTGTAGCGCGTTCCGACTTCGTAGTTCCAGGAAAGCTCCGACTCTAGATTGTTGCCATAGACGATCATCGTGATCTGCGGCGGACGCAGCGAGCGCTGCGCGTCGGTATAGAAATACCATTGGTTGCTGGCTTGATATCCGATGGTGATGCCGGGCAGAAGATCGCGGATATCGTTGGAGTAGCGCTTGCCCGAGATGCGATCCGTGAAATCCGAATCCAGATGCTCGTAACGCACGCCTGGCGTGACCATCAGCCGGTCGTCGTAAAAGCCGATGGCGTCGCTCGCGAAGGCAGCAAACGCGCGGTTATGAAATTGCCAGTCGCGAAACAGCGTGTAAGCGCCATTGTCCAGCTCGGTGGCCTGCGCGATGTAGCCGATGTGTTCGCGTTCGACGCGGGTGCCGACGGTCCATAGCTGGGTTACCCCACCTGAGTCCGCGTGCAGGGTCAGTTGTGGCTGGGTGCCGTAGACGTCGAAGCTGCGCGGGCCGTCGTTGTACAACTGTGGCGGCAGATCGGGGCGGGATGATTCGGCGGACGCCAGGCGCGATCCGAAGATGAAGTTGCGATCGGTGGTCCAGTCGAAGTTGGTCCACGAAAAATGCGATTCGTCGAAAGGACCCCATGCGCCCAGGTCCTGCTCGTAAACCAGCGATGTGCGTGTGGTGCGGCCGGTGAAATCATCCAGTGGTCGCGTGGACTGGCGCGGGTTGTGCTCGTAGTCGTCGGCCGAAAGCGCCCCGGCCAGGTTCATGTTGGCAACGTAACGCTCCACGCTGGCTTTGAGTAGTTTGTCGGCCGCCAGCCACCATTCGGCGCGCCAGCGGAAGTTCTTTACGTTGGTGTCGCTGTGATCGCGCCAGTACTGCCCCTTGAGCCAGTCGGCATCCAGCTGCATACCGAAATTCGCCGTGAGGTAGCCGCCGGTACTGAGGTAGGTATCGCGCAGGAATTTACCATCGCCGCCGGCGGTGATTCTTTCGCCCAGCGTGGTGGTCCAGTTTTCCGGAATGGGTTTGCTGACGAGATTGATGACGCCGCCGACATTGTTGGGGCCGTATTGCACCGCTGCGCCACCGCGCACGATGTCGATGCGATCGATCTGGTTAAGTGTCACGGGGAACAGTGACAGGCTGGTCTGGCCATACGGTGCCAATGACAGTGGAATGCCGTCCATCAAGACCTGCGCGCGTCCGCTGCGGCTTTCGTACAGCCCGCGAACCATGATCTGAGGCAGCACGCCGGTGCCGGTTTCATCGAGAATTTTCACTCCCGGCACATGCTGTAACGCGTCGTCGATCGAACGGTTGGCGCCATCGGCGAGCTGCTCATGGCTGATCACCTGCCGACTGCCTGCATAAGTACGAACGTCTTCTTTCTTCGATGCGCCCAGCAGGCTCCCCTTGACGACAACGGTTTCCAGTTCGCGCGCCCTTGCTTTCGCGGGAGCTTGTCCTTCTTCCGCAAAGACTTGGCTTGCCCCCAATGCCAGGCTGATAGCCAGGCAAATGCGCTTCAATCGAGTTGTAGCTTTCAATTCATGAGCCTCAGGGATAGTTAGTTGGGTTTGCTGGGCGAGATGAAGCATCGCCTGGCGTTGGCCGTCGCGCCCGAGCCTAGTCGGCAAAGAGCCGATGGCGTGCGGAGACATGGCGCAGGAGGGAACACTGGCTAGTCGCAACGCGGGTATGCACAGAAACGGTGGTGGTCGAGGATTTGCGGCCGCCTATTTGCCGCAAGGGCGGCTATCGACGAGTGACGTGGCTATTGGGCAATGAAGCCCGCGGCCCCTGGACGTTGATTTGGCGACGATGGTGGTTTTCGAATTGAACGTCCCTCATAGCGTTTGCGCCCCTGGTACTGCGAACCTTCCACCGTTGGCGCATCCGCAAAAGGGG
>CAJCJD010000200.1 GCA_903970555.1 Vulcanimicrobiota bacterium
TTTTGGTAATCCTAGCCCTGTACTAGATTCGCGTTGTCCCGGCGAATGCCCCGGGGCGCTTTACAACAAGCGAAGCTGGTCACCCAGTGACTGAGCGCGATAAAGACGCTAAGTCCCGGCTTTCGCCGGGACGACGGGTGATGGGAAGTTATTCGGGATTCCCTTAGCGCAGATTTGGCCCGCGCGGTTGAATTCCGCCCCCGTGGCCCGATAATGATCGGCTGCCATCGATCGTCAGGTCGACAGCATGTGCGGAGTGTGTCCATGCCCATCTATGAATTCCAATGCAGCGCTTGCGGCCATCGTTTTGACCGGCTGCAGAAGCTGTCCGATCCCGATCCGTCTGCCTGCCCGCAATGCGGCGCACCCCAGGTGCAGCGCCAGGTGAGCGCGCCTTCGTTCCGGCTTGCCGGCGGCGGCTGGTACGAGACGGACTTTAAGAAGGACGGCGACAAGAAGCGCAACCTGGCCGGCGATGCCGCGGCCAGCAAGCCCGCTGAGAGCAGCCCGGCGCCCGCCCCGGCGGAAAGCAAGCCCGCCAGCACGCCCAGCAGCGCCGAATAATCCGTCACTGCCTTCGGCGGTGTTAAGATTCCGGGTCTTTTCCACGCTTTTTGCCGCCTGGGCGGCCCGGAGTTCCAAGCGCATGCGCACGCATTACTGCGGCCTTATCAACGAGTCGCTGGTCGGCCAGACCGTCACCCTGTGCGGCTGGGTCAACACCCTCCGCCTGCAGAGCCATGTCGCCTTCGTCGACCTGCGCGACCACGAGGGCCTGGCCCAGGTGGTGATCGAGCGCGAGAACGCGGCGGCGTTCGCGGTTGCCGGCGAGCTGGGCTACGAATACTGCGTGCGCGTCACCGGCAGCATCCGCAAGCGCCTGGCGGCCAACGACAAGCTCAAGACCGGCACGGTCGAATTGCTGGCCGAATCGGTGGAGATTCTCAATGCCGCGAAGGATCTGCCCTTCGCACTGCACGAGAATCCGAACGAGGACATGCGGATGACCTACCGCTACCTCGACATGCGCCGTCCCGAGATGCAGACCATGATGCGCACTCGCATCAAGCTGGTGCAGGCGCTGCGTCGCTATCTCGATGCACGCGGTTTCCAGGACATCGAAACGCCGATCCTCACCAAGGCCACGCCCGAAGGCGCGCGCGATTACCTGGTGCCAAGCCGCGTGCACCCGGGCCAGTTCTACGCGCTGCCGCAATCGCCGCAGTTGTTCAAGCAGATCCTGATGATGGCGGGTTTCGATCGCTACTATCAGATCGCCCGCTGCTTCCGCGACGAAGACCTGCGCGCCGATCGCCAGCCGGAATTCACCCAGCTCGACCTTGAGTTCGCTTTCGTCGAAGAAAAAGACGTGCAGGATTTCGTCGAGGCGCTGATCCGCCACGTGTTCAAGGAGGTGATCGACGTGGAGCTAGCCGCGACGTTCCCGCGCATGACGTGGGAGGAAGCCATGCGTCGCTTCGGTTCGGATAAGCCCGACCTGCGCATCGCGCTGGAGCTAGCCGATGTGGCCGATGCACTCAAGCACGTCGAGTTCAAAGTGTTCGCCGAACCGGCCAACGATCCTGCCGGTCGCATCGCCGCGCTGCGCCTGCCGGGTGGCGCCACGCTGAGCCGCAAGGAGATCGATCAGCTCACCGAGTACGTCGCCAAGTACGGCGCGAAGGGTCTGGCCTGGATCAAGGTGGAAGACATTGCCAAGGGTCGCGAAGGTATCAATTCGCCGGTGGCGAAGTTTCTCGATGACGCAGCGCTCGATGCCGTGCTCAAGGCAACCGGCGCGCAGTCGGGGGACATGGTGTTCGTCGGCGCGGGCAAGTGGAAAACCGTCACCGATTTCATGGGCGCGTTGCGCTTGAAGGTCGGTAAGGACCGCGGTCTGGTCGAAAACAGCTGGAAACCGCTGTGGGTCACCGACTTCCCGATGTTCGAGTACGACGAAGAAGAAAAACGCTTCGTCGCCCTGCATCACCCATTCACCGCGCCCAAGGTCGACGACATCGCCGAATTGCGCGCGAATGCGGCCAATGCCGTGAGCCGTGGCTACGACATGGTGCTCAACGGCAACGAGATCGGCGGTGGCTCGATCCGTATCCATCGCCCGGACATGCAAAGCGCGGTGTTCGATCTGCTCGGCATCAGCGCGGACGAAGCGGAAATGAAGTTCGGCTTCCTGCTCAAGGCGCTGAAGTTCGGCGCGCCGCCGCACGGTGGCTTGGCTTTCGGCATCGATCGCATTGCCGCGTTGATGGCGGGCACGGAATCGATCCGCGACGTGATCGCGTTCCCGAAGACCACCAGTGCACAAGATCTGATGACCGACGCACCCTCGATGGTGGGCGCCGCCCAGTTGAAGGAATTGCACGTGGCGGTTGCCGTCACGGAAAACGGGAAAGGCTGAGCGCATCCATGCCATGCCGGATCGTCCGGCATGGCATGCGAGCTGCCTGACATATGACCGAACACATCATCCTGTTGCACGGCTTGTGGATGCGCGGCTTCGCGCTGGGCTTGCTGCATCGACGCCTGATGGAGGACGGTTTTCGCGTCCATCGCTTCGACTATATGAGCGTCGCAGCGACGCAGCAGCACATTCTGGCCCGCTTGCGCGCGGGCATGATCGATTGCGCGCCCCAACCCGTTCACCTGGTGGGCCACAGTTTGGGTGGCTTGCTGGCTTTGCGCGCCTGTGTGGAGTCGGAGGGCCTTCCCCCGGGACGGGTCGTGTGCCTCGGTTCGCCGCTCAAGGGCAGCGCGGCCGCGCGCGCCTTTGCGAGCTGGGGACGCGGTGGCGAGGTGCTGCTCGGGCACAATCGCGAGCTGTTGGAGCAGGGCTTCGAGGCCTGGAACGGATCGCGTGAGGTGGGTATGGTGGCTGGCCGCATGCCGATCGGCCTTGGCGCCATGCTCAGCCATATTGCCGGGGAGCACGATGGTACGGTGGCGGTGGAGGAGACCCGTCTGCCGGGCCTTACCGGCCATTGCGTGGTCGAGACCAGCCACACGGGCTTGCTACTCTCGGCCGAGGTGGCGCGGCTTACCACCCAGTTTCTGCGCGAAGGCCGGTTCGGCCAGGCGCACTCGGTACAGCCGGCCGATCTTGGTTGAGGCGATTGCCGAGCTATCCCCGGGGATGAAGTAAAATCGCCGGCTTGTCATTTGATCCAGTCAGGAATCGTCATGGGTAGAGGCCCGTCCATCGAAGGTCGCAAGAACGCCGAAGACGCCAAGCGCGCCAAGGTGTTTACCAAGCTGATCCGTGAAATCACCGTCGCCACGCGTGCCGGGGTGGCTGACCCTGCGCTCAACCCGCGCTTGCGCGCGGCCGTGGACAAGGCGCTCACCGCCAATATGTCCAAGGACACCATCGAGCGCGCGATCAAGCGTGGCTCCGGCGCCGACGGCGGCGCGAAGATGGAAGAGCTGCGTTATGAAGGCTACGGTCCGGCCGGCATCGCACTGATCATCGAATGCTTCACCGACAACCCCACGCGCACCGTGGCGGATGTGCGCCACGCGCTGACCAAGCACGGCGGCAACCTCGGCACCAGCGGCTCGGTGGCGTTCCAGTTCACGCGTTGTGGCGAACTGGTGTTTGCCACCGGCGGCGATGAGGCTGCGGAGGAAAAAGTGCTGGAAGCGGCACTCGAAGCCGGCGCCGATGACGTGGTCAACGAAAACGGCGAGAGCACGGTGTTGTGTTCGCCGGAAAGTTTCGAGTCGGTGCAGCAGGCGCTCATCGATGCCGGTTTGAGCGCACAGCATGCCGGTATCGTGATGCGGCCGAACACGCGCACCGCAGTGACGGGTGACGCATTGGAAACGCTCACCGACCTGCTCGAAAAACTCGATGCGCTCGATGATGTGAGCGAGGTCTACCACAACGCCGCGTTGCCGATCGAAGCTGCCGGGTAAGTGGCCGCTCTCTTCACAGCAGCTTTCTCGCGATGATCCGCATCATTGGCATCGACCCAGGCAGTCAGCGCACCGGCATCGGCATTGTCGATGTCGATGCGGCTGGCAAACTGTCACATGTTTTTCATGAGGCCCTGGTCGTTGGTGGCGAGGACAGCTTTCCGCTGCGCCTGAAACGTATTTTTGATGGCATCAGTGACATCATCGCGGCGCATCGCCCGGTCGAGTGCGGCATCGAGCGCGTGTTCATGGCGCGCAATGCCGATTCGGCGCTTAAACTCGGGCAGGCGAGAGGCGCCGCGATCTGCGCGGTGGTCAATCGGGGGATCGCAGTGCACGAATACGCAGCAACCGAAGTGAAAAAGTCCGTCGTCGGTGGCGGTCGCAGCGACAAGACCCAGGTGCAGCACATGATCGGCATCTTGCTCGGCCTCAAAGGCCCGATACAGGCCGACGCGGCCGATGCGCTGGCGATTGCGGTGACGCATGCGCATACGCGTTCCAGCCTCGAGCGTGTCGGCATTCCGCGCACCGCCTGGAGGCGTCGCCGATGATCGGTCGACTTAGAGGCATCCTCGTTTCCAAGCAGCCGCCGTGGTTGCTGGTGGAAGTGGGCGGCGTCGGCTACGAGCTGGAAGCGCCGATGTCCACCATCTACGACCTGCCCGCCACGGGCAAGGAAGTGGTGCTGCTCACGCATTACGCGGTCAAGGAAGACAGCGTGGCGCTGTACGGTTTCCTGCACGAATCCGAGCGCACGCTGTTTCGCAATTTGCAGAAAGTGAGCGGCATCGGCGCGAAGATTTCGCTGGCCGTGTTGTCTGGCGTCTCGACGCAGGATTTCGCCCGCCTCGTGCAAGCTGGCGATGTAGTGGCGTTGACCAAGATTCCAGGCATCGGCAAGAAGACGGCCGAACGCATCGTGGTGGAATTGCGCGATCGCGTGGACGGTCTCGGTGCGAGCGTGCCGGGCCTGTCGTCGACATCCGGCGTGCCGCTCGATCCGGCCGGCGAAGCCACGGTGGCGCTGCAGCAACTCGGCTATAAGCCGGTCGAAGTTACCCGATTGGTGCAAAAAGTCGCCGCGCAGGGCGACAGCGCCGAAACCATCATCCGTAAGGCGCTGCGCGCCGCGCTCGGGAGTTAATACGTGGGTCACGATATTCATCAGGGCATGGGCGACAGCGATACCAAACGTCGCTTGGCCACGCTTGCATTGGGTGCCATCGGCGTTGTCTATGGCGATATCGGCACCAGTCCGCTCTATACATTGCAGACAGCGCTAAGCCATGACGGCATGCGGCCCACGGCCGAGAGCATTTACGGCGTGCTGTCGCTGATCTTCTGGGCGCAAATCTTCGTGGTGTCGCTGAAGTACGTCGTGTTCATCATGCGTGCCGACAACAAGGGCGAAGGCGGCATCATGGCGCTGATGGCGCTGGCCCTGCGCACCGTGCGCGACAAACCGAAAACGCGCTGGCTGCTGGCGATTATCGGCATTTTTGGCGCCTCGCTGTTCTACGGTGACGGCGTGATTACCCCAGCGATTTCGGTGCTTTCCGCCGTCGAAGGCGTGAAGGTGGCCGCGCCTGGGCTGGCGCACTGGGTGGTGCCGGTGACGGCCGTGATTCTGTTCTTCCTGTTCGCCTTGCAACGGCACGGCACGGAGCGGGTGGGGCGCTTGTTTGGTCCCGTGATGGTGATCTGGTTTATCACCATCTCGGTGCTGGGCGGCAGGATGATTCTGCAAAACCCACATATTTTGACGGCGATTAATCCCTACTACGGCGTGCGTTTTTTCCTCAACCACGGCGTGCAGGGATTCATCGCGCTGGGTAGCGTGGTGCTGGCGTTGACCGGTGCGGAAGCCCTCTATGCCGACATGGGCCATTTCGGCAAGCGGCCGATCCGGCTTGCCTGGTTCAACTTCGTGCTGCCTGCGCTGATCCTCAATTATTTCGGCCAGGGTGCATTGCTGCTTGCGCATCCCGATGCCATCGATAACCCGTTCTTCAAAACGGTGCCGCCCGTGTTGCTGTATCCGATGATCGCGCTGGCGACAGCGGCAACGGTGATTGCTTCGCAAGCGGTGATTTCCGGCGCGTTCTCGATGACGCGCGAGGCGATGTCGCTGGGTTACTCGATGCGCATGCCCGTGGTGCATACGTCGCGCGAGATGTCCGGCCAGATCTTCGTGCCGTGGGTCAACAGCTTCCTGCTGGTGATGGTGCTGGTCGCGGTGATCGGTTTCCGCAGCTCCGACAGCTTGAGTGCCGCTTACGGCATCGCGGTAACCGGAACGATGACCATCACTACCGTATTGGCGCTATTTGTGGCGCGCAACCAATGGGGTTGGAGTTTGCCGGTGGTGCTGATTGCAGGTGCGTTCTTCCTGATCATCGACATCTCGTTCTTCAGCGCCAATCTGATCAAGGTCGAATACGGCGGTTGGTTCCCGCTGGTGCTGGGCTTGGCCGTGTTCATCGTGATGACCACATGGCGTCGCGGTCGCGAGCTGGTGGTGCGCGAAATCAAACAGGGTGGCTTGGCGCTGGCGCCCTTCATCGAAAACATCATCGAACATCCGCCGCTGCGTGTGCCGGGCACGGCGGCTTTTCTTACCGCCAACCAGAACGCCGTGCCGCATGCGTTGTTGCACAACCTCAAGCACAACAAAGTGCTGCACGAGCGCAACGTCATGCTGACGGTAGAAGTCCTTGAAACGCCGGTGGCGGATGCCGACGAGCGCATCCATCTCACGCGGATGGATGGCGATTTCTATGGCTTGGAGTTGCGCTTCGGCTTCGCGGAAGATCCGAATATCCCGCTGGCGTTGTCCAAATGCGCGCGCAGCGGCTTGCCGTTCGATTTGATGGACACCACGTTCTTCCTCTCGCGCGAGAACGTCGTTGCCGATAAGCGCCGCCCGGGCATGGCGTTGTGGCGCGATCGTCTGTTCGCTTTCATGTCGCGCAATGCGCTGCCAGCGACCGCGTTCTTCCAGATTCCCAGCAATCGTTTGATCGAGCTGGGCACCCAGGTGGAGATCTGATCGGGGCAGGCGGCTCGCTGCCGTCGTCCCACTCCGTCATAATCGCGCCATGACCGAGCATCGCATCATCACTTCAGCCGCCCAGCTCGATGACGAGGCGCTTGAGGCGTCTATCCGTCCGAAGCGGTTGAGCGAGTACCTCGGCCAGCAAGCGGTGCGCGAGCAGCTGTCGATCTATATCGAAGCGGCGAAGAAGCGCGGCGGTGCACTCGACCACGTGCTGATCTTCGGGCCGCCGGGCTTGGGCAAGACCACATTGAGCCATGTGATCGCCAACGAGTTGGGCGTCAATGTGCGCTCCACCTCCGGCCCGGTGCTGGAGCGCGCGGGCGACCTGGCGGCACTGCTGACCAATCTGGAAGCGCACGATGTGCTGTTCGTCGATGAGATCCATCGTCTTTCGCCGGTGGTCGAGGAAGTGCTCTATCCGGCGATGGAAGACTTCCAGATTGACATCATGATCGGCGAGGGGCCGGCCGCGCGATCGATCAAGCTCGATTTGCCACCCTTCACGCTGATCGGTGCGACCACACGCGCGGGATTGCTTACCGCGCCGTTGCGTGACCGCTTCGGCATCGTGCAGCGGCTGGAGTTCTATTCGCCGGAAGAACTGACGGCGATCGTGCGCCGCTCGGCACGCATCATGGGCATACCGTGCGAACTCGACGGTGCGCAGGAGATCGCTCGCCGCTCGCGCGGTACGCCGCGTATCGCCAACCGGCTGTTGCGTCGCGTGCGCGATTACGCGGAGGTGCGTGCGGATGGTCATATCACGCGCGATGCCGCGCAAGCCGCCATGAACATGCTCAAGGTCGATGCCGAAGGCTTCGATGAGCTGGATCGGCGTCTTTTGACCGTCATCATCGAAAACTTCGATGGTGGTCCGGTTGGTGTCGAGTCATTGGCCGCGGCGCTCAGCGAGGATCGCGGCACGCTGGAAGATGTGGTCGAGCCCTATCTGATCCAGCAAGGTTTCCTGGTGCGCACTGCGCGCGGCCGCATGGCCAGCGCCAAGGGTTGGCGTCATCTGGGGCTTACGCCGCCGCCGCGTCAACCGCAAGCGGCCGATTTGTTCGGCACGGACGATCAGGATGTCTGAGACGACCGGCAACATTTTCAGCTGGCCGGTCCGCGTCTACTGGGAAGACACCGATGCCGGCGGGGTGGTGTATCACGCCAGCTACCTGCGCTTCCTGGAGCGTGCCCGCACCGAATGGCTGCGTGGCCTGGGCGTGGACCAGATGGCCTTCAAACAGGCCACCGGCCTGGCCTTCATGGTGCACCGGATGGAGATCGACTTCCTCCGGCCCGCCCTGCTGGACGATGAACTGACGGTAACGGTAGAAGTCAAAGTACGGCGTTCAGCCAGTATCCTGTTCACCCAGACGATCAGCAGGGCAGACGGGACTCGACTCATCGAAGCCCAGGTGCGCGCGGCGTGCGTAGACCTCCAACGCATGCGACCCGCACCGATTCCAGCCGGCCTGATCCGGGATTAACCCCGGTCCCTAGCCAAAGCTTTACATATCAATGTGGTGGAGAACCCCCAAGCCATGAACAGTGGATTGAACATTTTCAAGCTGCTCGCAGATGCGAGCTTGCCTGTGCAGCTGGTGATGGCGGTGCTGCTGCTGTTCTCCTTCATGTCCTGGGTGATCATCATCCGCAAATACACGCAGCTGAAAGCTGCGATGGAGAACGCCGAGTCCTTCGAGGAGCGCTTCTGGTCCGGTGCGGATTTGGCGCAGCTTTTCCGCGAAGTCAGTAACAACGGCGGCGACAACGGCGGCATGGAGAACATCTTCGAATCCGGCTTTCGCGAATTCGTACGCCAGCGCCAGCGCCGTACACCTGACATGCGCACGGTGATCGAAGGTTCCGAGCGCGCCATGCGCGTGACGGGCACCAAGGAAATCGGTGCGTTGGAGCGCAACCTGGAATTCCT
Source organism: Vulcanimicrobiota bacterium (assembly GCA_903970555.1). Taxonomy (GTDB): domain Bacteria; phylum Pseudomonadota; class Gammaproteobacteria; order Xanthomonadales; family Rhodanobacteraceae; genus Dyella_B. The sequence goes on from CAJCJD010000200.1 coordinate 8,931, forward strand.
TGCCAACGTCGGTTCGATCAGCCCTTACGTGGGCTTGTTCGGCACCGTGTGGGGCATCATGGGCGCGTTCCAGGGCCTGGGCGAAATGAAGGATGTGACGATCGCAGTCGTCGCACCGCACATCTCCGAAGCGCTGATCGCCACCGCCATGGGCCTGTTCGCCGCCATCCCCGCGGTGTGGGCCTACAACCGGTACGCCAACCGGGTCGAGCGTGTCGCCTCGCGTTACGAGGTGTTCCAGGAAGAGTTCTCCTCCGTGTTGCAACGGCAGATCCAGATCGACGACAACACCTGAGCGAGGGTGCGGCCATGCGTAGTTCCGCGCGCCACAAGCGCTTAAAACTGAAGTCTGAGATCAACGTCGTTCCCTACATCGACGTGATGCTGGTGTTGTTGATCATCTTCATGGTCACCGCGCCGATGCTCAACGCGAACGTCGACGTGAACCTGCCACAAGCCAACGCCAAGTCGCTGCAGGACAAGAAAGACCCGGTGATCGTCTCGGTCGATAACGAAGGTCACATGTACCTGACGTTGGGCACCGAGAAGAAAGAGCCGATCGACGCCGATGCCTTGAAGGTCAAGGTGGGTGCGTTCGTGCAGCAGAACCCGGATGTCAGCGTGCTGGTCGCGGGTGATCGCGACGGCAAGTACGACGGCGTCTACCAGGTGCTGGCTTTGTTGCAACAGGCCGGCGTGGCCAAGGTCGGTTTGATGAGTGCGCCGGAGTCGGGCAATCCGAATGGACGACCGTAACGCCAAGGGCACTCCTATTGCGGTGGTGCTCTCCGCAGTCCTGCATCTGGGTATTGTCGCCTTCCTGTTCTTGGCGATGCTCTCGTGCACGGATTACGACCGGTTTTTGAGTGCGCTGCATCTGCCGAACCCGATCTCGTGCACCCCTCCGCCTTTGCAGCTCAAAGGCCCGGTGATCGAAGCCACGTTGATTGGTGATACCGGCGCGCCGCCACCCAAGTCGGTGAAGGTGAAGCCTGTGCCCAACACGGTGCCGCCACCGCCGTCGGTTCCTCCGCCGCCACCGCCCCCGCAAGAACAGCCCAAGCCACCGAGCCAGCTGCCACCGCCGCCCGAGCATCCGGACACGGTGGATCAGGAGCGCGTGGTGCAAGATGCGGCGCAAAAGGCCGAAGACGCGAAGAAAATTCAGGAAGAAAAGGAGCGCCAGCGTCAGGCTGAGCTCGATGCCCAGGCGGCCAAGAAGAAGGCCGAACAGGAGAAGGTGGATGAGCTGTTCAAGCAGATGGACGCCGCTTCAGCCCAGACACAAAAACTGGATACCAAGGCCAAGCAGGCCAAACAGCAGCTTGCCGACCTGAAAAACGCAAAGGACGACGGTCAGCCTGACCTGCCGAACGCGGCCCAGCGCCAGACGGGTAACAATTCCGCTAACAGCGACCTGATGTCCCAGTACGCGGCGGCTATTCAGAACGCCGTCACACAGAATTGGACGCGGCCGGATAACATGCCGAGCGTTCCATGCACGGTTCAGATCGTGCAGTTGCCTGGCGGCAACGTGATGAGCGCGAAAGTCGTCGGGAATTGCCCCTATGACGACGCCGGTCGGCGATCTGTCGAAAACGCCGTGTTGCGCGCGCAACCGCTGCCCTACAAAGGCTTCGAAAGCGTGTTCCAGCGTGAAATCAACTTCACCTTCACCCCGCAGTGAGCCAGCCCATGCGCAGATCCTACCGATCACTCCTTCCCCTTATCCTGTTGTTGATCGCAGGCTTGGTCGCGGGCCCCGCCGCGGCGCAATCGTTGAATGTGCAGATCGTCGGTGGCTTGAAAACCGCAACGCCTGTCGCGGTCGTGCCGTTCGCGCAGCAAGGCGGCTCGCCGCTGCCGACCGATGTGGCCGACGTCATCCGCAACGATCTCAACCGCTGCGGTAAATTCCGCTCGCTGGCGGTCAGTGAGATCGTCGAGCAGCCCAGCCAGGGTTCGGACATCAAGTTCGCCACCTGGCGCCTGCTCAAGCAGGACTACCTGATCATTGGCCGCATCAAGGATGCCGGCAATGGCATGGTGACGGTCGAATACGAACTGTGGGACGTCAACCGCCAGCAGCGCTTGCTCGGGAGTGCCATGCCGCCAGCTTCGGTGAGCGACTTGCGCAGCGTGGCGCACCAGATCGCCGATGCCATCTTCCAGCAGATCACCGGCGTCCCCGGCGCTTTCTGGACCCGCATCGCCTACATCACGGCGGTCGGCACCGGTAACAACATGAGCTACTCGCTGATCGTTGCCGATTCGGACGGCTACAACCCGCAGGTGGTGGCACGCTCGCACGAAGCGTTGCTGTCGCCGAAGTGGTCGCCGGACGGTAGCCGCATTGCCTATGTCTCGTTCGAGAGCGGTAACTCGGCTATCTACATCCAGAACATATCCACCGGGGCCCGTCAGCTGATTTCCGGTCGCGCCCGAGGCATCAACAGCGCACCGGCCTGGTCGCCCGATGGCACCAAGCTGGCCCTGTCGCTTTCCTATTCGGGCAACCCCGAGATCTACGTGATGGATCTGGCGTCCCGCCAGGAAACACGTATCACTCGCAGCTTGGCGATCAATACCGAGCCGGTGTGGTCGCCGGATGGTCAGAACATCTACTTCACGTCTGACCGCTCGGGTCGTCCGCAGATCTACAGCGTATCTGCCGGCGGCGGCACGCCGGTGCGCGTCAGCTTCCAGGGTCAGCAGAATCTGGATGCCGCCATCAGCTACGACAGCAAGCAGATTGCCATGGTGCAGGCCACCGGGAACGTGTATCGTATTGCCATCGTGGACCAAAGCCTCGGCGGGCAGGTGCGTTACATCTCGCCCGGTCCGATTGACGAATCACCAAGCTTTGCACCAAACGCCAGCATGCTGATCTATGCCGCCACCGATGGAGCCCGCGACGTGCTATATGCCGTGTCGGACGATGGCATGGTCAGGCAGCGTCTGGTTCTAGCCAATGGCGACGTCCGCCAGCCGGCTTGGGGACCTTATCGTAAAAATTGAATTCCATCCGGGCGCGCCCCTCAAGGCGCGCCTTGGATGACCTGAGGAGGGGCTCGGAATGCTTCACGGTGTTCCGGCGACCAGGGTTGTGGCGCTTTGCCATGCCCCGTTTAGTGGCCTCTGCAGTACAATGCGTGGCCGTAAGTTGAAGATGTAAGAAAAATAAAGACAACAGCCGGACCACCGGCGATCACTGTCCCGTAACCGCAATCGTCATTGACTGTCGGAAATCAAACCCGTTTGAAGGAACGTCACCATGAATAAGACCGTTCGTATCGCTCTGGTCGCCCTGCTTTGCGTTGGCGCGGCCGCTTGTAGCAAGAAGCAGGAAGTCAAGCCGCAGCCGGCTCAGCAGGAAGAGCAGCCGACCACCCAGCCTGCCCAGGGCACCGGCAAGTACGGCCCTAGCGACCTCGACACCGACGCTTGCCTGCGTCAGCGCGTCGTTTACTTCGATTTCGACAAAGACGAAGTGAAGCCGGAGTTCCAGCAGATCATGCAGTGCCATGCCAAGTACCTGCAGGATCGTCCGACCTCGCAGATCCGTCTGGAAGGCAACACCGACGAGCGCGGTACGCGTGAATACAACCTCGGCCTCGGCGAGCGCCGTGGCAACGCCGTGTCCAGCGCCCTGCAGGCCAACGGTGGTTCGGCCAGCCAGATCAGCGTGATCAGCTACGGCAAAGAAAAGCCGGTCTGCCGCGAGCACAACGAGGATTGCTGGAGCAAGAATCGTCGCGTCGAGATCGTCTACACGGCTGAGTAATGTCGTTTTCGCTGGCTAATCGCTTCACGGCCAGTATCAGCATGGCGGGCGCCTTGGCGTCCGCCATGCTGTTTATGGCCCCCGCACACGCTCAGGACTCTCCGATGAGCCTGTCGGACCGTGTCGCGCGCCTTGAGCAACAGCAACAGAACCAAGGCCAGACTCGCGTCGATCAGCTCAATCAAATGCAGCAGATGCAATCGCAAATGCAGCAGATGCAGGGTCAGATCGAAGAACTGCAGCATCAGCTGCAGCAGTTGCAAGACCAGAGCAAGGCCCAGTACACGGATCTGGATAGCCGGGTCGGACGTCTGGAAAAGGGCGGTAGCGCCAATCCTGGCCCCGCCGCTGCCGGCAGCACGCCGACCCCCGCGAACGCCGCTTCTGCGCCTGCCAACGCGACAACCGCCGCGCCACCCGCGCCGTCGGGTCCTGCCGAATCGGCGGCCGACAAGGCTGCGGCGCTTACCGCGTACAACACGGCTTTCAAATCCCTGCGGGCGGGCGATTACGTATCGTCGTCGCGCGGATTCCGCGAATTCATCCAGAAATACCCCAACGATGCGCTCACTTCGAACGCGTTCTACTGGCTGGGCGAGTCGTACTACGCCACGACCAATTACCAGGTCGCCGTGGAAGCGTTCAAACATCTGTTGAGCCAGTACCCGCAAAGCGACAAGGCACCCGATGCTTTGCTCAAGCTTGGCTATAGCCAGCTGCAGATGAAGCAGACGGATGCAGGCACCGCAACGCTGAAATCGGTGCTGGCCAAATACCCCAACTCCAATGCGGCCAAGCTGGCGCGGGAACGACTGAGTCGGCTGTCACAGCAGCCGGCCCACTGAGGTCATCGCGGTGAGCGGCAGTGACACAAGCGTGGAAATGACCACGGCGGCTTCGTCTGCGGCCGAGCGTTTGCGCATCACCGAGATCTTCCACTCGATCCAGGGCGAGGCCGATGCGATCGGCTGGCGCACGGTGTTCGTGCGCCTCACGGGTTGCCCGCTGCGCTGTGTGTGGTGCGATACCGAATACTCCTTTTACGGCGGCAACTGGCGCGATATCGACGACATCCTTGCCGAAGTCGCTTCGCATGGCGCGCGGCATGTCTGCGTCACGGGTGGCGAGCCGTTGGCGCAAAAGCGCTGCCTGGTGCTGCTGCAGAAACTATGCGATGCCGGTTATGAGGTTTCGCTGGAAACATCCGGTGCGCTCGACGTATCCACGGTGGATCCGCGCGTGCGCAAAGTGATGGATCTGAAGGCGCCTGACTCCGGCGAGAGCAAGCGCAATCTCTGGTCCAATCTGGATCATCTGTTGCCGCACGACCAGGTGAAAATCGTCATCGCCAGTCGCACGGACTACGAATGGGCGCGCGAGGCCGTGGCCGAACACGATATCGATCAGCGCTGCATGGTGCTGTTTTCGCCGGTGCATGGTGCGGTCGAACCGCGCGCGCTAGCGGAATGGATCATCGAAGACAAATTGCCGGTACGTTTCCAGTTGCAGTTGCATAAGCTGCTTTGGCACGACGCGCCGGGCCATTGATGGCTGCAGCACCATCATGGGTGGCTGCGTGTTCGATCTACATTTCCCGCGTTGCTTGTCTGGAAAAGGATTAAGCAGGGCAGAGCGAGAATTTGCGCGTCGGCCTGTGTCGCCGATAGCGTTTCCCGGCCGGTGACCGGCCGCATCAGCACGTTGGAATACATCTATGTCAGGACCCACTCCCCGTAAGGCCGTCATCCTCGTATCCGGAGGCATGGACTCGGCCGTCACGCTTGCCATCGCCCGCCAGCAGGGTTATCAGATCCACGCCCTGAGCGTGGCCTACGGACAACGCCACAGTTCCGAGCTGGAAGCCGCCGCACGCGTGGCGCATATGCTTGGTGCCGTCGAGCACAAGACCGTGCACGTCGACTTGCGCAGCATCGGTGGCTCGGCCCTTACTGCTGATATCGACGTGCCCGAGGAGGGCGGCGAAGGTATTCCGGTGACCTACGTGCCCGCGCGCAACACCATCATGTTGTCGATTGCGCTGGGTTGGGCCGAAGTACTCGGCTCCACGGATATCTGGTGTGGCGTGAACGCGGTGGATTACTCCGGCTACCCGGATTGTCGCCCTGCATTCATCGAAGCGTTCGAGCGCCTCGCCAACGTCGCCACCAAGGCAGGCGTGGAAGGCGCGGGCATCCGCATCCACGCGCCACTGATGGCCATGAGCAAAGCCGATATCGCACGCGAAGGCGAGCGCCTGGGCATCGATTTCGCCGCCACCATCAGCTGCTACCAGGCCGACGCCGAGGGTCGGGCCTGCGGCCATTGTGACGCCTGCCGGCTGCGTGCACAGGGTTTTCGCGAGGCCGGACTGCCTGACCCGACCCGATATGTCTGATTTGCTTGTGTCGAGGGCGGCAAGGCAATAAAATCGTCGACTAACTTTTTTTCGGGTCGTTAGCTCAGTCGGTAGAGCAGTAGACTTTTAATCTATTGGTCCCGAGTTCGAATCTCGGACGACCCACCAATTCGAAACCCGCATGGCACAAGGCCATGCGGGTTTTTTTGTCAGCTCACGCCGTCGGTGTGTAGACAAATTCCAAGCGCAAGCCGCTGGGTTCGCGCACCATGCAGTGAATGCGCGGTCCGGAGCCGACTCGTTCCGGCGCGAATTCCACCACCACGCCCGGCCACTGCGATACGCGCGCATAAAGCGCATCAAGCGTCGCGAGGTCGGCGACTTTCAGCGCAACGTGATGTAGCCCTACATTCTTTCGGCGATCGAAAGCCGCGTAGCCGTCGGACTTGTCGGACTGCCATAACGTGAGTCGACTATGTCCGTCGGCAACGAACACTGCCGGATACGCTGGGTTCTCGCCAACCACTTTCCACCCCAGGCAATCGACGAAAAAGCGGCGAGTGAGTTCCAAATCGCTCACCGTAAGTCCAAGGTGGTCGATACCTAACGTCAGAGCGTTCTGATCTTGCATGATTGGCGTTCCTGATGACATGAAGGCTGGCGAGACGGGCGCCAGAAAGCCCCGATATCTCACGCGAGGAAAGGCTAGGACAAGTCGCCTTCGAAGCGAATAGACTCTGCCCGGAAGACGCTCTTTCGCCTTGTGGAAGGGTGATTGTCGAAACGCGGCTATTCGCAGGCCAATCGAACCGCCGTACCTTGGCCGCGTGCGGGCTTCATCGGCAATGTCACGTGCCATCGTTGCCTTTCTTCCGTAACCGAGAGCGTTCCGAGGTGAACGTGAGGAGTACCCACCGATGAATACGAACCACGTCAGGCCGCGTCCCATCTTGCTGCTTCTGCTGCTGCCGTTCCTGGGATTGTTGGACGTGTCCTTGTACAACGTCGCGGAGCCCACGCTATTCGGCTTTCCGTTTTTCTATTGGTATCAGCTGCTGTGGGTGCCCATCACGGTGCTTCTGATCTGGGTGGTCTACCGGAGAACTCCCCATGACGACTAAACCCGACTATGTGGCGATTAGCATCTTCGTCGCCTTCTTTTTGCTCGTTACCGTCATGGGTTTCTGGGCATCGCGGTGGAAGCAATCGTCCCAAGCGATGACTCTGGACGAATGGGGGCTTGGCGGACGCCGCTTTGGCACGTGGATCACCTGGTTTCTGGTCGGCGGCGATTTCTACACTGCCTACACCATCATTGCGGTGCCGGCGTTGGTGTATGCAGTCGGCGCGTACGGATTTTTTGCGCTTCCGTACACCATCATCGTTTATCCGTTCGTCTTCGCGGTGATGCCGGTGCTTTGGCGCATCGCCAAACAACATGGCTACGTCACCGCGGCGGACGTGGTGTATGGGCGCTACGGTTCGCGTCTGTTGGAACTTGCCGTTGCGTTGACGGCAGTGGTGGCGACGATGCCGTACATCGCATTGCAATTGGTCGGCATGGCATCTGTGTTAGTCGCACTGGGTCTGCAAGGCGAAATTCCGCTGATCATCGCGTTCGTGGTGTTGGCCGTTTATACGTATTCCTCCGGCATTCGCGCGCCGGCACTGATCGCTTTCGTCAAGGATGTGATGATCTACATCGCGGTTATCGCTGCGGTAGCGGTGATACCGAGCAAGCTGGGCGGTTACGGCGCGGTCTTTGCAGCAGCCGATGAAGCCTTCAAGGCCAAAGGCGCGGGCGGCATTTTGCTCAAGCCCGATCAGTTCTTGCCATATGCCTCATTGGCACTCGGTTCGGCGCTAGCGGCTTTCATGTATCCACATACGTTGACCGGTGTGTTTGCGAGCAAAAGCGCCGATACCATCCGCCGCAACGCCATGCTCCTGCCGGCATACACGTTGTTGCTGGGTCTGCTTGCGCTACTGGGTTATATGGGGCACGCCGCGCATCTGCAACTTACCAGCAATAACGACGTGGTACCTGTGTTATTCAAGACGCTGTTTCCCAGTTGGTTTGCGGGCTTTGCGTTTGCCGCTATAGGAATCGGTGCGCTGGTCCCCGCCGCAGTTATGAGTATCGGTGCGGCGAATGTGTTCACGCGAAATTTTTGGAAGGCCTACATCAATCCCGCTGTGACCCACGAAGCGGAAGCACGGGTGGCGAAGATCGCGTCGCTGGTGGTGAAAATAGGCGCGCTACTCGCCATCCTCTATCTGCCGACGCACTTCGCGCTGGATTTGCAATTGCTCGGTGGCATGTGGATCTTGCAGACGTTGCCAGCGGTGGTGTTCGGTTTGTTCTTGCAAAGCCTGCGAGCTTCGTCACTTTTGGCGGGCTGGCTCGTTGGCTTGCTGAGCGGAACGTGGTTCATCTGGTCCGACGGGCTGAAACCGATTCACCATCTCGCTATCGGCAGCGCCGGTTTGTCGCTCTATACGGGTTTATTGGCGCTGATCATTAATTTGGTGGTGGTAGGCATCGTGCATTTCGCCACCAGTCTTCGCGCGAATCGCTAGCCTGTATCGGGCTAGCGGTGGACGCACAGATGAAGGCGATATCTGACGGGCAGTGGAGTCTCATGTCCCCTATCGCTTTTTGAGCCAGAGGCCGCGGCATCTGACTAAAGGAGACGATGCGGTGCTTGCCGGAATGGGTTTGAGGTTCGCTGTGCATCGTCTTTCCCTCGTCACTCGTGAACGACAAGATCCTTGGTCAAGCGGATATCGGCGCTGGATGCGCCGATCTGCACTTGATAGCTTCCTGAGTCCACAGCGTAGGCATGATGCACGTCGTCGTAATACTTAAGGTCGACATGCGGCGAGATATCGAAAGAGATGCTTCGCTCCTCGCCCGGTTGCAAGCTGACACGCTGGAAGCCGCGCAATTCCTTGTTCACGCGCGAGTGCGGCACATGCACCGGTTGCAGATAGAGCTGGACGACTTCATCGCCCGCTCGTTCACCGTTGTTCTTCACTTTCAGCGTAATAGTTACGTGGCCTTTGGCACTCACCGTATCTCGATCAAGCCGAAGATTCGAATATGTGAAGTGCGTGTATGAGAGCCCATAGCCGAACGGATAGAGCGGCTCACCTTTGAAATAGCGGTACGTGCGTCCTTGCATGTTGTAGTCGTCGAAAGGCGGAAGTTTTTCGTCGGCCTTGTAGAAGGTGACGGGCAAACGTCCCGCAGGATTGACGTCGCCGAACAGCACGTCGGCGACGGCATTGCCGCCACGTTGGCCGGGATACCACGCAAGTAGAATGGCCGGCACATGCTGCTGAGCCCAATCGATGGCTAGTGCCGAGCCGGTAGTCAGCACTAATACGACGGGTTTGCCCGTTGCATTCAGAGCCTCCAACAGCTTTTCCTGCGTAGCCGGTAGGCGCAGGTCGGTGCGATCGCCACCGGCCAAGCCGGGGTAATTGACCTTCATCTCCTCGCCCTCCAGATCGCTAGTCAGGCCGCCCACGAAGATCACCACGTCCGCCTGACGCGCAGCGTCGAGTGCTTGTTCGAAGGGCGGCTTGGCGCCAGGCATGTGCCAGCTCAGCCGTACATCGTCGTTTTGGGTGCCCTTGGCGTATTCCAGGCGAAGCTTGTACGTCTTGCCTGCTTCAAGATTGACAGAGGCGGTTTTGCCTTGCGATGTCGAACTCGTGTTCCAAGCGTCCATCACCACACGATCATCGATATAGAGGCGGAATCCGTTGCTGGCAGCGGCGTTCAATTCATATCGTCCCGATACCGGAGGCGACAGCTGGCCGCTCCAGCGCACACTGAAGTCATTGGTGCCCAGAGCCTTGTCTGCGGGTAACTCGCCGCGGGCGACGAGATCATCGGTTGGCGTACTGTGATCCCAGTGAAAGCCGACAGTGGGATCGATGCGAGTCAGAACTGGCGATGCCGTGAAATCGCTGCCGCGAAAGTACTCGCCTTTAAGGCCGTGTTCGCTGGCGTTTTCCGAGGGACGCAGATAAGTCGACTCCATGAGATCGCCGGAGCCGGCACCACTGAAGCCTTCCACCAGCTCAGCGCCGTGCACGTAGGTGATTTGTGCGTTGGGAACAGCCTGGCGGATACCCTGCAAGATCGTTACAGGCGCCTCCGGTGTGCCGTTGTAATTGCCCAGCAGCGCCGCGACGTCGTCGGCCGTGGGGCCAATCACTGCAATGCGCTGTACGTTGCGCGATAGCGGAAGAACGCCGTTGTTTTTCAGCAACACGAGCGATTCTTGTGCGACACGGCGTGCCAGTGCATCGTGCTGTGGCGACTGGTTGGCAGAGTAGGGGATTTGTGCCCAGCGCACACGTTCCGGCGGATCGAACATGCCAAGTCGCAAGCGCGTAAACATCAACCGCTTGACCGAGGTGTCGATGTCCGCTTCGCTGATCAGGCCATCGTGTACTGCTGCGGTCAGCGCGGCATACGTAGTACCGCAGTTGAGGTCGTCGCCATTCTTGACGCCGAGTGCTGCAGCCTCTTCGGCGGTGTGCACGGTCTTATGGCGGAGATAGATGTCTTCGATTGCATCGCAGTCGGAGACCACATATCCGTTGAAGCCCCAATCCTTACGCAAGATGTCATGCAGCAGCGTTTTGCTTGCGGCGGCCGGTTCGCCGTTGATGCGGTTGTAAGCCCCCATGACGGCATCGACTTTGGCCTCCTGCACGAGCGCTTGGAAGGCAGGCAGATAGGTCTCGTAAAGATCGCGCTCGCTGGGATGCACGTCAAAATAATGGCGTTCCGACTCCGGGCCACTATGTACGGCGAAGTGCTTGGCCGTGGCATCGAGCTTGCGATACGTTGGATCATCGCCTTGCATGCCACGCACAAAGGCCACGCCCATGCGTGACGTGAGAAACGGATCTTCGCCGTAGGTTTCCTGGCCGCGTCCCCAGCGGGGGTCGCGGAAAATATTGATATTGGGCGACCAGAACGTGAGACCTTCGTAGCGGCCACGCATTCCCTGCTGCTCGAACGCATTGTGCTTGGCACGTGCTTCGTCGCTGATGGCAGTGGCTGTCTGATGCATCAGCGGCGTGTCGAATGTTGCGGAAAGGCCGATAGCCTGCGGGAACACAGTCGCCTGGCCCGCGCGTGCCACGCCGTGCAAACCCTCGCTCCACCAGTCGTAAGCGGGTACGCCAAGACGAGGTATAGCTGGCGCATCGTTTTGCATCTGCGAAACTTTTTCCGCGAGCGTCATGCGCGAAACGAGATCGGCAGCGCGATCCTCGAAGCTGCGGTTTTGGTCTTGGTAAATCGCCGTCTGCGCCCACGCGGGCAGTGCGCTCATCGCTAGCGTGGCAGCGACAATGAGTGTCTTGAGGCGCAGCTTATTCATCGAAGAATCCATTTTCATCGACAGTTCCGTCGAGCGGTGCGAGGTGGTTTCAGAGGAATGTGTGGTGTTCATAAGCTGGTTGCCTAGTGCCGAAGCGCGTGTAGATGACGTTCTCACCCTAGGTGTCACCATGATGAATGACCCGGTACGTAGGGAAATGAAAGGGATTCGTAGTATTTGAGCGAGTGCTGCGGCGGGGCGAAGCCCGGTGGAAGTGGGTGTTTGGACATGCTCTGGAAATAGGCGATACAAGCGTCGCGCCACCATTGCGCTTCTTTCTCCTGGATGTCGAGGAAG
>CAJCJD010000201.1 GCA_903970555.1 Vulcanimicrobiota bacterium
ACGAAGGCGGCGGCGAAGCTAGGTGTGTCGCAATCAGCGCTCAGTCACGCCATCCGGGCGCTGGAAGAGCGTCTGGGCGTTCGGCTGCTGACGCGCACCACGCGTAGCGTGGCGCCGACGGAGGCGGGCGAGCGGTTGCGCCGCGCCATTGCCCCGCGTTTCGAGGGCATCGAAGCCGAACTCGCGGCGTTGAGTGAGCTGCGCGACAAGCCCGCGGGCACCATTCGCATCAATGCAGGCGAGCACTCCGCAAGCACGATCCTTTGGCCGGCGATGGCGAAACTTCTACCGGAGTATCCAGACATCCATATCGAAATCGTCGTCGACTATGGCCTAACCGACATCGTCGCGGAACGCTACGACGCTGGTGTGCGGCTCGGCGAACAAGTTGCCAAAGACATGATTGCGGTACGCATCGGGCCGGACATGCGCGTGGCCGTGGTTGGCGCGCCCTCGTATTTCGCGCGACGAAAGCGTCCGAAGACGCCGCAGGATCTAACCCATCACGATTGCATCAATCTGCGCTTGCCCACGCACGGTGGTATCTACCCGTGGGAGTTTGAAAAAGCGGGGCGCGAAGTGCGAGTGCGCGTCGAAGGACAACTGGTGTTCAACAATATCGCCCTGCGGATCGAAGCGGTAGCGGCCGGTCTCGGGTTGGCTTATCTGCCGGAAGACCAGGTGCGTACGCAGATCGACAACGGATCGCTCATTCGCGTGTTGGCCGACTGGTGCCCACCATTTCCCGGTTATCACCTGTACTACCCGAGTCGTCGCCAGCCATCGCCGGCATTCACCTTGCTGGTCGATGCGCTGCGCTACCGAGGGTGAGCGCAGCGCATGCGTTTGCTAGAAACGACTGTATTGCGGCACGCTGATTTTGATTGGCGCGACGCGCTCGTTTTCGGCGCTGGCGGTAATCTCAAGCAGGCTTGCCGCTGCCTGCGGCCCGACGCGTCGCGGCCAGCAGTCCTGAATGTGCTCGGCAACAAGGCACGGTTCACCTGCGCGGCATTGCGAGCAGTTCAGGTTGTGCAATATCAGTTCGTCAACGACAGATGCAATCATGGCTTCACTCCCCTGCGGATAGGCCGGCATCGGTTTCCCATGTCGACGTTGGGACCCTCGCTAGAGCTATCGGCCGAGCGTGCGCTTTACTTAAATGCCGAAGTGCATGCCACCCGGGGGAGTGGCCGAGAGGCCTGATTCCAGGCAAAAAAAGCCCCGCGCTAGCGGGGCTTTTTGCATTCGGTGTCGCCAGAGATGGATCGGTCACATCACCTTGTCGCCAATCAGCACCACGTCGGCGGGGCGCCGTGCGAACAGGCCGACCGTGACGATGCCTGGAATCTGATTGAGGTCGCTTTCCAGCGCCACCGGATCGGCGATCTGCCAGCCATGCACATCGATGATCCAGTTGCCGTTGTCGGTGACAACGCCATCGCGCCACACGGGATTGCCCCCGCGTTTGACGATTTCGCGTCCTACCAAACTGCGTGCCATTGGGATCACTTCAATGGGCAACGGAAATTTGCCGAGCAAATCGACGCGCTTGCTGGGATCGACGATGCAAACGAATTTTTGCGCCACCTGCGCGATGATCTTCTCGCGCGTCAATGCGGCGCCACCACCTTTGATCAGGCGCTTGTGCGGATCGCATTCATCGGCACCGTCCACATACAGCGCCAGCGGCCCAGTGGCGTTGAGGTCGAACACGGGAATGCCGTGCTTGCGCAGCTGCGCGGTGGAATTTTCGGAACTAGACACTGCGCCCTGAATGCGATCCTTGATGCCGGCAAGCGCTTCGATAAAGAACGCTACCGTGGAACCCGTGCCGACGCCGACGACGGTGCCATCTTCGACGTATCGAATGGCGGCTTCGCCGGCCACGCGCTTCTGTTCGTTGTTGCTCATGGCATCACCATTATTTGAGATGGAAATAATCGTTGATTTGGCGCTTTGTCGCATCACGCATACGCGATGGATTGCGTGTTGCGTCAACGCGGCTTATTCGAGATCCAGGATGTACGTCCACTCGGCCGCATCGACAGGCATCACCGAGAGGCGATTGCCTTTGCGCAGCAAGGCCATGCTGGATAACGCGGGATGATTTTTGAGTTCGTCCAGCGTGATGGTGCGTTTGAGCTTTTTGACGAACTTCACGTCCACCAGCATCCAGCGCGGATTGTCGCGCGAACTGCCGGGATCGAAATACTGGCTTTTAGGATCGAACTGGCTGGGATCGGGATAGGCATCGCTTGCCACCTGAGCGATACCTGCTATGCCGGGTGCTGCGCAGTTGGAGTGATAGAAAAACACCCCGTCGCCGACGCGCATGTCATCGCGCATGAAATTGCGTGCCTGATAGTTCCGCACGCCGTCCCAGGCCTCGCGCTTCTTACGCTTGAGATCGTCGATGGAAAACGTATCGGGCTCGGATTTCATCAGCCAATGATTCATGCGTCGGCATCCTTTGGCGCATCGGCGCGGCAATCGATCAACTCGTGGTCGGTGGCGATGAAGTCCAATGTGACATCCCAGCTTTCGGGGACGATGTCCGACAATTCCTGGAAATCATAGGCGATGCCGACCAGCAGGGGCTCCGTCGGCCGCAATTGGTCTTTGAGAAAGGCGAAGCTGCGGTCGTAATAGCCACCGCCGTAGCCAAGCCGGTTGCCGCGACGGTCGAAAGCGAGCAGCGGCACCATCACCAGGTCTAGCTGGAACGGGGCGAACCATTCGCGCGGCGTGACGGGCTCAGGGATGCCGAAGCGGTTGGGCTGCACGGCGTCGCCGGCAGCCCACGGCGCAAAGCGCAGCAGGTTGTCCTGGCCGATCAAAGGCAGCAGGAACTGTTGCCCCCGTGTCGCCAGCGGCGGAATCACTAGATTGAGCGGCAACTCGCCGTCGCAGGCCCAGTAGCCGGCCACGCGCAGGTCAGTATGGTATTCGGGGAGGTGCTCCAGGCTGCGCCGAAGGCCCTGGGCGGCGGCCATGCGTTGGGGCGGGGTGAGCGCGCGGCGGCGTTCGGCCAGGCGCTGGCGTAGTTCACGGCGTCGTGCGGCGGTATCCACGTCGCGCGTCTCCTGAAGATAGTGCCGCGGGCTTTGGAGCTGTCGATCCGCCCCCGGATGCCGTTTGGGCGGCATCCGGGCGGGAAATGAGGTGGCGTCAACCGCGATGCCGCTGCACACCAAACGACCTTGATCCGAGAGGGATCAGGTGGGAGGGAGATCAAGGCTTCGAGGCTTTCCGCACGTGGCGGACATGCACAACAGCCTTAAGTAACCGTCCCGGGGCCGTATATAGGAACAAGGCAAATGTAAGAGTGTGCTGGCGAACACCGCAGAAAACGCCGAGGTCTATTTTAGGTGCGCGTCTAGTGCGGCTTCAAGCTTGCGACGCAAATTAGCCAATCCGTCAGCGATGCCAGGTTCAGGCACGCTGTTGTTTTCCTGGCTGGGAGCGGGGCGCTTCTGCAATTGCAGATACTCGTGCGTGATGCTGATCGCGGCGAGTACGGCCAAACGGTCGAAGCCGGGCGTTTTGGCATGGGCACGCAATTCGCGCATCTTGCGATCGAGAAAGTTGGCCGCTTCCAGCAAACCGTCGCGTTCTTCCGGCGGACACGCGATCAGAAATTCCCGGTCGATCAGTCGCAACGCGACCGGCTCGTTGGTGCTCGGCGTGCTAATGACATCAGCCATTGTTTTCGAGTGCCTTGAGTCGTTGGATCATGGCCTCAACCCGGCTGCGTGCCTGTTCGTTGCGTGCCAACAAACCTGCGCGCTCATTCGCCAGTTGTTCCTGACTGTGGCGCAGGCTGCGATTTTCTTCGCTTAACCGATGCACGTGCTCAAGCAGCCGATCAAGCTGCTGGCTCAGGGCGGCAAGCTCAAATTGGGCGGTGTCGGGCGTCGTCATGCGCCTCACTATATCAGGACGCCGATAGAAATCTGCGGGCCGGATCGCCTGGACGCGGGTGTGCATTAAACTCGTGCTTTAGCCGTTAAATGGAGTATCGCGATGGCCGCCCCCGAGCTGATCGGTTACGACGAACTGGACGATGTCATTGCGCACCTGCGACTGGCCATCAGTGCCAGCGAACTGCATGGTTCCCTATGCGGTT
Source organism: Vulcanimicrobiota bacterium (assembly GCA_903970555.1). Taxonomy (GTDB): domain Bacteria; phylum Pseudomonadota; class Gammaproteobacteria; order Xanthomonadales; family Rhodanobacteraceae; genus Dyella_B. The sequence goes on from CAJCJD010000201.1 coordinate 4,130, forward strand.
TCCTGGCCGGCAATGGCCAGCCAGGCCGGCGCCCGTTACTGGAAGTGCTGCATCTGGATGCGGGCGGGGTCACGGTTAACGCCGCCGACCAGGCCGCCCTGGATCAACTGGTCCGCCAGAGCGAAGAGGAACTGGCCGACCCTGAATTGGGTTTCGAACCTTTGTTACCGGCCGACGACCGACCGCTGTCGGACCGTGCCGATGCATTGGTGGACTGGTGCCGAGGTTTCCTTGGTGGCTTCGGTCTTGGCGGCCCCGACGCACACGCCCGGGTGTCGGACGAAGGCAAGGAAATCCTGCGCGATCTTGGCGCCATTGCTTCGGCGTCGATCGATTTCGGCGATGAAGATGAAGACGAAGACGCCTTGATCGAAGTGCACGAATTCGTGCGCGTGGGCGCCATGTTGTTGTTTACCGAATGCCACATTCCTAACCAGCCATCGAGCGGCACCCTGCATTGAACATTGCTTCTGAGGAATTCGCCCGGCGGCGCCGCCAACTGATGAAAATGGCTGGCCCTGACGCCGTGGTGATCATCGCGACGGCGCCCGAACGCATGCGCAATGCCGACGCGGCATGGCCGTACCGGCAAGACTCGGATTTCCATTATTTGAGTGGTTTTCCCGAGCCTGACGCGGTACTTGCCCTGTTGCCCGGGCGTCAGCACGGCGAGGCGGTGCTGTTCTGTCGCGAGCGCGATGCGGAGCACGAGCGTTGGCATGGCGAATCGATCGGCACGGAACGCGCGGTGGCCGATTACAGCATGGACGACGCCTTCCCGATCGACGATATCGACGACATCCTGCCTGGCATGATCGAGGGTAGGGGACGCGTCTACTGTCACTTCGGGCGTGAGCCGCAGTTCGATGCGCAACTGCTTGGCTGGATGCGTCGTTTGCGGCAACTGCGCGGTGGCGGCGTGGTACCGAAGGAATTTGTGGCGTTGGGCCATCTGCTGCACGATCTGCGTTTATACAAATCGCGCGCCGAATTGAAATTGATGCGCGCTTCCGCCGCGATTGCCGCCGAGGCGCATCTGGCTGCAATGGCGATGGCACGCGCAGGCCGTCATGAATACGAAGTGGAAGCCGAAGTGCTGCGCGTGATGCGCAGTCGCGGTGCGGTGGCGGCGTTTCCGCCGATCGTCGCCGGTGGCGCGAATGCGTGCACCATGCATTATCAAGCCAATCGTGCGTTGCTGAAAAACGGCGACATGCTGTTGATCGATGCCGGTGCTGAACTTGAATGCTACGCCTCCGACATCAGTCGCAGCTTTCCGATCAGCGGTCACTACAGCCGCGAACAGCGTGCCTTGTATGACATTGTGCTTACCGCACAACTCGCTGCCATCGATGAAGTGCTGCCGGGGCGCGCTTACAACACCGCGCACGACGTGGCGGTGCATGTCATCACCGAAGGTCTATGCGCGTTGGGGTTGCTTAAAAGCGATCCCGCCGAAGCAATTGCGCAAGGCACCTATAAGCGGTTTTTCCCAGCCAAAACCAGCCATTGGCTGGGGCTGGATGTGCACGATGTTGGTGACTACCGCGTCGATGGCGAATCGCGTCTGCTCGAACCCGGGATGGTGCTGACCGTGGAGCCGGGTATCTACATCGCACCGGACGATACGTCGGTGCCCGAGGCATGGCGCGGCATAGGTATTCGCATCGAAGACGATGTGGCGGTCACGCGTGACGGTAACGAGGTACTTACTGATGGCGTGCCGAAGGATCCCGCATCGATTGAGGCCTTGCTGGCGCGGCGGTAATTCGGCCGCGCGCTCCCACGTGTCAAAGGTATTGGTTACGACTTAGCGACCTGACTGCGGGGGCCTCGGTTCATTAAGCCGATTCTCCTCGTCGGTGGCACGCACCTCGTACCACATTGCATTGAGCACCGCGAAGGCGCACGCCAAGCCAAGCCCCAAAATCCAGGTGAAATACCACATGGTGTGCGCTCCCTCAGTAAGTGTTGTGCGAATGTTCGACATCTTCCAGCGTGACCCTGCCGCGCATCACCCGATACACCCAGCTGGTGTAGATGATGATCATGGGCAGAAACACGACGACCGCGCCAAGCATCAGCAATAGCGTGCCGCGGCTGGAGGAGGCGTCCCACACGGTAAGGCTGGAATGCGGATCTAGGCTGGACGGCAGCAGGAACGGAAACAGCGCAAAACCAGCGGCGAAAATCGTACCGATCACCATCAAACTGCTGCAGAGGAAACCGCTGAGGCTATGCTTGCCCACGGTCCATTGCACGCCCATCGCGCCGAGAATCCCTACCACCGGTGCGATCCAGAACCATGGATACAGCATGTAACTGGCAAACCAGCTGCCGCCCACCGTTACCTGTTTCAACAAAGGGTTGGACGGACCATCCATGACCACTGGCCCTGCGACGGCAAAGCCCGGTATGCCATAAGCCAACCAGATGCCGGCACCTACGAAGGTGATCGCATAGACCAGCGCCATCCAGCGTGCGATGCGCGCGGCGCGTTGGGCGATCGCATGATCGGCGCGATAGGCGACCCAGCATGCACCATGCGTCAGCAACATGGTGAGGCTGACCAGGCCGGCGAGTATCGCGTAGGGGTGCAGCAAGGCGAAAAAGCTGCCATGCCAGCTCATGTACAGATCGTCGTCGTAATGGAACGGCAGCCCCAGGAACAGATTGCCGAATGCAACGCCGCTAATCAGCATCACGACGATGCCCGAAAAGATCAGCACGCCGTCCCAGATCGCGCGCCAACGTGGATCATGCACCTTTCCGCGAAAATTGAAGCCCACTGGACGAAGAATAAACGCCAATAACACCAGCGCCAGTGCAAGGTACAAACCAGAAAATGCAGTGGCATAAAGCATCGGCCATGCCGCGAAAGTGGCGCCACCGCCCAACACGAACCACACCTGGTTACCTTCCCAGGTCGGCTCGATGGTTTCCAGCAATACCTGGCGCTCCTGTTCGGTGCGGCCGAGCACGCGCAGCAGCGCGGCGACACCGAAATCGAAGCCGTCCATGACTGCGAACGCAATCAGCAGAATGCCGAGCAGGGCCCACCAGATCACCCGCAATGTCGTGATATCAAACATGGCGTTCTCCTTTAATGCGCTGTGGCTTCTGCGGAGGAAAGTGGAGCGTTGCGTACCGGCCAGATACCCAGCTCATCGGGCCCTTTGCGTGCATATTTCGTCATCAGCACTCCATCGATCACCGCCAGTGCCGTGTAAAAGAACACGAATCCACCCAGCGATATGCCAACCTGCCCGACGGTCAGCGACGACACACCGAGCGCGGTGGGCAAGATGCCTTCGATCGACCACGGTTGGCGTCCATACTCGGCCACGACCCAGCCGAGTTCCGCCGCAAGCCAAGGCAACGGCATGCTGTACAACGCCAACTTCAGATACCAGCGATTTGCTTCGAGCCGTCGTTTGCTGGCAAGCCAGAACGAATACGCAAACAGCGCGATGAAGTAGAGGCCGCAAGCGACCATGATGCGGAAAGCCCAGAACAGCACGGGCACATTCGGAATGGTAGAGACGGCCGCCTTGTCGATATCCGCGGGCGTGGCTTGGCGTGGATCGGCGATATAGCGCTTCAGCAGCAGGGCATAGCCCATGTCAGTGTCGTATTGGGACAGCATTGCCTTGGCTTGCGCGTCGTTCGGATCTTTACGCAGGGTCAGCATCGCGCCATAAGCCAAGATGCCCTGGCCGATCTTGCCCTTGGTGTCTTCCACTAGATTGTTGATGCCGGGTATCTGTTTATCGAGCGAGCGCGTACCGATCAGGCCCATCACCCATGGTACGTGGAAGGCGAAGTGGGTCGTGCGGTTAGGCACATCGGGAATGCCGAATACAGTAAATGAGGCCGGCGCCGGCTCGGTTTCCCACATAGCCTCGATCGCGGCCATTTTCATTTTTTGGTTTTCCGAGACGGCGTAGCCCGACTCATCGCCCAGCACCACGACGGAAAGCGCCGCAGCCAGGCCGAAGCTCGCCGCCACCGTCATCGAGCGTCGCGCGAAATCGACATTGCGACCGCGCAACAAGTACCAGGCACTGATCGACAACACGAACATCGAGCCGACTACGTAACCCGCGCTGACTGTGTGCACGAACTTCGCTTGCGCGACGGGATTGAACAGCACATCGGAGAACGATGTCACTTCCATGCGCATCGTCTGTGGATTGAATTTGGCGCCCACCGGATTTTGCATCCACGCGTTAGCGATCAATATCCACAACGCCGAAAGGTTGGTGCCTAGCGCAAGGAACCATGTCACCAACAAATGGCCGATGCGCGAAAGGCGGTTCCAGCCCATGAAAAACACACCAACGAGCGTGCTTTCCAGGAAAAATGCCATCAAGCCTTCGATGGCCAATGGCGTACCGAACACATCGCCGACGTAATGCGCGTAATAGGCCCAGTTCATGCCGAACTGGAATTCCATGGTGATGCCGGTGGCTACGCCCATGGCGAAGTTGATGCCAAACAGCACGCCCCAAAACCGCACCATCTGTCTCCATACTTCGCGCCCGGTCATCACATAGACGCTTTCCATGATCGCCAGTATCCACACCAGACCGAGCGTTAGTGGTACGAACAGAAAGTGATACAGCGCGGTTAGCGCGAACTGCAGGCGCGACAAGGTGACGACATCGCTATCGATGATCATGGCTTGGCTTCCGGCGTGGGTGACGTTGACGGTGCGAGCAAATGCTCGATGGCGGCAGGGTTGGCATTCGGGTGCGGATAATGGGCGGCCACGAACCACCAGATCAGCGCAAAAAACGCGATCTTGGCCAGGACGATAAGGATGAGTTCAACACTCAGCCGGCGCAGCGGATTGCGCGGCACAGAGAGGCGAGCAGGCCTTGCTGACGGCATGTGCATAGGAAGGGATTCCATCCATGACGCAGGTGCAGCATAGCCGGTCTATATGCCGTTGTCGTGCGCCAGGCCGCCGCAGCGACGGGATGCCGCATCCCAGTGTTTCGTGTGCGTGCTAGCTGGATGGGTTTGTTACGCCGACTTTTCGCCAATACGTTACAAGAAGCAAATTGCGTACCTGCGAATTCCGGAAGTTGGGCGACGCACGCTTTCGTCAAAGCGCAATGTGAGCACGCAAAGCGACGCCTTGTCCCTGCGCTGTATCGAGCTTCAATGCCCCGCCCAGGCGCACGGCACGGGCACGCAGACTCAGCAGCCCGGCACCGGTGCTGCGTGCGGCGGGGTCGAAGCCGCGACCGTTGTCGCGCACTTCCACTTGGAGATGTTCACTGTTGCGGCAGACGGCGATATCCACCTCCGTGGCGCCGCTATGTTTGCTTACGTTGGTCAGTGCTTCTTGAAGCAGGCGCAGCAGATCCAGGCTGCGGCTGGGGCCGAGGTGCAGTCCGTCGAGTCCGTCGAGCCGCCAGCGGCTATCGATGCCAATCGCTTCCAGACGCTGCTTCCAGCGATGCCGCAGCGGCGCCAGCAGGCCATCCAGATCGGTGTCCTGCTCGTGGGTGGTGGTGTCGATGACCAGGCGCAGGTCGTCGCGCAATTCTTTCAGCGACGAAATGATGCGTGTGGGTTCGGGTGCCTGGCGCGTGTTTTCCAGCGACATGATGGTGCCGAGCAGGCTGCTGCCGAAGCCGTCGTGGAGATCGCGCACCAGGTTGAGGCGTTCGCCGATGCGGGTGTTGTTCAACGCAAGCGTGTGCTCGCGTTCCAGCATTTCGCTCAATTGCCGCGTGGCCGCGTCGACCTCGTGCTTGAGTTCGATGTTGAATCCCTCCGCGCGTTTCATGGCTGCCGCGAAACGATAGGCAAGCGCGAAACCCATGCCGATGATGACCAGTGGCGAAGTCACTGCCATCAGGTAAAGATCGCTGCGAATGATTCCGTAATAGAGCAGAAAGTCGCGTATCGAGACCAGCAGTGGAATCATCAGGCAGACAGCAAGCACGCGGTGATCCATGCGTCGTCCGCGGAATGCGTGCCAGGTGAAACCGAGCGTGGCGGCATAGTAGGTGCTGCCACCCATGGCGAACCACAGGCCACGATTCAGCCCCGCAAACGTCGGTGCCAGCAGTACGCAGGCAAGCGATGCGACGTTGAGCATCAGCAGGCTGGTTTCCAATCGCGGCCAACGACGATCGCAATAGCGCAGCAGGAATATGGTGAAGCTGCTGGCCGCGGCAACATAGGCGAAGGCATTGAAAACCTCCCAGCCATCCGTGCTTGTGAAGGGCCAAGTGCCGGTGGCGATGTAATTGATGCCGTAGGCGAATGAAAACAGCGTGCTCAATGCATACCAGCCGTAGCTGGTGTCCTTGCGGCGCAATAACCATACGATAAAGAACAGGCCGCCAAACACCAGGCTGACGATCTGGTCGAACAGTTGCAGGTCGTAGCGCCACCACACGCCGTCCGCATAGAGCGCCTGCACCGTCGACGGATCACCCACCGTAACGGTACCGAAACCAGGCTGGTAGCGAGCGAGCCCGGACACGCGCACCATCAGGGTGTTGTCGCCTTCATGCAGCAATGGTTTGTCGAGCAGGAAGTACTGCGGTTTGATCCAGCTGCGAGACAGCGGTTCGATCAAGTGGGTGTCACGATAGATTTCGCTACCGTTGACGTAGATGGCATCGGCAAGGCTCACATAGTCGATCAACAATCCCACCGGCTTCCTGGCATCGGCCTGATTCCAATGCAGCCGGTACCAGACGACGCCGTCATGATGCGGCCAGCGTGCATCCCAAAAGTCGATCAGCTTGACCGGCGTCCAGCCTTCGATCGGCGGCGTTTGCGCGTGCCAGTCGGTGGGCGCCGCATCGGCCTGCGTTATTTTTGTCGCGGCGGATTCCTGTGGATACGCGTGCAAGACGCCAAGGCATGACGCGAACAATAAACCGGCGAGCAGCCACGCGGTACGCCGCCGCATCAGCGCAGCAGGCCCATGGCCTTGG
>CAJCJD010000202.1 GCA_903970555.1 Vulcanimicrobiota bacterium
ACAAACGATCGCCAATAGCGTGGCTATAGCTGTCGTTCACAGCTTTGAATGCGTCGAGATCCACGAACAGCACCGCCGCTGCACCATTCATACGCCCGGCCGCTTCGATGGCATGCGAGCAATGACGCTGGAATTCGCTGCGGTTAGCAAGGCCAGTGAGCGGATCGTGCGCCACCATGTATTCCAGGCGCTGGCGATCGGCCTTGCTGCGCGTGATATCGGTAATGACCGCCACGTAATGTTGTACGCGACCATCGCTATTGCGGATCGCGCTGATGCTTAGCAGCTCCGGATAGGACGACCCATCCGAACGCCAGCTCTGCACTTCCCCGACCCAGTTCCCACCATCGGCCACCATGCTCCAGATCGATGAAGGCAACGGTGAACCATCGGGCAGCCGGCGCAACTCATCGAAACGATGATGCTGCAGGTATTGCAAGGTATAACCGGTGATGCGCGTATGTGCGGCATTGACCGTGGTAACGCGACGTTCCGCGTCGGCAATGATCAAACCTTCGGCCACGCTAGCCATGGCTTCCGATGCGATGCGGCGCTCCTGCTCCATCGCCACCCGATCGGAGACGTCGCGCATGATCGCCTGACGCACCGGTTGGGTACCCCAGGTGGTGAGGCTGCTATGGGTCTCCACCGTGCGAACAAGGCCATTCACCGCGCGAAGCAGGCCAATGGTCGAAGCACCCGCTGCGCGGGTACTGCCCTCCACGAAGAGATCATGGAAATTCTTGCCGACCAGGTCGAGTGGGTCCTGCCCCGTCCACACGCTGGCCGTGCGATTGACGCCGAGTATTCGGCCCCGCGACTCATCCACCATCACAATCGCATCGGCAGCGCTGTCGAACAGCAATTGGAAGCGCTCTTCCGTACCGCGGATCCGGGCCAGGATGCGTCGGGCAAGGCTCAACCAGAACACGGATGCCAGGCACGCGGCACCCAACACGCCAATGAACAGCATCTCGCCCATCCACGAGGCACCGTGGGCGATCTGCAGGGAGAAATCGTTACTGCGCGGCTCGATGAAACTGTTCAGCGCTCGGATGCGAACCCGCTGCCGTTCGATTTCCTGTGTACTGGGAGTGCCGGCGGCGTAAGAGCGCTGTAGTTCGTCGGAAATGCTGTTCAATTCCTCGATAGCGCTGTCGGTAGAACGCCAAGCCCGCAGCGCCTGCTTCATGTAAGGCGCATTCGGAAAATGCGCGAACATGAAAACCACTCCCGGCACTGCCTCGGGAATGGCATTGCCGTGGCTGAGCGCCATTTTTACTTCGCTGTAGTCGTAATGGCCCGAAGCCGTGACATCGCGGACCCAGCGGTCATAGCCGAGCAAGGCATAGTTACGCTTGAAACTATCCAGATTCTCCGGCGAACCACTCGCGGCATACGCTTGCAGATCGATCACTGCCTGCTTCTGGGCCTTGGACCAGACGCTCTCGCCGTTGAGGAAACCGGCGAGAGCAACCTGGATCTTCATGGCGCCCCAGGTAAGACCAAGGATCAACGCCACCATGGCCACCAGCGCATAGGCCAGTGGCATGAGGCGTCGCGATAGCGGCTTCTGCAACACGGTACGAGCGATACGCATCGGATCCTTACCTAGTTAACCGATACATCCCTACGGCTGTAGCGCATGGCACGAAGAAATACGCTTTCAGGCAGCCGCCTCACTCACTACCACCGACTCAGTCCGCGCATCTACACAACGATCCGCGAGCAGACGCATGCAAATGTAACTGCGTTTCACGCATTCCGTAATATGCGCCACATCATGCGGCATTGGCGAATTGCCTAACAGGGTACAAACGATTTCCAGCGCTTCCCACGGATGTGTATCGTCATAAGCCGCATGTAACTGTAGCCAGCGCAAGCTGCCGACGCGGATATTCTGGGGGAAGCTCTCCCGATAGGCGATGCTGTCATACAACAACTGTGACCATTCTCCCGTTGCCCCCTCCACGGCGTAGTTCGTGGCAGCCACGCCAGCGGCCAGCGAACCGGACTTGCTGATCTCTTCGCACCAATTGGCCAGGGCTTCTGTGCCACCCGGGGCAATTCCGTGAAGGACCTCTTCACGTTTGATGTTGGCGCCTTCGGCCCATGTGAGCCAATATTCGGCGTGATTTTGCTCGACTCGAATATTTCGCACCAGCCAGCGTCGGGCGAGATTATCGCCTTCACTGCGGCCAAAACGGGTTTTCAGCAGATTCATGGCCATATAACCCGGGAAACGTTCGATCACCGGCCAGATTCCTACCATGAAATGGCGCGTGGCAATGTGATTGAGCTTTGCCTCGCGCATGATCGGCCAAAGATCGTGACGAATAACGCTCTGCTTGGTGTCCTCGCAGGCCATCACCATGTCTTGTGCCCAGGTCGGGTAGCTGGACAGTTCAGTCAGGGGGCCGGTGCGTTCGAAATGTGCGTGCATGTGTGAGTCTCCACTTAGTGTTGAATACAGGGTCGTCTCGGCCTCAATGTCGGCCGACACCAGGGCCCTCTGGGCGGTCCCGGCCCCCCAATAGTGGTCGCCAAACCGGGCCGTTGCGACCCCTTATCGGTTTATCTGCGTGGGTTTTCGCACTCGATCCGGCCCCCGGCGGGGTGCGTGATTGAACGCCGGTATCCCGGGTCACTGGGCAGCAGGCCACCCTCGCGCCGGGGAGGGGTCTATGAGCTACATGGATGGTTTCGTGTTGCAGCTACCCGTGGAAAAGCTGCCGGCCTATCGGCGCATGACGCGCAAGTGTGGAAAAAAATGGATGGAACATCGCGCACATCGTGATCGTGTCAACAAAATGCTGATGAAAGCTGATCATCTGCAATAGCACACCAATAAGATATGCCGACAGCTTGCGCACATCGGCATACCTGTTTTTCAGCTAATCAATGCCAGCCGTGTTCGCGCACATCCGTGCCGGGCGCAAACGAGACACCGCGCAGCACTTCGCCAAACTTCGCCGAACGCAAGGTTACGAACTGCTCCCGCGCAGCACCGGCAATGGTGGTGTTCGACAGCTCATCGCGAACCGCGACCAACCGGTTCGGATCGGCTCCGACATCGCCACCACCACTGATGGTCGAGGTAATCGCCCAGATCGTCACCTTCCCGTCCCCATCAACGCGGCCGGTGATCTGACGCAAGCCATCGGTAGCCGGCGACCACGGCAAGTTGGTAGCGACATTGGTGCCAGTCGGATAGTCGCGCACTGTGTAAGGCTGACCGAGGTCCAGGCCGGCCTGGATCGTATAAGCAAGCGTCCAGGATTTCGTCGTGGTGTTGAATACCCACTTCTGCAAACCCGCTGTCGTTTGCGCGGCAGCATGCGTATAGAGATCGGTTCCACCCGTGTAGCCGTCACCCTCGTCCGCCACATACAGCGTATTCGCATCGGCGAACCACAGTGCAAACGGATAGGACACCGTCGTCGCCGTTTTGACCGGCGTAGACGGGAATCCCGCGAGGATGCACATATTGGTAGGCAGGCCGCTAATCGTCAGTGTCGACGCGTTGAAGGAAAGCGGCGTAGTCGGTAACGCTGCGCCAGCGACCGGCACACCGACGCCCTTCGGACATGCGGTACCCGTGGTGTCTACGAAATAGACCGTGTTTACGCCGTTGCTGCCACTGCCCTTCGTGTAATACAGCACGTTGTTGAACACCGCGATGCCGCGGAAATTATCATCCTTGCCGATCTTGTCGGCTTTCTGTCCCAACGCCGTGACAGAGAAGCTCGCAAGCGGCGTTGTGGTGCCTGGATCCTGCAATGCCTCGGGCAATGATGAAGGCACCAGCAGTTGCGCGCCGGTGCCTTGAACGACACCCGCTGGCTGCGGGTTGCTGCCGTTACCTGCATTGCCAGCCGTATAAAGGACATCGGCACCATCGATGTTATTCAAAATGGCGGCACGCCCGTTGTCGCCGCTATACGCATTGGTTTGGGTGAAATGGAACTGCCCATCGCGATCCACGACGGCGACACCACGATAAAAACTCTGGCCGTCCGGATTGGTCGGATCGACCACCAATGGCGTATTCGCATTCGATACATCGATCGCATTCACCGGCGCCACATAACCGACGAAGCTGAGATACCGACCATCCAGCGACAAGTGCAAACCAAGTTCCGACTTGGAGCTGAAACTGGTCACCAGCTGCCCCTCGCGCGCGGTCGGCAGTTGGCTATTGGGAACTTCCAGCGAATCGACGAGCCAACCATTCGGCGTGACCTGGTCAAGATAGATGCGCGACGTGATACCGAAATTGGCGTCGTAAAGCACGTTGTTCCACACATACGGATACGTGCCGTCGTAAGTTGCACCGGAACTGGCACCGCATGCACCGCTTGCACTTGGACAGTTGGGCGGAAGAACCTGGCCTACCTGCACATTGCTTGCCTTGTTGTCGTACACACTGCGGCTTACTACCAGATTGCCTGGCCAGAAATGGAAATCGCGGTTATACGAAAAATCATTAGCGTAAGCGGCGACGCCCGCAGCAAGCGACGTCAGTGCGAGGGCGGCGGCAAGATGCCGGCGCCGAAAGCCCGAAAGCAAAGTCATGGTCATCGTGATCTCCGGTTGGGTGGACGAGCGGAGCAACAGGTGGGCCTAACCCGTCCACGGTAATCACGAGAAATGAAGGATTTTTGACAGTCCAATGGGGTGCCGTGTTCGCGTGACGAACGCGTGATGATGATCACCCCTACATCGCAGAGACTTGCGGCGCGATGCCCACACGAGCAGACATCACGCCACCACTCCAACGCGTTTTAGCGCAAACGCGTAAACCCATCCGCGCTCCAGTCTTCGCTACCCACGCCGTGATGTACGAAAAACAACCCATCCGGATCGTATTTCCGCTTCACCGCTGCAAGCTTCGGGTAATTCGTGCCCCAGAACGCCGTTTGCCAGTCGCGCTGGAAATAATCGCTTTCCGACACGTAAGCACCGGCACCGGGCGCGACGTTCAGCAGTTCGCTCATTGCACTGTCGATGTTCGCGGCATCGCTTCGCGCCTCGGCCAGATCCGCTCCCGCGCCTGGCATGCCTTGATACGCAGGCCCTTCCCCGCCGGCAATGATCGCCAGCGCAAACGCATCCAGCACTTGGGGATTGGTGGCGGTATCGCGCGCAGCGGCGATCGCTTCGGCTGGCGCACCGGCCAACCCTTTATTGAAATGCAGTTCGACATCCGTGTGACGCGAGGCTGCGTACAACGCATCGACCAACGACGACTGACGCCCTTTTTGCAGCAGCGCGGCAGGCAGCCACGCCGATTTAAAGCCATGGATGAACCACCCTACCTGACCGTGATCGCCGGACCAAAGAATGTGGTCGCGAGGCGCGCCCTCACGATCGTCATTGACGATGGCATCCGGTGCGTACTGACGGAAAAACGCCGCGTCCCAGCCATGTTGCGCAGGCACCGCGAGAATCTGCACAGGTTTCGCGATCGAATATTCCTTGCGTGCGCTCACCCAATCGAGAAACGGCGCCCACACTGCTTGAGCTTGTTGTTGGGTGAGTCCCTGAAACACCATCGCAAGACGCAGCACGTTGTCGGACCGAAAAACCAGCTGCTCGCCCCAGTGTGGATTGAAGAGATCGCTTTGGTAGAAGTCGATCACTCGCGCAATCAGTGCACGATATGCCTCACCCGACGACGCCTTGATCGCGCCGAATGCACCGCCGAAGAATTGCGGCAATTCGCGTGTACGCAGGGTCAATCGCGTGACCACGCCCAGGCTGCCGCCACCACCGCCTTTGATGCCCCAGAAAAGATCGGGGTTGGTGCACGCATTGGCAATGCGCACCACGCCATCGGCGGTCACGATTTCCGCTTCAAGCAAACCGGACGACGCCGTGCCGTAGTTTTTAGAGTGACTACCGAAGCCGCCGCTCTGGATCAGGCCAGCCACGCCCACTGTCGTGCAGCCGCCGCCTTGCACATAACGGCCGCCGTGCGTTGTGACGGCGTCATAGGCATCAATCCACATCGCGCCGGATTGCACCGTCACCGCTGGCTGTGGCGCCTGCGCGCCAGCACAACCTTGTGCCACGAAGGCATCGTGCAACGTGACGCTGTTCATGTGCCGCGTCCAAACCAGCAAGGAATCGGGAGCCTCAGAGGTGCCCTGATAGCTATGACCGCCGCCCTTCACCACCAGGCGCAAGTGATGCTTGCGGGCAAAATTCACGGCGGCGACCACGTCCGCCGTGCTCTCAGCCGCCACGGCATAAACGCTTGGCCGCGAAGTCCACGCACCGGCCCAGCCACTGGTCTGCGTCAATGCCGGCTGGTCGCCGATGAAGTACGGGTTCTTGATGTGCTTGAGTGCTTCCGAGCAGGCCGCGCTCATCGATGTAGCCGTGCAATTGGCGAACGGCGACTCCAACTTGAGCAGGCGACCGCCCACCTGCTGCTTCAACCGATCCCATTGCGATGCGGAGGGCCAGCCTGGATCGCCTGGCCTTACTCTTGAGCGAAGGCTACCCGCCGCCGTACCGCCCACGGCTGCCAGCGCCGAGGTCACTCCACCTGCCATCGCTCCCGCTAAAAACGGGATGGCCAACGCAACCTTCAATACTTCGCGCCTGTTCATGCGACCCACCTCGCTGTCACTCAGCCTTCAATGGGATGACTGTCCGTCCCGAAGAGCCCCAGAACCATCGCCAGGGGATGGGCCGAGCGGCTTATGTGACGAACGGCGGTACGAGGGGACGAAAGGATGTCGCTACATACATCGGCCTAGGTCTTGCCCGCATGCGACCGGCGCGCTTCATACGCTTTCAGGTGGACATAGGCCACGCGCAACATCGCCAGCTCCGGCCCGGACGATTCACCGCGCGCAAGCAAATCGCCCACGACATGATCCGCCTCAATCGGAGCGCCCTGCTCCAGGTCCCGCATCATCGAGGCGCTCAGTGTGGAACCCTGTTCGGTCAGCACGGATCGGGCGCGCTGCAGCACAGCCTCGGCTGGCAGGTGACCATGTGCTTCGGCGACACGTCGGCAATCGTCCAGCAGATGGAGCGTTACCTGTGTTCCACCCGGTGCGGCCACGATGTCGCCTACGGGTGCCCGCATCAGGCACGTGATCCCCGCCAGCGAGGCGAGGAATACCCATTTGTCCCACATGTCTTGCAAGATCGTGGTGCTCAATCGCGGCTCGAAGCACGCCTTGGACATAGCCTGAGCGATACGTTCGACACGCTCCGAACGCGTGCCATCACGTTCGCCAAACGTAAGGCTGTGCGATTGATTGAGATGACGCACGGTGCCATCGGCATCCAGCGTGGCAGCGATCACGCATTGGCCGCCCAGCACGTGTTGCGCACCGAAACGCGCATCGAGCAGGTCCAGATGGCGCATGCCGTTAAGCAAGGGCAGCACCACCGTCTGCGGCCCCACCGCCGGTGCCATGTCCTCGATCACCTGCGGCAAGTGATACGCCTTGCAGCTCACCACAATCAGGTCGAATGGGCGATTCAACTCGCTCGCCTGCATCGTCGACGGGGCGGGCAAGATCACATCACCCATCGGGCTACGGATGACCAAACCATTCCGCGCGAGCATCTCTGCACGCGTCTTGCGCACCAGAAAGGTCACGTCCTGCCCACTTTCCAGCAGACGACCGCCGAAGTAACCACCTGTAGCACCCGCGCCAACCATCAGGATCTTCATGATGTGATCCACCTTCATGCCAAACCGAGCCGGCTCATTATCCGGCAACGGATTGCCGCATGTCGTGCGATCATGACGCATGAACGCCTTCAACACGCTCCCCCTCAAACCCGCCCTGCTCGCCAGCGTCGAAACGCTGGGCTACAGCGAAATGACGCCGATCCAGGCACAAAGCCTCCCGCCTATGCTGGAAGGGCGCGACGTTATAGCCCAGGCGCAGACCGGCAGCGGCAAGACAGCTGCGTTCGGCCTGAGCCTGCTGCAATCGCTGCAAGCGGAAACGATCCGGCTGCAGGCGCTGGTGCTGTGCCCGACCCGCGAACTGGCCGATCAGGTCAGCAAGGCCATCCGCAAACTTGCCGCGAACATTCCCAACGTGAAGCTGTTGACCTTGTGTGGCGGCATGCCACTAGGACCGCAGTTGGCATCGCTCACGCACGATCCGCATATCGTGGTGGGCACGCCCGGCCGCGTACAAGAACACTTGAAGCGCGGCAGTCTGCACGGCGGCGGCATCAAGGTGCTGGTGCTGGACGAAGCCGATCGCATGCTCGATATGGGCTTCAGCGAAGCCATCGACGACATCGTGGGCCGCATTGCCAAGCATCATCAAACATTGTTGTTCTCGGCCACCTATCCAGAGGAAATCCGTGAAGTCAGCCGTCGCGTGCAGCGTGACCCGATTGAAATCACAGTGGAAGCACCCATTGAAACAAGGCCTGCGATCGAGCAGCAGTTCATTGAAGTGGATCCTGCACGAAAGATCGACGCGCTTGCCCAATTGCTTACCGGCGAACGAGGTCAGCATGCGCTGGTGTTCTGCAATATGCGGCGTGACGTAGATGCCGTAGCAGAGGAATTGGATCGCCGTGGCTTTTCCGCGCTGGCATTGCATGGCGACATGGAGCAACGCGACCGCGACGAAGTACTGGTGCGTTTTGCCAACCGCAGTTGCGCCGTTTTAGTGGCCACCGATGTCGCCGCACGCGGGCTCGACATCACTGCGTTGCCGTTGGTGATCAGCTATGACATTGCGCACGATCCGGACACGCATACGCACCGTATTGGCCGTACCGGTCGTGCCGGGCAAACGGGCCTTGCGATTGCCTTGTGCACGCCACGTGAAAAACCGAAAGCCGACAACATCGAACAAGTGCTTGGCTCGCCGCTTTCATGGCGCCCGCTGAAGCTCGCTCCACCGCGCGGTAAAACGCTGAATCTTGCACCGATGAAAACGCTGGTGATCGACGCTGGACGCCAGGACAAACTTCGCCCTGGAGACATTCTCGGCGCGCTCACGGGAGACGCGGGCCTGGATGCCAGCCAGGTCGGCAAAATCGATGTTTTCGCCACCCGTGCCTATGTGGCGATCGATCGCGCACTGGCGAACAAGGCACTGGAACGCTTGCGGGCCGGCAAGATCAAAGGCCGCAACTTTCGGGTGCGAACCCTGAGCTGAACAGCTTCTTAGGTAACATGACAGGCAAAAAAAAGAAGCGCACTATTGGGATCGAAATACAGAAACGGCCGATCATTTCGCGTGGCAGATCGACTGACTTAGTTGGACTCTCCATGGAGTCACCGTCATGTCTCTCTTACGTACTCTCGCAGTCATAGCAGTTGCCGGGCTGGCAACAGCCCAAATCGCCCAAGCTGCGGACAGCTCCGCCTTCCAAGTTTTGGTAAACGACAGCGGCGGCAATCCCACCATGTTCCAAAGCGTAACGGCGCTTAAAAAAGGCGATGTGATCAAGGTGCATGCCTTCAACGCACGCCCGGTGATGATTCTGCAGGTCGCCATGTGCGACAGCGATTGCCCGCGCATGCATCTGGTCAAGACGATGCAGCTCTACCCGTATTACGCAAGCACGGCGAACGTAAACCAGGACTTCGTGGTTCCTGAAAATGGTCATGTTTCCTTTTGGGTACAGCAGGCCGGCTATGCATTCAGTGTGCCCATCATTGCCGGCAACGGCTCGTGGAGCCTGGTCTTCATAGACCGCACCACGAACTTTGCAACGCCCCAGCTATTCGAACAATCACCACCCATGTCAGCCAATGCTGTGAGGCTTGACGACAATACACTGCGCGCCCGTTACTTCCACAATACCTTTGTGGCAGTGAGCCTCGCCGACGCATCGATCTAACGGGCCGTAGCATAACCCCAGCATTGCCTCGCGACCCTGGCCGCAGCCCGGATGCTGCCTTAGACTGCCCTTGCGCATCGGGGGATGCGCCATCAAGGGAGAAAGGGAAGTGAACGAACTCGTCTATAGGAACGAGACGACACTGCGCACCATCGCGCTTGTATTGTCCATCATCATCTGGCTCATGCTATTGCTCGGCACCATCGGTATCGTGCTGATTTACGTATTATTGTTCGCGTTATTCGCATTGATCGCTCATTCAGCACTCATCGCACACTTGCGCGGCAATGCCATCCGCGTCAGCGCCAAACAAATGCCTGATCTGTATCAGCGCCTTTACCGCTGTTCGCGCCAACTCGGCATGGCGCAAGTTCCCGAAGCCTATTTGGTCAATGGCAACGGTGTACTCAATGCGTTCGCCACTCGTTTCCTTGGCCGCAACTTCGTTGCCCTTATGTCCGATGTAGTCGACAGCATGGAAGATCGACCTGGGGCGTTGGATTTCTACATCGGCCATGAGCTTGGGCATCTGCGCAGCCATCATCTGACATGGTCGAAAGTTCTGGCCCCGGCGTTGTTAATGCCGCTTCTTGGCGCCGCCTATTCGCGTGCGCGCGAATACACCTGCGACCGCCATGGTCTGGCGGTTTGCGAGAATCCGGAGGATGCGCAGTATGGCTTGGTTGCGCTTGCTGCAGGCAAGCGGCGTTGGCGTGCCGTCAATCTGGAAGACTATAGCGAAAGCGCAGCCGTGACGCCGGGGTTTTGGATGTCGTTGCACGAACTCGTCGGCGACTATCCCTGGTTGAACAAGCGTCATGCATGGCTGCGTGCCCTCGCCGACAAACGCGAACCGAAACTCGGCAGCCGCAATCCCCTCGCCTACCTAATCAGCCTGTTCCTTCCGCGCATACCCGGATTCGGTATCGGTGGCGGAATCATTGTGGTCGCCTATATCGCGATCCTCGCCGCTATCGCGATTCCTGCATATCAGGACTATCTCAATCGCGCTGCGCTAACGGTTGCCATGTCAGATAGCGCTCCGTATCGGAGCGCCATCGCACAATATGGCGCCAGCCATCAACAGTGGCCGACAACGATGGATCAAATCGGTCTCGCGCCGTTTTCAGGCGACCGTAACGTGTCGGGTATCGACTTAGCGCAGAACGGTGTATTGACGGTCAACTTTGCTAACGCCTCACTACATGGTCACGTATTGCTGCTTACGCCTTATGTAAGCAACAACGCCATTCACTGGTCGTGTGGGGGCGATATTCCCGCCAAATGGTTGCCGCCGTCCTGCAAAGATCAGTAATAAACCGTAGCAAGCTGCATGACCAAAGGGGTGCAACGCACCCCTTTGGTCTCCTAGAAGCGCAGCGGTAATTACGCGTCTGCCAACTTGTCGTACTCACGACGGGTGATTTCGACCAGACCGCGATTATCGTGCTGCCATGGATGAAAACCGGGCAGGAACCACTTCAGCCACTGACCACTGATTCGCGTAATCGGCGCCGGTGCGACGAACAGAAACGTCAGCAATCGAAGCCAGCCGAGCCAATCCTTGCGTGTGCCATCAGCCTTGGACAATCGCCACATGAACTGCCACGTGCGATAGGTGAAAAGCCAGGTAATCCAAAACATCGCACGGCAACGGCGACGCCAACGCACGAACGGCGTACCGCCCACGCGCTGGTAGACATCAAAGGCCACGGCCTTGTGTTCGGTTTCCTCCAACGCATGCCAACGCCAGATCGCGGCCATCCTGGGATCGGCCTTCTGCAAGGTGGCGTGGTGGCGCAGCACATGGTCCGCCAACATGGCGGTGAAGTGTTCCAGGCAAATCGTCACGGCCAGCTGCCCGATGGGCGGTAGCGTGCGGGCTCGGCGGTCTTGCACTTCACGCACAATATCCATCAGCGCAAATGCACCGACACCTTGCCGCTCCAAGCGCTCGTTATAGGCAAGATGTTCACGGCTGTGCATCGCCTCCTGCCCGATAAACCCTCCCACCGCAGCGTCCAATACCGGGTCGTCGACGATCTCGGGACGAAAGGCGCGCACGCTATCGATAAAAAAACGCTCGCCATCCGGAAACATCAACGAAAGCGCATCGAAATAGCGCGTCTGATGCGCATCCCCGTTCAGCCAATAACGCGGGATATCCGACTGCATGTCGAAATGCAGATCACGACGAACGATGCGGGGTGCGTAGGTCATACCGCAAACCTAGGCCTATCTGCGACGCCTTTCAAGTGACGCATCCAAGTCGGGAATTAGCGTTAAGTTTGGATGGGACGAGACGAGTGAACCTCGCCGGCTTTGAAAAATGATCGGGGCGGCAGTATCGTTATTCTGGCGCGGCGGTACTAGGGCGCATGCTCACCGAAGGCCGAGTCATCAGGGTATACGGACGTTGAGCAATTTCTGTCAGGCATCCGCGCTCGCTAGTGGATAGTCTCTCGATCGCCAAGGAGACACGCCATTGACCGCACGATCTGCCGATGCATACCACGCCCGATTTCAAAAGGTATTCGAATACATCGATGCCCATCTATCGGAAGATCTCGGCGTCGCCAAGCTCAGCCAGGTCGCTGCGTTCTCGAAGCATCATTTCCTCCGGCAGTTTTCCGAACTCTATGGGATCGGCGTCTACCAGTATGTCCAGCTGACTCGGCTGAAGCGGGCCTCCCACCGACTTGCATTCCGCGATAACCAATCGGTGATCGACATCGCCCTGGACAGCGGCTACGACAATCCCGAATCGTTTTCCCGCGCCTTCAAGAAAAGCATCGGGCAAACACCCTCGGAATTTCGAAAGCAGCCGCGATGGGGACCTTGGCATGCGACATACCAACCTCTCGCCGACCTAAGGACCCAATCCATGAAGATCGAAACACAAGGCCACCAAGTCCGACTAGTGGATGTCGAAGAAACGAAAGTCGCCGCGCTTGAGCACCGTGGCGATCCGAACCATCTAGGCGACTCCATCCGCAAGTTCATCGCGTGGCGCAAACAAAATCAGCTGCGTCCCGACCGAAACGCCACCTTCAATATTCTGTATGACGATCCGTACGAAGTGGAACCCAACGACTACCGTTTCGATCTATGCGTAGCAACCGACCAGGTTATCGAAGACAACTCATTCGGCATCGTAAGCAAGATCATTCCAGCAGGCCGCTGTGCCGTCTTGAGGCACATCGGCTCGGACGACAACCTGCGCCAATCCATTTCCTACCTGTATTCGCAATGGCTACCGCAAAGCGGCGAAGAACCGCGCGACTTCCCGCTCTATCTGCAACGCATCCACTTCTTTCCCGATGTACCGGAACACGAAGTGATTACGGATGTGTTTCTTCCGCTCAAGTAAGGCCGAAACCTCGCACAAGCACGCTCAGTGACCTAGCGTGCTGGCAATCAGACGTTCCGCCGGAGCCAAATTTGCAGCGAGCTGCGCAGGAAGGGAATGCCTGCCAATGATGTATGCCGTCGAGTTGATGATGACATCCACCTCGTTCTGCGGCGACTCGACAACGAGTGCCTTCAGCGGTAAATCGATACCCGACAGCGGATTGGCGAGCATCAACGGTGTGCCGCCTTTCGGATTGCCAAAAAGTATCAATGTCGTTGGCGGCATCGACAATCCGACCGCCAGCGCTTCGGCTTGCTGGTCGATCGTGGTAAACACCTTGATACCGTGATCCGCAAGGGCTTTGAGCAACCGCCGCACGGTGTCATCGAAGGCATAAGGGCTACGAAAACTGACGACCCCGGTGAATTCGTCGGTAGGAGCAGCTGAAGAAGTCATGCGTCATCTCCTTACTGTCGCCGCCGTTTCGGCAGGCGATAGCGCCTATGGTCAAAGGTGTATCCGGCGACAGGTTCGATCGGCGATTACACCGAGTTCTTAAGATGTGTCAGGACTGTGGTAATGCCAAACGGTAGCGCGAATTGCGACTAGTCGAAAGTGCGCTTGCGCATCAAGCTCCAATTGTTACCAAACCCGTAGTATTGCTTGGCGGCACTAAACTGGCATGTATACAGTCGACCGCTGCTATCGACATCCTGCAATGCGCCGACACTATAGAATCAAGGCGAGATCATCCAGAACGGGAGGGGGACATGCTCATGCATCGACGGCTCGGCTTGATAACGTGGCTTGGTGCCATCTCGCTGGCCTGCACTCTCGGCACAGCTATTGCAGCCGACGATGCGCCGGTTGGAAAAGCTGCCGATCACGCCTGGCTGCTCAAGGCCGACCGTGTCTTCGACGCGCGCAGCGAGCAAACGCACGCCGGCTGGGTGGTGCTGGTAGAAGGCGACAAGATTGCCGCTGTCGGGCCAGCGGCAGACATCACGTTACCGCCCGGCACGCAAACCATCGATCTACCCGGCACAACGTTGTTACCAGGCCTAATCGACGCGCACTCGCATATCTTCCTGCACCCCTACAACGAGACCTTGTGGAACGATCAAGTTCTGAAGGAATCGCTGCCCTATCGCACCATTGAGGCCGTGCAGCACGTACACGACACCCTGATGGCCGGCTTCACCGCGCTGCGCGATCTGGGCACGGAAGGCGCCGGCTACGCCGATGTCGACGTACAACACGCCATTGACCACGGCCTGATTCCCGGCCCGCATCTATTCGTCGCCACCCGCGCCACTATTGCCAGCCATTGCTACGGACCGGGCCCGATGGGCTTTCGCACCGACCTGGATATTCCGCAAGGTGGCATACCGGTCAGCGGCACTGCACAAATGATCGACGCCGTACGCGACCAGGCCGGTCACGGTGCGGACTGGATCAAGCTCTACGCCGACTACCACTGCGGCAAAAGCAGCGGCGCCGTGCCCACCTTCACCCAGGAAGAACTCAACGCCGGCGTGGAAGCCGCCCACTCGCTCGGCCTGCCAGTCGCCGTGCACTCCACCACACCCGAAGGCATGCGTCGCTCCATCCTCGCCGGGGTCGACACCATCGAGCACGCCTACGGCGGCACGCGCGAAGTGTTCGAACTGATGAAGCAACACAACGTTGCCTACATGCCGACGCTCGAAGCGGAAGCGGCCTACGCCGAATACTTCAAAGGCTGGAAGCCTGGCCAACCGCCGACTGCAGACATGCAGCAAGCCGCCAATGCCTTCAACCTCGCCATGCAAACCGGCGTCACCATCGGCTGCGGCAGCGACGTCGGCGTATTTACGCATGGCACCAACTACAAGGAACTGGAATGGATGGTGCGCGATGGCATGACGCCGGCACGCGCGCTACTGGCCGCTACCGCTGTCGATGCAAAAATACTGCGGCAGCAAGATGCATTCGGCCAGCTAAAAGCCGGACTCGATGCCGACATCATCGCCGTACAAGGCGATCCGACTTCGGACATCAGCGCTATCGAACATGTGCCGTTCGTGATGAAGGGTGGCGTGATCTATAAACAGGCGGAGTGACCTGTTCGGCGAGAGCGTCAGTCTATTTTTTCGCCTTGCGCGCGGAGCCTTTCCGTTGCTCCGCGCGAAGCTGCCGTTCGATTTCCGTAGCCCAGGCAATCAGGTCACTATCGCAGGCTTGGCACCAGTCCCTCAATTGCAGGCCATCGAGGCGCACTACACCACGTTCAGCCGCAGTGACAAAGTTCTGGTTGCGACTGAGTTTTTCGGCCAGTTGCACCTGTGTAAGGCCTTGCCCCTGCCTCAATGCACGCAAGGTCGCAAGAAACACCTGGTTCTCCGAGCGACAGAGCGACTTGAGTGCTCGTTTCGTCGACTTTCGCACTGTCGCCATCTGCCCGCTCCGTAACCAGTCGGGCACCTACCGTATAGCGCAACTTACAATACACAGTCTTTGTGTATTATGTTTGCCATCAAATTCGAAGATTGACGGATTTGTCAAAGAAAAGCAGTTAGGAGCCACTATCTACTTGGAGACATCGCTATGGCAGGCCACATTCCTCCTCCCGCTCGACCATTCGGGGGAGACCACCACGATCTCCCCGAGGCTGCTTTTGAAAATCTTCGCGAAATCCGCGACGATTTACGCCGAATGGCCGACTTCGCCGCGACTAACCTGCCGTACGTTCGCGAGCTGACGTTAGCTCGCAATACCTTGGCGCACTGCTTTGAACACCTAGCAGATCGACTGACCTACGTAGTTGATGCCTGCGAAAATGCGCCGCTTTTCACCAGCAATACCAGGTAGACCGAACGCCTCAACTAAGTCGAGCCACGAAGCGGCTTCAGCTTGAATTGACTGTTAGGCCGCGCCCTCACCCACCGAGATGAGCACGCCGCCCCAGTCCGCCGGATCCACATCAGCGACCGACTCGGTGAATGTCCAAGAATGGCCAGCCAGATCTTGAACCGTGTATTGCCGCTCACCATAAGGATAAGTCGTCGGCGGGCTAACAATTTGCGCACCGTGTTGCACCGCCCTTTGGTAGTGAGCATCTACATCACTAACCTGAACCAGTACGGCCGCCAACCCTAGATTAGGTCGCGCTTCCATTGCTACAACCGAAGCGCTACCAACTGTGAGTTGCGAGCGATGATTAGCAATTCGCAACCGCTCAGAAAAGCCGAAGACTTCGCAGAGCCAGATGGCCGCCTCGCCAACGTCAGCGTAAGGAAGTTGCGGAATCACTGTGCCGGGAGGTCTAGAACGATTGTTCATGGTGAATCCCCTTCATGTGCCTTGACGCACAGCTAAGTGGCCTTGCGGGCCGCAACTCATGATTGCCCCGGAAGCTTCCGTTCCGCACGGTCCGTTTGAGCGCGTAGTCAAAGCGCACGCTTTGCCTCAGGAATTGGGCGCATGTACGACGCGCAATGTAGCAACGAACATTTCGCGCGTCTCCGGGTCGGCAATGTGCGCGGCGGCGGCTTGCGCCTCCGCGTAGTGCTTGGCGTATGCCGCTGCGTTGCCCTCTGCAGAGGCGACATTGGCTGCTATCGCGTGGGAAAACGCCTTCTCCCATGGCGCACAGTCATGTTGCGTGAAGTATGGCAATGATTTGCTCAAATATTGCGCTGCCGGTCCAGGAAGCCTCAGCAGCGCGTACACGTGAGCAAGTAGCTGCGCGGCATGGGCGTGATTGCTTGGATCGCCAACAATTTCCCAGAAATACATCGCTGCATGTGCGGCATGCAGCATCTCTTCATCTTCCTCAGGCGAGCGGTCAAGGATTTCGGCGAGTGTCCACGCTCGGTTGTTGGCCTGGGAAGCCAAACGCTTTTGCCAGAGGGCAACATCTTCGGGAGTTGGTTTGTCAGACATGAATCGATGCCCTCCGCGCATTCTTCGCCCTAACGCCTGCGTTAAGCGGCACGCGGTACGCACGTCCGCTTGAATGATTAGTTAGATGTGGGGTGAAAACCACGTGCCAACCGCTGCACCCGTTGCGGCCAAAACCCCAACGAGCAATGCGGAGGCATTTGGTGACAACGGTCGCCATATGCGGACACCATCACCTATGGCAATGCCGCTTGCGATTCCGGTCGCCACCCAGGGACGAAACGCGTGCGGAGAAAACAAGCTGAATAACAACATGACGACAATGACAGCGAGGAAGGCGCTTACGAACGCTTTGCTAGAAGCAACTAGAATTCGCACTCCAATCTCCTTATACCTAACGCCTGAATTAAGCCGCCGCACGAAGCGGTATCGGCTTGAACGAGTAAAAAGAGACTTCCTCCCCTTTCGGCCTCGAG
>CAJCJD010000203.1 GCA_903970555.1 Vulcanimicrobiota bacterium
CCAATCCCACTGTCGAGTCCCAACTTGCCGAGAAAGGACAGCTCGACGAGGATCTGTCGCTGTACGCCACCGGCAAGATGCAGGGATTGGTACTCCATCGCTATGCCGGCCTGGCGGAAACGCTGTTGCAGAAGGCCGCCACAATCTATGCACAACACGGCTATACGCTGGCCCAGGAAGGCGCCGCGACGATCGGCGATATCGGGCTCTACAACAACGTTCTGAAGAACTGCCTGCCGACGAAGTGTCCCTTCCCGCTGTCCGCGGCCATGGTGGCCTATGACGACAGCAGCCCCGATTTTTCGTCCATCGTCGCCACCGGTGCGGCGGGCCGAACCCTGGTGGGCAGCAACCCGCTGCTCACCGTGGCGATGCTGAAAAGCTTTACCGACGGATCGCCGCAGGGCTATACCGCTTTTCTCAACTCGCCTTACATGCAGGTGTTTGCGCCGTTCACCAACGGCGGCATCTTTCCGCAGCCGTATGTGGGCCTGCCCGATCTGAGCGAGCAGCAGATTCAGCAGCGCCTGTACGCCGCGCATGCCGCCGGCTTTCCGATGCTGATCCACCAGATCGGCGATGCCGCGATCGGCAATGCGGTGCGAGCGGTGGTGGCCTCGGCCACCAAGGACCACTCGGTGCCGCCGCCGGGCACGCACGACGTGATGCTGCATGCGCCGATGATCACCACCGCACAGCTCGATCAGTTGAAGACGCTGAACCCGGGCGTGGTGGTCAGCATCATGTCGACCAACGTGTATTACTACGGCCTGCCGGAATGCCAGCAGGTGCTGGGCCCGCAGCGCACGATGAACATCTACCCTGCCCGTGCGGTGCGCGACCGCGGCCTGCATCTCACCTTGCACAGCGATACGCCGGTGACGCCGCCTTACCCGCTGTTCGAGATCTGGGTGGGCGTGACGCGGCAGACCCAGCAGCCCTCGTGGTACCCGAACCGCAACACACGGACCTGCCCTGTGGTCTTCGCCAACAACCCGGCTTACCCGGGCGACGAGCGCATCAGCATTCTGGATGGCATCAAAGCGTTCACCACCAATGCCGCCTGGCAGTACGGCATGACCGATCGCGGCAGCCTCGCCACCAGCAACGTCGCCGACATGGTGATTCTGTCGAGCAATCCGCTCGATCCCTCGGTCGTCGCCAACCCCAACCTGCTGCAGAACATCCGCACCCTGGCCACGGTGAGCTACGGCCGCTACATCCCCAACCCCACCGCCAATCAACCGCCGGTTTGGCCGAACTAGGCACGGGGTCGGGTTGGACTACCGCCGATGTCTCAGGCACTCCGTGCAAGGACAATCCTTGCATGGAGGTGTTCGATGGAAACGCGTCAGGGGTTCACGCCGGCGTTCCAACGCGCAGTAACCAAGTCGCCGGTGCCGGCGGCTTCCGCGGGCGTGGGTTGGCACTGAGCACGGTCGAAACCTGACCCGGTTGTCCCTGCTCATTTTCGCTCAGAGCTTCTGTGCTTCGATCCGGTCGAAGACTTCCCGTACAGCAAGCGCCGCGTTGAAAACGACCTCGCCCAGGGTCGACACGGTCTGCGGATGCAGGGGCTCATCACAGCCGACCGTGATCACGTCGCCATGCGCCGTAATCGTCCGCAGCAGCGTATTGAGCTCGTCGAGCTGGTCGACGGTGACTCCGAAAACAAGGCGTTCTTCCGTCATGGCATCCCTCCTCTGGTGATATCGCGAATAGGCCGTCTGCCTAAAAACGATATCCCCTTATTTCAATTATCTGAAAAACAGATAGGGAGTCGTGCCTGCCTTCATAAGCAATCGCAATACTATGGACGCAAACAGATGCAACTGAACTTGATCTCCAAACAGGGGCATAGGCGGATTTAGGGAAGATTGAGCCAGCGCGGGATTGCTTCGTGAGCGGCCTTTAGATTTTCGCTCCGGATCAGACAGTGCACAGCAAACACCGCCAACTCAATAGCAAGCACCCAGCGAACGATTGCGGCGAGACCGCCCTGCGTCGAAATGAACGCGTAAAAAGCTATAAGTATTCCCGCCATCGCCAACAACCAATAAAGCGCCATATACAACCGAATCTCGCGCTTTCGGCGAGCACGTTCTCTATGCCTGGTTGATTTCCAGTTCACAACTGAAGTTTCGTCGTCTATCTCAAGCAAATTCCACGCATTGCAGACTTCAGCCAGTGCGCGCCCTGATTGAGACGATTTCATTAGTAGATGGATGATCGGCGTTGGAAGCCACTCACCGAACAAGTGACGGATCGCCGTTTGCTGCCAGAGCTCGTCGCGGTCGTCTCTATGCGACCAAAGATCAAGAAAATCTTTTCGAGTGGCGCGCTTAGATTGATGAACTCCGAACAAGCCTTTCGCAAGCGCCACCAACATGACTGCAAGGACACAGGGCACTAATAACTTCGTGCCGCCTACCTTCAACAGTTCGTCGATCATCAAAACTCCCTATTGGTGCGAAATACTCTCCGGATAGATCGGACCTTGTCGCCATACAACTTGACTGACCTACGTCAGCCGTTCTCAGCTCCGCTTTAACAGACTCAAGCTTGGCCTGCCGTGTCTAGCTGCGCACGCAACGCTCTCCCCGGCAGAAGTACACCCTAATCCATATTTTGGTTGATTAGTGATCAACTTTTCCTGTAACCGCCTCAACGACACTTTCTTCGATGATCAGCTGAGTGGCCGCCGCAATCACCTCACCTACCGCTCCACTGAGAGGATATTCGCGCTGCAATCTAGTCAGTCTTTCATTGTATTCCGCCGCCACGTCAGGCCTTCGCAGCGACTCGCGATGAATAGCACTCAACAGCAGAAGCCGCATTCGTGCGTTCGCGGGCATTTGCAACGAAAGATGCAGCAGGTTGTTGAAGATGCTTCGCTCTGCATAGAGAAAATTTTCCGGCACACCGTCCAGCAAGGAACATGACACGGCCAGCGACTGTTCCATAGCGACAATGAAGTGGCCTAACCACTCAACACCGGGAGACTCGATGCCTGATGGTGTATCGGTTGTTATCAGTCCCAGCACCATTGCAAGCTGCTCGAACAATGTCGCCTCCATCTGCGAGATCTGCTGCGCGGAAGGGTTTTCTTCGTCGGCATCGCATGTCCAAGCAGAGACAACCAGTCCATCGGCAAGCCGTACAAGATCGAACTTCACGTGCCACGGGGACTGAGCTGCATCGACATGGGTAAATACCGCGTAGTCGTTTCCCTCTAAAACTGTTGAGAGTTGCCCCGCCGTCCAGGGGCCACCAGCCAAGATAAACCCGCCCTTAGGCGACCATGGCTGCAGATAGATTGCCTTTGCACTGGACCGCAGAAGAGCCTGCTCCGACAAATACATCGGTAGCGCTCTGGAAAAGCGGCCGAGTGCATCGGTCTTCTGAAGGGTGATTTGCTGTCGCTCGTTTGAAGCCGCATTTGCGCAGCTCCCCGATACAAACGCTATACGTGGTCCGCTTGCCGGCTTTGACATCAGAAGGACCGCAAACCCAAGTGCCTCGCGAAGCCAGATGGGGTCTTCAAGCTTGAGCATGTCTAAGGCGAAATCTGGCTCATCCGCCACGGGGCCGTAGTCCTTCTCCGCTTTGTCGATCTCCCCATCCCAAAAGGTAAGGTGTTTTTCCCAGTCCGCACGCTGTAGATGATGAAGCTCTTCCAAAATGGCGCGAGCCTCTTTGGTGTTGCCGAGATCGATGTTTGCCTTAATCAAGTTATTGCCGACATCAAGACCGTGAAGCTTTGCGTCGAACAGCGGCGACACGAGCGTAAGCATCGCCTGTAATTGCCCATGAAGACCAAGATCACCGCTGATTTGACGGAGAGCATCCGGCGGCATGGGAGTGGCTCGCTCTATTGCCTGACGGTAGTACATGAGTGCCGTATCCAGATCATCGGCTTCAAGCGCCTCACGCGCCAGCCATATCTGGGGACGCCATGCATTGGCGAGTTTCGATGCGCGAATAAAGGCTTCGCTTTTTGCATGCGTGCCACCGCGCTCGCCCTGCAACGCGACGTACCAAAGCAACCCATTGTCCTGGTTTGGATCAACCTCGATGGCACGCCAAAGCGTCTCGTCGGCGCGTTCTTCTTCGCCGAGGCCAGCATAAGCCTTTGCGAGATTGGTGAGGAGTGAACCCTCTTCGCCATGGCTTTTGCGCGCAGCCTCTAGAATGTCTCGCGCCTCGGCGAAGCGTTTGAGCTGAAGCAGAGTAACGCCGAGAATCGTCGCTCCGCGGTGTGCGTCTGGATCGATTTGATGTAGTCGGCGAGCTGGCTCCAGAGCCTCTTCACAAAAGCCGCTTCGCAACGCATCAGTGATCATGCCGACCAGAACGTCGGGCTTGTCACGGTTGAGTTCGAAATTCTTCGGAAGTATTTCAGTACGCCATTGCTCCCGAGTCACTTGAAACGAGCGGCCATAGGCATCGGCGATGGTGATGGTGATGGTGGCAGGCGCGCTAGCATCTTTAGACGGAGCGGGACTTGGCGTTGAAGCAGGTGCTTCCGTCTTAGGTTGAGCATTGAACACGGCACGATTGCGGCCAAGAAGCTTATCCAAAATCCCCATATATCCCTGCACTTTTGGCGATCAAAAATCGTTCACTCAATGCTATCAAGAAACAGCTCCGAAACCGGGGTCAGAGTCCACCGGCACAGCACAATTTAAAGTTCATTCTGACCCCAGTTTTTGCATGGTCGAAAGCGTGCGGCTGTCCAACGGCAAGCGCAAAGGCACCGGCAATCGCAAATGCGGCAACCGCTACTTGTGTTGGGCGTACATGGAAGCGGCCAACTACGCGGTGCGCTTCGATCCGTTGATCCGTCGATGGT
>CAJCJD010000204.1 GCA_903970555.1 Vulcanimicrobiota bacterium
GGCGGAGCGATCCATGGGACATCCAGACAGCGAGCCTGACAAGACTGCCCTGTGTTGTTCCGTTCGTCCAGTTTGGCTTTATCCGCAGGTGCTCGCCCGGGCCGGCGACGTCCTTGTGCCGGCGCATCGGTTGCCGCTCCCCGACGTTCGTGGCCGGTTTTCAGGTCTTCAGAGCCGACAGCGCATTGAGCAACGCCTGCCCATTGGGGCTGCCCAGACCCGTGCATGCGTCCCAGCCGGTTCCGGCCTGATACGCCCCGTTGTTTCCTTGCGTGATATCGCGGAAGGCGCTTTCGCCGATCTGGTAGAGCGCAGCGTGCACATCGCCCACCGGCGTACCCAGCTTCTGATTGAGGCGCGCAATCAGCGCGGCCCATAGCGGGGCCACCGCGCTGGTGCCGCCGATTACCTGCGACTGTCCGCCGACCAAGACCTGATAGCCGGTCACCGGATCGGCGTTACCGGAAACATCGGGCACACCGCGACCTGCGTTGCCGCTAGGGGACTTGGGAACATTCGCGTTTTGCTGCCAAGTCGGCAGGTCGTATTCGATGCTGACACCGCCGCCGGTGGCGCCGTCGTTGCTGGCGGTTTCGTTCCACACCACTTCGCTTTGGATTGTCGTGCCGCGGGCATCGAGCGTGGTTCCGCCGCAAGCGAGCGAATAGGGGCTGGACGCAGGAAAGTCGACGTGCGGCTGGCCATCGCTTTCGCCATCGCTGGAGCCGTTGTCGCCTGCCGCCACCGTGACGGTCACCCCCAACGCCGCGGCATCCTGCAGCGCGCTCTCCATCGCAGCGAGCGAGGAGCTGTTCCAGCTGTCCTCCGGGCCGCCCCAGCTGATCGAGATCACCGAGGGCTTGTTGGTCGTGTCGTGCGCAGCCTGCGAGATGGCTTCGTAAAAACCCTGGTCGGTGTTGGCCGTGAAATACACCGCGATCGCCGCACCGGGCGCCAGTGCGCCGGCTACTTCGATATCGAGCATCACTTCGTCATCGGCATCGCTACCGTCGGGCGCATTTTTTCCGCCGTCGACCGAAACGGCCGTGACCTTGGGCGGCTGAGTGATGCCGAGGCCGCTGAAATACGTGCTTAGATCGCTGGTACTGAAGCCACCGCCTAGTTCGATGATGCCGATCGTCTCGCCGGTGCCATCCGTGTCGGCGGGAAAGTTGTAGAGCTGGCCAATCTGCAGCGGTGTGAAGCTATTGCTGGGTTGCGCATGGGGTCTGCGCGAACGCGGACGCGCCACCGGGCGTTGATCGAGGCCGAGCACCGCGATCGCCTCGGGCGGTAGCGTCGGTGCGTGGCCGCAGCCGACAAACGGGCCGTAGCCGTTGAGCTGATACTTGCCCAGCTTGACGCCGAAAGCTTGTTCCAGCGCCGATGGTGCACCGCGCAGACGCAGCACGCGTCGATGCAGATCGTTACTGGCTTCGCTCAATCCATGCTTGCGCGCGAAACCGCGAAGGCTTTCCAAGTCCGTCGGATCGGCACCGCAATGCAGGCCGAATTCTCCGCGTGGCCAGCGTGGGGCATGTGGCCACCCTGCGGGCGTCGGTGCGGGGCCCTGGCGACGTCGCAGCACGATGGTGACTTCAATCGGCTGGGTGCCCTCGTGCGGGCCGAGGTATTTCATGCCGTCGGGTGTGGTCCAATGCGGCGTACGCGTAACGTGCTGACTCATGGCGCAACTCCTGGGGGAAGGGGGCGTGCACTACCCAAAGATGGCACAGCTTATGTGTCGATCTCGCGTAGGTCCGGATCGCCGTTAATGGTCAGCTAAGCGCATCTCAGGGGCTGAGCCGGGGACCACAGACGTTCTGTCCGGTCACAGCGCGTTAAACTAGGCGGACAGATCGCAAGAGATTTCCGCATGAATTTCCCCGCTATCCGTATGCGCCGCATGCGTCGTGATGCCTTCTCCCGCGAGCTGATGCGCGAGCACACGCTGCTGCCGAGCGACTTGATCATGGTGGCGTTCGTGATCGACGGCGAAGGCAAGCGCGAACCGGTGCCGTCGATGCCCGGCGTGGATCGCCTCTCCATCGATGGCCTGTTGGTGTTGGCCGGCGAGTGTGTGCGCCTTGGCGTTCCGGCCTTGGCGTTGTTTCCTTCACCCAGCGGAAACGTGAAAAGCGAGGACGCCGCCGAAGCATGGAATCCACAAGGCCTGATGCAGCGCGCGACACGTGCGCTGAAGGCGAAATATCCCGATCTCGGGTTGATCGGCGACGTGGCGCTCGATCCATACACAACGCACGGTCAGGACGGCCTGATCGACGAACACGGCTATGTGATGAACGAGCCAACCGTTGAGGCGCTCATGAAGATGTCGCTAGCGCAGGCCGAAGCCGGCATGGATTTTGTGGCACCGTCGGACATGATGGACGGTCGTATCGGCGCGATTCGCGAAGCGCTGGAAAACGCCGGATATATCCACACGCGTATCCTTGCCTATTCCGCCAAATACGCATCCGCGTTCTATGGCCCGTTTCGTGATGCGGTCGGTTCGGCGGCGAACCTTGGCAAAGGCAACAAACACACGTATCAGATGGATGTCGGCAACAGCGATGAAGCCCTGCGCGAAGTAGAGCTGGATATCGCCGAAGGCGCCGATGCCGTGATGGTGAAACCGGGCATGCCTTATCTGGACGTGCTGCGCCGAGTGAAAGATGCCTTCGGTGTACCGACGTTCGTCTACCAGGTCAGCGGCGAATACGCGATGTTGAAGGCCGCCGCACAGAACGGTTGGCTGGATGAGCGCGCGGTCGTGCTCGAATCGCTCACCGCATTCAAGCGGGCGGGCGCCGATGCGATCCTCACCTACTTTGCGATCGATGCCGCACGCTACCTGCGTGGCGAATGACACCCTGACCTCCGACCTATTTGGGTAGCCTTCGCGGTGGGCTATGGTGCTAGCGAGTCAGCCAGGACGCGCGCGCCATGACCGCCATTTTCCGTGCTCCCGTGCTGATCGTTGGCGCAGGTCCTACTGGGCTTGCCGCAGCGCTTTTTCTTACGCATCGCGGCGTGACGGTGCGCATCATCGACACCGCGCCAGCGCCGACGTCCACATCCAAAGCACTGCTGGTCAATCCGCGCACGCTCGAAATTCTTCACGATAGCGGTGTAGCGGCCCGCATCATGACCGAAGGTACGCGCTTGACTGGCGCCTGCCTGCATCGCGGTACCAAGATCGTGGCTGCGATCGACATGCTCGCCTTGTTGCCTGGGCAGCCGTTGATCGCCATCCCACAAGCGCGCACCGAGGCATTGCTCATCGACGCACTGCATGAGCAGGGCGTCGACGTAGAGCGTGGCGTGAGCCTGCAGACGCTCGAACAGAATGCAGAATGTGTGACAGTGTCTTTGCAACACGCCGACGGTCAGCTGGAAACCACTCACGCAGCACTCGTTTTCGGTGCGGACGGTGCGCGCAGTACGGTGCGTCAGCAACTTGGGCTTGCCTTTGAGGGCAGCAGCCTTCCGGAACCCTGGCGGTTATGGGACGTACAACTGCAAACGACGCTTGATCCGCAGCGAGCACATATCGTTTTACTGCCCGATGGTTTCATGTTTCTGATGGCCTTGCGGGGCGATATATGGCGCGTGATAGGCAATAGCGCCGATCCGCTCGCGCAGTTGCCGGCAGGCAGCGTGCCTGGAACGGTGTCGTGGCAATCGCAGTTCCATATTGCCCATCGTCTTGCCAGCCGCGTTTGTGTTGGACGTGTGGCACTCGGTGGCGATGCCGCGCACATCCATTCACCGCTTGGCGCGCGTGGCATGAATTTGGGTATCGAGGATGCGTGGGTCTTCGCCGATTGCACCGCCGATGCGCTGGATGGGTCTTTGCAGCGCTTCCACGAATACGGTCAGTTACGCGAAGTGGTGCATCATCGCGTGGTGAAGAAGATTGAAGCGATGACACGCATGATGCGCGGCAAACCCGCAGCGATCGCGCACATTCGCGATTGGATCGCGCCGCAACTGCTGAAATTGCCGCAGGTGCGAAAGCAGATGGCGGCCACTATCTCCGGCCTGGATCACCCGCTTCGCACCCATCCGTAACAACTCAGGCGTACTGCGCGATGCCGTTGCCGAAGGACCAATTCTCTTTCGCCGTTTCCAGCAAGTTGATAAACACGTCCTCGGGGCGAAGGCCGGGATCGGCGACCAGCTTTTCCATCACGCTTTTGTAGAACGCTTGCTTCTGTTGGACAGTGCGTGTGTTGTTGCAAGCAATCTGCACGATGACCAGATCGTCGCTGCGCGCGATGTCCAAATAGTTGGCGTCGTAGTCGAATTCATCGGCATCGTGCTGGCTGACCAGAATGAAGCGATCGTTTTCCGGCACGCCGAAGGAATCGCGCATGGCGGCGTAGATGCCGTTGCGCAAGGCGGCGATGTGGGCCGGGGATTTGCCACGGCGCAAAGCGATACGGACGAGAGGCATGTTGTGACTCCGGTTGATCAGGGTTTTGTTGCAGGTTGGGAAACGTGGCCCACTTCGTAAACATCGACGTCGTCGCCCGTGGGCGGAGGAACGGCTGCGGACCACAATCGAAAGCGCAGCACCGTCCATGCTGTGGGGTTATATGCGCTGATGGCAGCAAGCGCGCCACGGTCGATATCGGCTTGGGCGCCAGCGTTTTCCATGTCGCGCAAGGTACTCAGGGCTGCATGAGCGGCGATAGGCAGAATTTCGCGCGTAGCGTGTGTTGCGATAGACAGATCGTGTGCCGTATTCGCGCGCCACACCGACCAAGTGCGCACCATGGGCCGACCGAACGAATCGACCACACCGGCGAAACCCGCACCTTCGAGAAAAGCGTTCATGCCTTGCGTGTTGTGCCACAAGTAAAACGGCGCGTACAGATTTTCGCGGCTGCCCGTGCGGCGGTCAGCATAGAGGTAGGCCTTGAACGACAACTGCGGAAAATCGTCGGTGAGGTGACCGCGCTCGGCGATGCGCCGACGAATGATGTCCATGTCGTAGTCGGCGGGCAGGGCTATGCGGTATTGCATCGTGATCATGTGGGCCACTCCAAATGGCTTGACGCAGCCTACCTTAGCGGGCCAGCATGCTATTGAAAATCGGGAATTTACGTATCAATAATCCCGAAAAATAGGATGATGATATGCAACGCGTTACCTTCGATCTCGACGTTATGCGCAGCTTCGTCGCCGGTATCGAGCTGGGCAGCTTCGCCAAGGCCGCCGAACGGCTGGCCCGATCCACCTCTGCCGTAAGCGCGCAGCTGAAAAAGCTGGAAGACCAGGCCGGCACACCCTTGCTGCGCAAGTCCGGCCGTGGCATGGCGCTCACCGAAGCCGGCGAAACGATGCTCGGCTATGCACGACGTCTGTTGGAGCTCAATGACGAAGCGGCCAGCGCGGTGCGTGGCATCCAGCTGGAAGGACGCGTGCGATTGGGCCTTCAGGAAGATTTCGGCGAGAGCGTGCTGCCCGAAGTGCTTGGTCGATTTAAACGCGCGCATCCCAAGCTGCGCGTCGAAGTGCATATCGCGCGCAACGCCGTACTGTTGGATTCGTTGAATGCGGGGCGGCTCGATCTTGCGCTGGCGTGGGAAACCGAATTGCGCGCGCCGCATGCCGAACACGCGCATACCGTGCCGATGCTATGGATCGGCGCTGGCGAGGAACCGATCGAGTGTGAAGACGGCGAGCCGCTATCGCTCGTGGTGCTAGATGCGCCTTGCTTACTGCGCACGGCCGCGATCAATGCGCTGGATCGCGCGGGCATTCCCTGGCGCATCGCGTTCACCAGCGCGAGCCTGGCGGGCACCTGGGCGGCGGTCAAAGCGGGACTGGGTATCAGTGTGCGCACACCTTTCGGTTTGCCGCCGGAAGTGCGCGCGCTGGATTCGCGCGACATCACACTTCCCGCGTTGCCCATGCTCGGATTGGCGCTTTACCGCAGTGAGGCGGAGCCCACTCCTGCGGTGGGCCGGCTTGCAGCGCTGATGCTGCAGCGCCTGCAAGCGGATGTTGCCGGCGCCTGACTCAACCGCCCGGCTGCGGCGGCGTCAGCTCAATCTCATAGATCAGCGGCCAGCGTTTGCCGGTAACGAACAAGCGACCTTGCTTCGCGTCATAAGCGATGCCGTTGAGCACGTCGTTGTCCGGATCAAGCGTTTCATCGGCCTTCGGTCCAAGACCGGTCAGGTCGATCCAACCCACCACCTTGCCGCTGGCGGGGTCGATGCGTGCAATGCGATGGGTCAGCCACACATTGGCGTAGATCTGGCCCTTCACCCACTCCACCTCATTGATGTTGGTGAGCGGTGTGCCGTCGGCGGTGACATCGATCTTGCCAATCTGTTTGAGCGTCTCTGGGTCCAGCACGCGAATGGTCGGGGTGCCGTCGCTCATCAAGATATGGCGACCGTCTTCGGTAAGTGCCCAGCCTTCGCCGGGATAGTCGAACTGGCCGATCTTCTTGAAGCTGTCCAGATCGTAGATATAGCCGTGATGCGACTGCCAGGTCAGCTCGATCAGCTTGTGCTTCCAGGCCACGATGCCTTCGCCGTAGTCCGGCGGCGGCAGATGCGCCTGCTGCACCACTTCGCCGGTCTTGATGTCGACCTTGCGCACCGAGGATTGCCCAACCGTGCCGGTGCCTTCGTAGAAGTACCCGTTGAGGTAGAAAAACCCTTCCGTATAAGCCCCTGTGTCGTGCGGGTAGGTATGCAGCACCTTGTAGCCGTATACCGGGATGGAGGACTGCGCATAGGCGGCCGATGCCAGGCACAGTGCGAGAAGGACGAGCAGGCGGGAGAGTCGTTTCATGGCGCCGGATGATCCCATGACCGGTGCGTTCTCGTCAGCAGGGTCTTTTTGCGTTACGGTCGGTCATCGCATGAAATAGTTGTCGTCGAAGGATTGTTCGCAGCGGAGCAAGCGTGGACAGCCATCAATTCCTCCGGACCGCGGTCGTTTTCCTGCTGGCAACGGTGATCGCCGTGCCGCTCACCAAGCGTTTCCGTCTGGGCGCCGTGCTGGGCTATCTGTTGGCGGGCATCGTGATCGGGCCGGCGGAGCTGGGCCTGATCGCCAACCCGGCAGGTGTTGCCTCGATCTCCGAATTCGGCGTGGTGCTGATGCTGTTTGTGATCGGCCTGGAGCTCTCGCCGCAACGCCTGTGGGTGATGCGCCGTCCGGTGTTCGGCACGGGCTTGCTGCAGGTACTGGTTTGCAGCAGCGTCTTTGGCGTGGCCGCGTATACGTGGTTCGGCCTGACGCCGGGCGCGGCGGCGATCGTCGGTGGCAGTCTGGCCTTGTCCTCGACGGCATTCGGGCTGCAGATTCTTGCCGAGCGCAAGGAGGCCGGCACGTCTTACGGGCGGCAATCGTTTGCGATCCTATTGTTCCAGGACCTGGCGGCGATTCCGCTGATTGCCGCCGTACCGTTGCTGGCATCGACATCGACCAAGCACGGCATCGATCCGTACGCAGTGCTTCGCACCGTGGGGGTGATCGTGGCCGTGATCGTTGGCGGCCGTTATCTGTTGCGACCGATATTCCGCTTCGTGGCGCGGGCCGATTCGGTAGAGGTGTCGACCGCTACCGCACTGTTGGTGGTGATGGGTATCTCCCTGGTGATGGAAGAAGCCGGTGTATCGGTCACGCTGGGCGCTTTTCTCGCTGGTGTACTGCTGGCCGATTCCGAATATCGCCACGAGCTTGAATCGAATATCGAACCGTTCAAGGGTTTGTTGCTGGGTTTGTTCTTCATCAGCGTCGGCATGTCGATGCAGATCCATTTGTTGCTGCAATCCCCGTGGCTGGTGCTTGGGCTCACACTTGGCCTGCTATTGGTGAAGGGTGCGTTGTTGTGGCCGCTTGGGTTCACGATCGGTGGCCTGCAGCGTGGCGATGCAGTGCGGCTGGCGGTGTTGCTAGCTTGCGGCGGCGAATTCGCCTTCGTGTTATTGCGGCAGGCCGCCCAGAGCAGCTTGATCGACGAACAGCTGAGCGGATTGTTGGTGCTGGCGATCACCTTGTCGATGGGGTTGACGCCCCTGCTAGTGGCCCTGACAGGCAAACTGCTCGGCGCGCGGAAAAAGGCATCCACGCGTCCGTTCGACACCATCGACGTGAATGCGCCACGCGTCATCGTCGCGGGCTACGGCCGCATGGGGCAGATCGTGGCGCGCGTGCTGCGCGCCAGGAATATTCCATTCGTGGCGCTCGATCATTCCATTGAGCAGCTCGACCTCATCGATCGTTTCGGCAATCGCACCGGTATCTTTTATGGCGATCCAGAGCGGCCGGAAATGTTGCGCGCGGCGCAAACCGACAAGGCCGAAGTGTTTGTGCTGGCCAGCGATGATCCGGAATCCAGCTTGCGCATTGCGCGCGTGGTGCGTCGCCAATACCCGCATTTGAAAATCGTCGCGCGTGCGCGCAATCGCCAGCACGTGTGGCGATTGATGGACCTAGGTATCGAAGAACCGGTGCGAGAGACGCTGTATTCAAGTCTTAAGATGACCCGCAGGACGCTGGAGGCGCTGGGCCTTTCCTCGGAACAAGCAATAGCGGAGGTGGAACGTTTCCGGCGCCAGGATGCGGAGCTGATGAAGATCCAATATCAGGTGTACGACGACGACGCGAAGCTGGTGCAGACCACGCGCGAAGCGCTGGCGGATCTGGACAAGCTGTTCGAAGCCGACGCCGAAATCAAAGCGCCGCCGTCGCGTGGGCCGGATGCGGATACGCCACTTATCGGCGATCGTTGAACGCTGTTTGGCTGTCACACGATTTTGTTACACATTGCAGAAATGATCGGCAAGCGTAGTCAGTTTCGCGCAAGGAACTGGCAGGGATAGATTCACTCTCTTCGGTGTAAACCGACGGTTCGCACGCTGCGTTGAGTCTGTGCATGCCTATGTCTTTCCAGCCGCTCGTCATCCGCTTCGGTCGTCTCGGCGATACGTTGTTGCTGCAGCCATTGTTGCGCAGGCTTCACGCCCGTTACGGGCAGCCCTGCCAATTGTTGGCCGTCGGCAACTATTCGACCGAGCTGTATCGAGGGCAGCCGGATGTGGCGGGGGTCATTGCGTTGCAGTCGCATCATCGCCCGTTGGCGTTCAGTCCGGAGCAATGGCACGCCATCCATGCCTTGCGTCAGATGCGGCATGTACCCGTTTACGTTTGCGAACCGCAACCGCGCGCGCTCGCCAGAATCCGTCGCATGCTGAAGTTTGCCGGTATCCCAGAAAGTCACTGCGCTTTCCTCAATGACATTCCGTTGCAACCCGGCGGACATTGGATCGAACACCTGCTTCAATTGGCTGACGCGACGCCGCTAGCATTTCGTGACCCGTTTGCGGATGTGACATCCATAACGAGCGCTGTTCCCGCGTTGCTGGTTAGTGCGCAAGAGCGTGCTGAGTGCGATCGCTGGCTGGTCGACCGTGGCTTGTTCGGGCATCCACTCGTATTGCTTCAGCCTGCGAACAAACGCACGGTGCGCTGGAGCGGCGTGCGCGCAGCATCCGACGACGACAAGCAATGGCCGATCGCGCACTGGGCGCAGGTTGCCGAGGCGATTCACACCCAATTGCCGCACGCTCGCATCTTGCTGTGCGGATCGCCAATCGAAGCGGATTACCTGGAAAGCATTCGCCATGCGATGGCCCAGCCGGGCATCGAAGTCGTCGCGAAGGATCTGCCGCTAACGCGATTGAAAGCGTTGTTGGCGGTCGCACACAGCATGATTTCCGTCGATACGGGCCCAGCGCACATGGCGGCAGCGATGGGTTGCCCGCTTGTGGTGATGTTCGGATCGGTATCGCCCAGCCATTGGACGCCACGTGCCAAAGCGCCGGATGCGGTGCATGTATTGGGCGGTCCACCGCATAACCGCGTGGATGCCATTGCGCCCGACGAAGTCATCGATGCATGGCATGGATTGCCTGCACGTTCGCCGCTGACGGTACGTCCGGATGCCGCGTTGACGGACATCAAGGCGCACACCTAGTCAATTGTCGGCTGCGCGTTTAAAGCCTTACTGATCCGAGGGCTGCGCCGGTTGGCGCAAGGTCTGGCGCACGCTGGGAATGGCGCCGCCGCGCGATGCCAGTTCGTGCGCGATGTCGATAAAGCCGAGGTGCCTTGCCACGTCCGCTGCGGTGCGGCCAAAACTGTCCACCGCATTGCGGTCCGCACCACGTGTCAGCAACACGCGAGCGGGCGGTAGCAGCGCGTGCATGGCGCAGGCATGCAACGCCGTCACGCCGCGCTGGTCGGCGTGCTCGATCCGCGCGCCAGCGTCAAGCAACACTGGCAGCAACGCGCCGATATGCGTGGCATCGCAAGGGCTACCGGGACGCATATGCGCGCCAAGCAGCAATAGCAGTGGTGTCTTGCCTTCACTGTCGGCGAGATTCGGATCGGCCTTGCGCTTGAGTAACGCATCGAACAGGCGACGCGCGCGCAGGCTGTCGTTCTGTTCGAAACCGAATTGCGATCCGGCATGCAGCGCACTGTGGCCGCGGGCGTCGACGGCATTGGCGTCGGCGCCGGCTTCCAGCAATTGTTCGGCGATCTCGGGATACCCCTGTACCGCGGCAATCATCAACGCGGTAGCGTCGCTCGGCAAACGTTGATCGACGACTGCGCCACGTTCCAGTAGCAAGGCGACCAGTGCTTCGCGGCGAGCGGCGACGGCTGCGGCGAGCGGCGTCATGCCATTGCTGGCACTGGCGGCGATGTCAGCACCGGCATCGATCAACGTGGCGGCAACGTCGCGATGGCCTGCGCCGCATGCGTGCAGCAATGCGGTGGCGCCCTGTGCGTCGCGGCTATCCACGGGAAAGCCGAGTTCCAGCAGGCGACGTACCGCGATGTCGTGGCCGTGCGTGGCCGCATGAATCAGATCGTCGGCGCGCAGTGGACGGCG
This sequence comes from Vulcanimicrobiota bacterium, assembly GCA_903970555.1. GTDB lineage: Bacteria > Pseudomonadota > Gammaproteobacteria > Xanthomonadales > Rhodanobacteraceae > Dyella_B. The sequence continues at coordinate 10,931 of CAJCJD010000204.1, forward strand.
CGGGCGTTGCCAACCACTCCAGTCGAGCCAGCGTTCCAGTTCCGGATGTTCAAGTGCCAGTCCAAGCGGTGTTTCGCCGTTCGCATCGACGGCTTCCGCATCGGCGCCGTGGGCAACGAGCGCGCGTACCAGCGGCAGTGCATCGATGCCATGTTCGAGCGCGGCAAACAGCGGCGTGCGTCCATGTGCATCGCGGACATTCGGGTTGCAGCCGCGAGACAGTAACGCTTGTAGCAAAGCAAGCTGGCCGTTCGTCGCAGCCAGGTGCAGCGGCGTGCGTTCGCGTTCGTCGGTGCCGAACGGATCGGCGCCGCGTTCAAGCAAGGCCAGCGGCAATGCAGCGGCCTGCGGCGCGTTGTGCAGGCGACCCAGTGCTTGCGCGAGCAGACTGGCACCGGCCGGCGTGGCACCGGCGTCAAGCAAATCCTCGATGGCTTCGGTGCTATCGGGCAGCAGCGGCAGCAGGGCGTCGAACAGGCGGCGTCCGAGCGGCGGCAGGGTGGGGTGTTCGCTGTCGATATCGTCGATCAATTGTGGCTGCAGGCGCGCTTCGGCCTGCAGGCCATGATCGAGCAGCCAGCTTCGTGCTGCGCTCAGGCCGGGCTCGGCCAGGTCCAGGTAGAGCTGCGCGAGTTGCGCCTGCGACCAGTCGCGCACGCGCGCCGTGAAGCTGGAAACAATGGCCCAATGGCCGAAGCGCAAGGCGTCGAGCAGATGCGCGGGCGTGTCGGCGCCCTCGGAAATGGCCTCAAGATTCAGGCTGGCCGGCAGCGGCGTATCGGGATCGAGCAGCGCGACTAGATCCCAGCGTCCGCTGGCAGCGGCATGATCGAGCGCACTGCGGCCATCGCTGCCCGGCGTCTTCGGTTCTGCGCCGAGCGCGAGCAAGGCACGCACGGTTTCAACCTGCGCATGCGGCGATTGGCAGGCAAGCGTCAAGGCATCGCGACCGTGCTGATCGCGTGCGCGCGCATCGGCTTGCGCATCGGCCAGCAAACGCACAACGCCGACTGCGCCAGCGCGTGCCGCTTCCATCAGCGCGGTGCTACCGTGCTGATCGACCAGGTTCACATCCGCGCCTGCTGTGCGTAGCGTGCGGGCGATCTGTTCGTGTCCTTCGGCGGCGGCGGCCATCAAGGCGCTGCGCTGCTTGGCGTCCACGGCATTCACGGTGGCACGATGCTTCAGCAGCATCTTAACGCCGGAGATATCGTCGTCGGCGATGCCGGCCGCGGCGACGAGTGCGGGCTCGCCGCCGACCGGGGATACTTTTGCGCCACGCTCCAGCAGAAATTGCACTAACGGCCAGTTGGCCGCGCGGCAGGCAATCGACAACGGGCTGGCGCCAGCGTTGTTGAGCGCGTCGATCATTGCGCCCGCATCAAGCAGCATCGCTGCAACCGTGGGCTCCCCGCTCAGCACGGCACCATGCAACGGCGTGTTGCCATCGGCATCGGCTGCGCGCGTGCTGGCGCCATTGGCCACCAAGGTCATCACGGCATCGGCGCGGCCGTGCCAGCTGTCGCGTGTGGCGGCGAGCAGCGGTGTCAGCCCTCCATGCGCGCGGTTGACGTCGGCGCCTTTGACGATCAGTGCGCGCAAGAGATGCGGATCGGGCAACAGGGAGGCGAGCATCAGCACCGGGCGTTGATCGCGATCGCCAGGCTGCGGCGCGGTGTTGGGATCGGCACCGGCTTCGACCAGGGCAAGCGCGCGTGCGATGTCGCCTTGGCGCGTGGCAGCGAGCAAAGCCTGTGCCTGTTCGGGCGTGCCAGCGACGCGCTCCTGTTCGCTCAGCTGGGTTGCGGCTGCGGGCTTCGCGGCGACAGGCGTGGTCGCCTCGTTGCGCGCGGTGTCGCGACGTCGCGGTCGGCGGCTCTCGGACAACATCACGCGCAGCGTACGGTTGGCGATCAACAAGCAGCACAAAGGCAGCAGCACCACTGCATACAGCGCTAGCGCCGCGGTGCGCATTTCCGATGGCAGCACGCCGTAAAGGCCGCTCAATGCGATGGCCGCGAAGGACAGTACCAGCAACGCCAGCGCCGCGGGCAGGAAATGGCTGAAAAAATGCTCTTCGCGTGAAAGGTGCCGGCCAAATGCCATGCTGCGCGCGGTGGCAGTGAACAGCCATGAACCATCATGACCGCCATGTGCGGGGTAGGCGTCATCCCATACGAAAACTAGCGCAAAAGCCGGCCATAGGCGCCATAGCACGGTCAGCGCTACCACCAATGCTGCAGCCAACAGCAAGCTCGCGCCCAAGGTTGGGTGCTGGCTAAGCCGCAACATCGGCCATGCGATCAACAGGAACACCAAGGCCACGTAGCAGGTGAACATGGCCAGGTGCGCGCCGCCGCGCCGCAACACCGTAAGGGTGAAGTTCGGTTCCGGATCGAATCCGATGGCGTGACAGACCGCGCCCATGGTCAAGGTATTGGCCAGCAGCAACGGTATCAGCGTAAGCGGATGCGCGCCGATGGCAGCGGCGATGCCTACCAGGATGAATCCTGGCAGGAACCAGATCAGAGAAGTCAGCACGGAAGATGGGCGGCGCGATTTGATAGGTGGCATGTCGGCGAGTATAGGAACCAGAGGCGCGTCAGACGGTAATCACTTGTTAATGGCCGGTCGTCGACGTCTATTCTTCCCGGCGCCTGGGTGTCGCTTCGTGGTTGGGCCTGTTCGTGGTGCTAAGCGTTTCTTGCGGAGGCACCTGCAGATGCCAGCCTTGCGTGCGCAGATGCTCCATCACCACTTCGGCGTCTTCCTGCGGCAGACGCCGGTGTGCGTCCAACTCCAGTTCAAGTACGAAGCGCAGATCGCCGAGCATCAGCGCAAGCGATGTGGGTAGCACCTCGAAGTTGCCCTGACGATGCAGCCACACATACGTATCGGCCTTGCGCTGGCTGGCATAAACGAAACAATGCATGGCGGTGCCCGCGAGGATGGCGTGTGGGGCCGAAGGTTAGCAGCACCGATCGCCAGCGTCGCCCGTGAATTACGCGGCTGTGGTGCTGGCAGACAGGTTCGGGTGCCGAGGTCGTAGTCGTACGATTGGCGCGAATCATGAGGGCATCCTCATGTGATTGCTGCGACTGCACTTGCATGCCTCGACCTGAGTCGGCACAGTGCCGCCCTGGGGTATCAAACGCGCGTATGAATTTCAGGCAGCACGCATTGCCCCCGCTAAGACCCGAGCCGTCAACAAAAAAAGCAGGAGCAAGCGATGCATATGTTTTTCCCTAACACCACTCGTCGTGGTGCCCGTCCGCTCGCGCTGGCCGCCCTCGGCCTGGCCATTGCCGGCGCACTGGCAGCACCGCAGCAGGCCCGTGCGAGCGCCTTCCAGCTGAAGGAAGACAGCGCCCAGGCCATGGGCCGCGCCTATGCCGGTTCGCTTGCTGCGGGTGGTGATGTTTCCGTCGTGGCCAACGGCCCGGCATCCATGAGCGACCTCCAAGGCACCTATTTCGAGGCCGACGTCACCGCCATCAACTTCAGCGCCCAATTCAGCGGCAGCGCACACGACGTGCTGGGCAACTCGATCAACGGCAACAACGGCGGCGATGCCGGCACCACCATGCCGGTTCCGGCGTTCTTCTTCGAAACCCAGGTCAGCGATCGCTGGCACGTGGGCGCGGCCTTCAGCGTGCCGTTTGGTTTCAAGACCGACTACAACAATGACTGGGTGGGTCGCTACAACGCGATTGAATCGAAGTTCGAATCGCTGGACGGCACGCTGTCGGCATCGTTTGATGTCACCGACAACCTGAGCATCGGCGGCAGCGCCATCGCGCAGCGCACCAGCGCCACGTTGACCAATGCGATCAACTTCGCCAGCGTCGGCCTGGACCTGGCTGGCCCGGGCAGCAAGCTCAATCTCCCGCCGAGCGCGGTATACAGCTTGATTCCGCCGGGCACCGACGGACTGGCTCATATCGAGGGTAGCGACTGGGCCTACGGCTGGCAGTTGGGTGCTCGTTGGAAGATCGACTCGCAGGATCGCCTGGCCTTCAACTATCGCTCCAAGATCAGCCATCGCCTGCAGGGCACTGCAGACTTCGATGTGCCGCAGAACGTGTCGACGCTGATAAATCAGCTCGCGCCCGCCCTGGGCTTGAATACGAGCAACCTGCCGTTCCAGAACACCAGCGGCACCGCCGACTTCACCACGCCGGCCGTATCGACCGTCAGTTACTGGCACCAGGAAGACAAGTTCGGCTTCGGTGCAGACGTCAGCTACACCCAGTGGAACGTGTTCAAGGACCTCACGGTGAACTACGGCAATGCGGCACAGCCGGCCACCACGCAGGTGTTCGATTGGCATAACTCGTGGTACGCATCGTTCGGTGGCGAGTATTACCTGACCGACAAGGTGACGCTGCGTGGCGGTATCGGCTTCGACACCACGCCGACCGCTGCGGCGACGCGCGATGTGCGCGTGCCGGACGAGACGCGCAAGCTGCTCTCGTTCGGTATTGGCTACAAGGCCAGCGAGCACCTCTCGCTCAATGCCTCGTATGCGCACATCTTCGTGAATCGCGCATCGATCAGTAACGACGTAAGCGCGACCGAAGATACGATCACGGGCACCTCCGAGGACTACGGCAATCTGTTTGCCTTGTCGGCGGTCTATAAGTTCTGATCGGCGGTAACGCGTCACTCGAAAACCTCCCCGTGCAAGCGGGGAGGTTTTTTCGTTTCTGGTTTGCAGCGATGCGCTTGAATGCGCTCGCGGTTTTCAGCCCCTGCGCAGCAAAATTTCCAGCATCTGCCGGAAGCGTTTGCCATAGGGCGGGTTGAGCAGCCCGGTGCCGTTAAAGCGTGCTTGACGAAGCACCGGCTTCATATGCGAGAACGTGCGGAAGCCCGCTTCACCGTGGTAACCGCCCATGCCTGAAGGACCGACGCCGCCGAACGGCAAGTCATGTTGGGCAATGTGATAGATCGTATCGTTGAGCGTCACGCCGCCGGCATGCGTGCGAGCCAACACGTCATCGACCTTGCCCGCGTCCTGTTCGAACAGATACAGCGCGAGCGGTCGCGGACGCGAGGCGACGTAATCGATCGCTTCGTCGAGATCGTCATACGGAATTACGGGCAGCAGCGGGCCGAAAATTTCCTGCTGCATCACCGGCATGTCATCACGCACCTCGGTCAACACCACCGGCGTAAGCAGGCGTTGCGTGGGACGATCGTTGACGTCGCTGAGACTGTGGCTGTGCGCGCCGGCTGCTACGGCGTTATCTCGCAGTTCGGCCAGACGTTGGTAATGGCGATCGGTAGCGACGCTGGCGTATTGCTTGTTGTTGGCGAGGTTCGGGTAAAGCCGCGTCACGACATCGCGTGCGATAGAGGTGAAGCGTGCAAGTTCGGCGCGCGGCACCAGCACGTAATCCGGTGCGATGCAGGTTTGTCCGGCGTTGATCATTTTGCCTAAGACGATACGTTCCACCGCATGCTCAAAGCGCGCGCCCGGGCCGATGATGGCGGGCGATTTGCCGCCCAGTTCCAGCGTCACCGGCGTGAGATTCGCGGATGCCGAACGCATCACGTGATGGCCAACAGCCGTCGAGCCGGTGAACAGCAGATGATCGAACGGCAAGCCGGCAAACGTTTCGCCGACGGACGCATCGCCGTTCACCACAATCACTTCATCAGGCTGGAAGTGACGTGCGATGAGATCGGCGAACAGCTGTGAGAAGCGTGGCGTGTACTCGCTCATCTTCACCATCGCGCGATTGCCAGCGGCAAGCGCGTCGACCAGCGGCCCGACGGCAAGGAACAGCGGATAGTTCCACGGCACGATGATGCCGATCACGCCCAGTGGCTGCGGCAGCATCTCGATGCGCGCAGGCAGGAACGCCATGCTGGCCAGTTTGCGTTGCGGCCGCATCCAGCGCCGGCCGTGGCGCAGCGCGTGGCGGATCGCCGACACGCTGGGAAAGACCTCCAGCATGTCGGTTTCCTCGCGCGGACGACAGCCGAAGTCTGCGTTGATCGCGTCGGCGATTTCTTGCCGATGCTGGCTCACCACCGCTTCGAGCGACCGCAGGCGCCGCGCACGCGTCGTCCAGTCGGGAAGCGGATGGCGTGACTGCGCATGGCGCAGGCGGGCGAGTTCGTTGGAAAGGTCGAGACGATCAGGTTGGTTCATGGCTGCTCAGAATTTGGCGCGAAGTTCCAGGCCCCATACCCGCGGCGGTGTGATCGTGGCGTAGTTCGTACCGAATACGCTGGCGGTGTAGTTGCCAAGACCGGTGACATACCGCTTGTTGAAGAGGTTATTCACGAACAAGCCTACTCCCCAACTGTTGCTGGGGGTATGCCAATCCAAGCGCGCATCGGTACGTTGGGTCGATGTGCCAAGGGTGAAGTACTGCGTGACCAGGCATTGTTGCTCTTGCGCCGCGTCGGAGTTGCAGCGTGTGCGCCCGCGATAGGCGTACTGAAGATCGAACTCCAAATCGTTGTTGAACACGTTGTGCCAGGTGTAAGCAAGCCCGCTGGTCACGGAGAGATACGGCTCGCCCGTGGGTTGTCCATCCAGGTTTACGCCGAATGTATCGACGTACTTGGTGTACGTGCTGTCGATATAAGCGCTGGTGAAATTAAGACGAAGAGCCTCCACCGGCTGCCATTGCGCCTCAAAATCAAGTCCGTTCGCGTGCTGGTCGCTGGTGCTGACGATGTAGAACGGAACACCCGAGCCCGTGGTGTTCGGATTGATCACCGAGGATTGCAGATTGGTATAGCGGTAGTAATAGGCCGATGCGTTAAGCATCAAGTTGTATTCTGGTATCACGGCCTTGACGCCGGCTTCGTAGTTCCAGACCGTCTCTGGCGAATAGAGCGAGCCGATTTCCAAACTGTTGTAGCCGCCTGCTTTGTAACCCTTGGTGATCGAGGCGTAGCCCATCACATTGGGTGTGAACTTGTAGCTCAACACCGCGCGCGGGCTGACGTCATGCCAGGAGTTGTTTGCATGAACCGGAATGCCTACGGCATTGGGGAAGATGATGTTGTCGCCGAATACATCCAACGCTTGTTGTGCGTCGGGTGGCAGGATCCCGAAGATGCCATTGGCTTTGATTTCCGCCACGGTCTGGTCGAACGCGGGTGCCTGGCGCAGCGGGTTCAACCAGCTGAATTGCTTCTGGTCATCGCTGTAGCGCACGCCGGTGGTCAGATCCAGGCTGTCGCTGAGGTGCCAGATCACGTCGCCGAAAGCAGCATAGGATTTGTAGTTGCTATCGTTACTGATCTGCTCGCGCCATGAATCACCCAGGAAGTTATAAGGCAGCCCGAACTCGGCAAGGCCCTGGCTGATTTCGGTCAAGGGCAAACCTTCGCCGTCGACGTTTTGCGCCAGCGTGTCGAGACTGTCGGTGTTGGTATTGGTTTGGCTGGTCTGGCGTGCCTGCTCGCTGTAGAAGCTCACGCCCGACACCCAATCCATCAGATCGTTATCGCCGGACAGTTTGAATTCCTGATACCAGCTGTTGTTGTGCTCGATATTGACGGTTTCGAGGTAGGTGACGATGTGATCGGTACCGTCGTTGTCCTCGGCGTTATAGGTATTGAAATGTCGCCAAGCCGTGGTCGAGGTGAAGCTGCCCCAACTGAAGGAATGATCGATGGTAAGCGTGGAGCCATTGAATTCGCGCCGCTCGTCCGCGTCCATCGCATCGTTGTAGAGCGGGGCCGTCAACGGATTGATGTAGCTCGACGCTTGCAGCGGAAACGGCGGACGCTGGTAAATATTGTTCGAGATGGCGATGACGCCGATGGCCGGTTGCGGTGGCTGGTTAAGCCGCTCGTGATCCCACGACAACAGCACGCGCGTGTCGGGCGTGATGTTCCAGCGGTACACCATGCGGGCACCCCAGTCGTCGTTCTTGCCGTAGTGCTGGCCGTTGGCCTGGTCTTTGATCCAGCCGTCGCTCTGGTTGTCGTACGCGCTCACGCGCACGGCCATGTCTTTGTTGATCGGAATGTTGACCAAGGCGTTTTCGTAGCGTTCGCCGTAGTTGCCGATGCGCTCGAGCACCTTGCCTTCGAACTTGTCGGTGGGTTCGTTGGTGACGATCGAAATCGCCCCGCCGATGGCGTTGCGCCCGTACAAGGTGCCTTGCGGACCCTTCAATACTTCGATTCGATCGATATCGTTGAAGGCCAGCAACGCGCCGCCGGATCTCGCTGCATACACGCCATCGACATACACGCCAACCGATGGCTCGGTACCGATGCCGAAGTCGCTGGTGCTCACGCCGCGCAGTTCATAGTTGGGCTGCGTCGGTTGGCTGCCATCCACCACAAGGCCCGGAACGAACAGCGACATCTTGCTCAGGTCGGTGGCGGCCAGCGTATCGATCTGCTTGGCGGTGATGATCTGCAGCGCAATGGGTACTTGCTCCATTTGCTGCGAGCGGCTCTGCGCCGTCACCGTGATATTGCCAAGCTGCTTGGCTTTGTTCGCATCGGGCTTGTTCGGCGTGTTGCCGTTGTTACCGCTATTGTCTTGTGCGGGCGCGTCGGCGAAGGCCGGCATCGGCGCAAACATCAACAAAGCGGCGCTACCCAGAAGCAGGTAGCGCACGTAGGCGGGCAATAGTCGTTGACGCATGGTCATGCTGGTTTCTCCCCTCAATTGCAAATCGCGCGGCCTTGGCCCGGACGCTGCGCCCCTGGTTCGTTAATTAATGCAACACGACGCAGTCTCCCGCCTGCGCCGCAATCCACGCTTTGATAAGCGCCAAGCCCTCGGTATGTACAGTACTGCGTCCGATCTCCGGCATCATCGTGCCAGGTTCCTTGGAGCTGAGTCGGTACGGCAGGATCGAATCGTCCGGGTGCCCAGGCACGATGTCGAACATGTGGTCCCCGGTGCCCTGGCCGGCCGCGGTCGGCGGCTTGCACAGGCCGATATGGCGGTCTTCGGACGTGGCGATGTCCAGCGTCAGGCCGGTCGTGTTGGCCGCACCTTTCGGGTTGTGGCAATGGCCGCAGTTGATGTCGAGGTAAGCGCGCGCGCGCGCATCGAGCGACGCGTGCGGGTCCATCCAATTGGCGTTGCGCGGTGCATCCGCTGGTGCGGGTGCGCCGGTGAGATAGCCCACCTGCATCAGATGCACCAGTTCGTTTTCATCACCATCTGCATAACGGTAGTCGCGATTCAGATGGCGCGCCTTCAGGCCGATCGGTTGCAAGGCGCGCGTGGTCCAGTCGTGGGCATGACAGCTCACGCACTGGCTTTGGTCCGGCACGACGTAGTTGAAGTTTTCGCGTTCGCCGTTGTCGCTGACCAGTGTCAATGCCTGCACATCGCCGGTAC
>CAJCJD010000205.1 GCA_903970555.1 Vulcanimicrobiota bacterium
TCGGCCGTGATCAGCGCCTTGTAACGCTCGATCATCGCCGGAACCTGCTCGCTCTGGTCAGGGTGGACCAGAAACACTACTTCGTAATGACGCAAGGTCATTGGGGAAACTCCTTATGGATGCGACCCTTACGGGCCTCGCAGCCTCCCGCGGATGCGGTGAGGCAAGAGACTGCCCATGCCCTAAGTGGGTATGGACAGAAGCGGAATTGTAAGCGGGATCAATCAGTCAGCGCAAGTCGCTGAATTGACTGGAGATGGGCACGAGCGGCACGCGTGCCACCCGGTCAACGCAATCCGTCGTCCCAGCTTTCGCCGGGACGACGAGGGAATACGTGCGCTGCAGGGATCCGGGACGCGAGATTTACCCAACCGTAAAACTTTCCCCGCAACCACACTCCCCCGTCGCATTGGGGTTGTGGAACACGAAGCTCGCGTTGAGCCCCTGGCGCTGGAAATCGATCACGGTGCCCTCGACCAGCGGCAGGCTTTTGGTATCCACGATCACCGGCACGCCGTCGATCTCAAAGGCCTGATCGTCGGTGCCCACGGTATCGGCCAGATCCACCACGTAGGCGAATCCGGAACAGCCGGTACGTTTCACGCCAAAACGAACACCTGCGGCTGCAGGCGTCTGCGCCAGAAACTGGCGCATGCGTTGATTGGCGGAGGCGGTAATTGAAATAGTCATAAAGGTCAGCACTTCCTGCATGTCGCAGTGCAGGCAACGGCTACATTATCATGCCCGCTTGCCTTAACGCCCAAAAGGGCGAGCTGACTAATTCTACGTAGACGGCATGCTGTCCAGAAGGCTCGCAAGGTGTGTCGTGCGGCGCAGCTTGCGAGCCTTCTGGACACCACCCTTCGGGCCGGTCCTGTCTGTCCGCATGCCTTCGGTCCGGCGGCTCGACAGACGGCCAGTCTGCCTTCGCCGACGCCCCTGTGGCCTGCGAACAGACAGGACCGGTGACGCCTACGTAGAATTAGTCAACTCGCCCTAGACATGGGCGCCTCTCCCAGGAGTTTCAATCCATGACGGTGGTCAGCGTCAAACAGGCCCTTTCCGGCAAACTCGAAGCCGGCAGCAAAGTTACCGTGCGCGGCTGGGTGCGGACCCAGCGCGAATCCAAGGCTGGCCTGTCCTTCGTCAATGTGACTGACGGTTCATGCTTCGACCCGATCCAGGCCGTGGTGCCGGCCACGCTGGCGAACTACGAAAGCGAGGTCAAGCACCTCACGACCGGCGCAGCCCTGATTGTCACCGGCACGCTGGTGCCGTCGCAGGGCAAGGGCCAGGCGTTCGAGTTGCAAGCCGAAAGCGTGCAGGTCACCGGCTTTGTCGATGATCCGAACACCTACCCCATCCAGCCCAAAGCGCACTCGATGGAATTTTTGCGCGAAGTCGCACATCTGCGTCCGCGCACGAACCTGTTCGGCGCTGTGACGCGCGTGCGCCACACGATGATGATGGCCATCCATCGTCATCTCACCGAGCAGGGTTTCTTCTGGATCAATACGCCCATCATCACGACCTCGGATGCCGAGGGCGCGGGTGACATGTTCCGTTTGTCCACGTTGGATCTTGCGAATCTGCCCCGCAATGAACAAGGCAAGATCGATTTCCGCAAGGATTTCTTCGGCCGCGAAGCGTTTCTCACCGTGTCCGGCCAGCTCAACGTCGAAGCGTATGCATTGGCGATGAGCAAGGTGTACACCTTCGGCCCGACCTTCCGCGCGGAAAACTCCAACACGCCGCGCCATCTGGCCGAATTCTGGATGGTGGAGCCGGAAATTGCCTTCGCTGACCTCGCCGCCGATGCGGACTGCGCCGAAGCGTTTCTGAAGGCGATCTTCAAGGCGGTGCTCGACGAGCGCGCGGATGACATGGCGTTTTTCGCCGAACGCGTGCAACCGGACGCCATCACTCGCCTGGAAAACTTCATCGCGCAGCCGTTCGAACGCATCGACTACACCGATGCCATCGAGATCCTGAAAAAATCGGGCCAGAAATTCGATTTCCCGGTCGCCTGGGGCGTCGATCTGCAAACCGAACACGAACGCTACCTGGCCGAGAAACACGTCGGCCGCCCGGTCGTGGTGATGAACTACCCCGAGCAGATCAAGGCTTTCTACATGCGCCTGAACGACGACGAGAAAACCGTCGCCGCGATGGACGTGCTCGCCCCCGGCATTGGCGAAATCATCGGCGGCAGCCAGCGCGAGGAACGCCTGGACTACCTCGACCGCCGCATGGCCAAGTTTGGTCTCGATACCGCCACTTACGGCTGGTATCGTGATCTGCGCCGATATGGCACCGTACCCCACGCAGGCTTTGGTCTCGGCTTCGAACGCTTGCTGGTGTACGTATGCGGGTTATCCAATATCCGCGATGCCATCCCCTATCCCCGCGCGGCAGGGAGTGCCGAATTCTGATCAATGTTGCTCATGCGCCTCAGACTGCTACTTACACTTACCGTCATCCTCCTGCTTGCCGCTTGCCATAGCGTCAAGCTGCCGTCGATACCGCTGCCGACCAACATCCTGCCGCAAAGTCCGCCGACCAAATCGCTGGCCGACGCGAAAAAGCAGCTGGATCAGGCGACGCCGTGCTGTACGAGCTTTGCGGATTTCTCATACCAAGCGCGCCTACCCTGGCGGCCACAGCAGTTCGTGCTGGGCAATGGCAGTCCGGTGGCGGCGATCAACGGCGTGCGTAGCTATTTCTTGAGCTTCGTACTGCCGGTGGATGCCAAGCTGCCGTACAAGATCGCGCTGAAATCCGAGCTCAACGGACGCTCCGTCGGCAACTCCAGTTATCTGTTCGCCCCTAGCGTGGTTCAGCTCAACGACGCGTTCCAACCGATCGATTCGCAGGACGTAAAACTGTGCGAATACATGGGCTGGAGCAACAGCGACAGTGGCGCATTCGGCAGCGTGACCATCACCGACAAGCGCGCGCGCTATGTGGTGGTGTACAGCTCCGGCAAGCAGCAAACGGACAACACCTATTGGGAACAGTCCGCCAGCACCTTCTCCACCTCCAGCAGCACCGCGCCGGCAGCCGTCAGCATGGGCGGCAGCTACAAGATCCAGCACGGTCCCGATGGCACGGTCTGGGTCGGCATGATGGACAAGTCCTATTCCGAAGCGGTGAACAAAGCCGTTTGTGGCAAGGCGCCGCAAGGTGACGGCGTGCTGCATTCCCTGCGCACGGATTTGCCGCATGTGAGTTGGAGTAGCCTTTGATCCAGTTCGTGGTTTATATCGGGTTGCTGCTGATCGGCCTTGCATGTTTCGCCACGCATGCAGTTCTGCCCTTTCGTATTGCCAAGCATCTACGTCAGGATTACCCGCAACACTGGAAAGTGATCGTCGATACCGGCAGCGGTACGGCCGCACATGGACCACAGCTGTGGCTGCGGATGCAGCACGTACTGCGATCGCCCGCTATTGCCGCCATCGACAACGCCAAGATCACGCGTTTATGGCGCATCTGGCGCTACAGTCAGTGGGTGGCGTGGGGATGCTGGATCGCCGCGCTCGCCTTGCAATGGTTCAGCCGTTCCTGAATTCGCGCGCCGAGGAGATCACATGGAGTTGAACCTGAGCGGCCGTCACGCACTGGTGTGTGGCGCATCCCAAGGCATTGGCCGCGCAACAGCCATCGAGCTGGCCGAGCTGGGCGCCAATGTCACCTTGCTGGCACGTTCCGCCGATCAACTCAACGCTGTAGCCGAAGGCCTGCCGCGGAAACACCCGACGCAACGCCATGATTGGCGCAGCGTCGATATGCAGGACACCAGCAGCCTGCAAGCCATCGCCGAAGACATCGTTGCCGCTCAGCCCGTACACATCCTGATCAACAACACCGGCGGCCCGCCGGGCGGACCGGCCTTCAGCGCCGAGCCGGCCGCTTTCGAAAGCACCTTCCGGCAGCATTTGCTGGCGGGGCACGTGCTGCTGCAAGCCGTGTTGCCGGGTATGCGCGAGAGCGGTTACGGCCGTTTGGTCAACGTCATTTCCACCTCGGTGAAGGAACCGATTCCCGGGCTGGGCGTGTCCAATACCGTCCGCGCCGCCGTGGCGGCCTGGGCGAAAACGCTGGCAGGCGAACTTGCCGCCGACGGCATCACCGTCAACAACGTGCTGCCGGGCTATACCCGCACGGCACGGCTCGATGGCCTGCTCGGTGCGCAATCGAAGAAGACCGGCCGCAGCGAAGAAGCCCTGGCTGAAGAAATGGCTGCGGCCGTTCCGGCACGACGCTTCGGCGAGCCAGGCGAAGTGGCGGCCGTCATCGCGTTCCTGTGCACGCCGGCCGCCGCGTACGTCAATGGCGTCAGCATCGCAGTGGATGGCGGCCGCACGCGTGCGCTGAGCTGACCCCATACGTACGCACGCGTTCGGTGCAATCGGCGCGCTCACGTTTTAAGCTTGTGCAGATGCCAAGCATACGCCTCGCCAATCTGATTGACGGTCGCCTGCAGGCGCCCCAGGACAACCGCTGGCTCGACATCTACGAGCCCGCCACCGGCGCAGTGTTCGCAAGCTGCCCGGACTCCACCGCTGCCGATGTCGAAGCCGCCGTGCAGGCTGCACAAAAGGCCGCGCCGGGATGGGCGGCGATGCCTGCCGATGAACGTGCCCGCCTGCTCCATCGTCTCGCCGATCTGATCGACGCTCGCCTCGACGAATTTGCCGCGCTTGAATCGCGCGACAGCGGCAAGCCGGTGGCGCTCGCCAAACGTCTGGACATTCCGCGAGCCGTCTCCAATTTGCGCTTCTTTGCAGCAGCCATCGTGGCCTGGGATAGCGAATCGCACGCAATGGAAAGCGGCGCCATCAACTACACGTTGCGCCGTCCGCTCGGCGTGGTCGGCTGCATAAGTCCCTGGAATCTGCCGCTGTATCTCTTCACCTGGAAAATCGCGCCCGCCTTGGCCAGTGGCAATGCGGTAGTAGCCAAACCTTCTGAAATCACGCCGTGCACCGCTGCACTGCTCGGCGAACTGAGCATCGAAGCCGGATTTCCGCCTGGCGTGTTGAACATCGTGCAAGGACGCGGCCCGACCAGCGGGCAAGCCATCGTCGAGCATCCCGCCATCAAGGCGGTGTCCTTCACTGGCAGCACGCGTACCGGCGCCAGCATTGCCGCGGCGGCGGCTCCGCACTTCAAGAAAGTGTCGTTGGAACTGGGCGGCAAGAATCCCGCTATCGTTTTCGCGGATGCCGAGCTTTCCGACGAAAATCTCGACACCATTGTGCGCTCAGGCTTCGCCAATCAAGGCGAAATCTGCCTGTGCGGTTCGCGCTTGCTGGTGCAACGCTCGATCTACGACACGTTTCGCGAACGCTATCTGGCGAAGGTAAATGCCTTGCGCGTCGGCGACCCGCAGGACGCGAGCAGCGACCTAGGGGCACTGGTCTCGCGCGAACACTTCGACAAAGTGATGGGCTGCATCGAACAGGCACGCGAAGAAGGCGGCCGCATTCTTTCCGGCGGCGAAGCACTCACCGTCTCCGGTCGCTGCGCCGAAGGTTGGTTCGTTGCACCTACGGTGATCGACGGATTGCCGAATGATGCCGTCACCAACCAGCAGGAAATCTTTGGACCCGTCGTCACGCTGATCCCCTTCGACGACGAAGCCGATGCCTTGGCGATTGCCAATGGCACCACTTACGGTCTCGCCGCCTCGCTATGGACCACTGATCTTTCGCGCGCGCACCGCATGGCCGCACAACTGGAATTCGGCATCGTCTGGATCAACTGCTGGCTGCTGCGCGATTTGCGCACGCCATTCGGCGGCAGCAAGCAATCGGGCGTCGGTCGGGAAGGTGGCACGGAAGCGCTGCGCTTCTTCACCGAGCCACGCAATATTTGCATTCGTTACTGAGGAATACGCCTTGAGCAGCCCACTGCAGAATTTGATCGACAGCAACCGTCGCTGGTCGGCCGAGATGACTCGCACCGATCCGCAATTCTTCGAACGCCTGGCCAAGCAGCAATCGCCCAAGTATCTGTGGATCGGCTGCTCCGATTCGCGCGTACCCGCCACGCAAATCGTGGACTTGCCTCCCGGCGAGATCTTCGTGCAGCGCAATGTCGCCAACGTGGTGTCGCACACGGATCTCAATTGCCTAAGCACAATCCAGTTCGCGGTAGATGTGCTGAAGGTGGAACACATCATCGTGGTCGGGCATTACGGCTGCGGCGGTGTGCAGGCCGTACTCGATGAACGACGACTCGGCCTGGTCGACAACTGGCTGCGCCATGTGGGTGACGTGGCGCAAAAGCACACGGATACGCTCACCTCGCTCAGCTCCATGCCTTTGCGCAATACGCGCTTGTGCGAGCTCAACGCGATCGAGCAAGTGGTCAACGTGTGTCAAACCACCATCGTGATGGAAGCATGGGAACGCGGACAGCCGCTCTCGGTGCATGCCTGGTGCTACAGCCTGGCCAATGGCCACATGCATGACCTTGGCATGCATGTCGATTCGCGCCAATCACTGCGCCCGACTTACGAACACGCGCTACATCAGCTGATGCAACACGTCGGAGAACCGCGATGAGTGGGGTGGTGCGCACCGATACGGCCCCCGCGCCGGTCGGCGCGTACCCCCATGCGCGACGTGTTGGCGACCTGTTGTTCCTCTCCGGTGTTGGCCCACGCCAACCTTTCACGAACGCAATTCCAGGCAATGTCCACGATGCCGATGGCCGACTGGTCAGCTACGACATCGAACAACAATGCCGGCAGGTTTTCGCGAATGTGCGTGCGGTGTTGGAAGCCAGCGGCGCGCGCTTGGAACAACTAGTCGATGTCACGGTATTTCTGACCGACATGACGCGCGACTTCCCCGTCTACAACCGTCTTTACGCCGAGTACTTCAAAGGCGTCGATGCCTGCCGCACTACGCTGGGCATCACGGCATTACCCACGCCGATTGCGATCGAGCTGAAGTGCATTGCTGCGTTGCCGTTTTCGGCACGTTGACATTAAAAACCCCGGCTGGCAGAGCCAACCGGGGTTATCGGTATACCGAACCGTATTACAAAAACGATTACTTCCCGCCGGCCGTGCTGCTGGAAGCCGGAGCGGAGCTGCTGGCTGCCTTCTTGTGCGACTTGGTCGACGTGCTCGACTTCGCCTTGTGATGCTTGGCGGGAGCCGACGAGCTCGACGCAGCAGCCGGAGCGGCCGACGAAGAGTCCTGGGCGAACACCGAACCGGAAAGAGCCACACCCGCCACAAGCAGAGAAGCGATCGCAAGTTTACGCATCATGATCATGAGCCTCGAGATTTTGATTGCCACGGACCCGGCCGGAACCCGGCAAACGCGGGCGGGTGGCGGCACAACAATGCATCGGTCTCGGCATACCGGAACTGAACGGCGGTCAGAAATCATGAGCAATTGCTGACAAATTGAACAAGACATCCGCAACTACCTTCAAATGCTGTTTTTAGCGCAATTCGCCTAGACATTTTTGTAACAACTGGCGGATCGTGCCCTGCACCAAAGGCGCCTTTGTCGCGTCCCAGGCGAAGCTTTCCTCGTTCATGTATTGACACTGCGAGAGCTCCAGCTGCACGGCATGAACGCCCTCCCTGGGTTGCCCGTAATGCCTGGTGATGTAGCCACCCTTGAAGCGACCATTGAGCACGAAGTCGTAGCGGGACTGAGCCTCCATGACATGAGTGAGTCCCCATTGGAGGTCGGGACTGCAGCTGGCCCCATCGGCCGTACCTAAATTGAAATCCGGCAGCCGCCCTTCGAACAGCATGGGCACGTGGCTACGAATGGAATGACCATCCCACAGCACTACGCGCCCGTGTTGCGCTTTCAGTCGCGCAATCTCCTGCGCCAGCGCCTGGTGATACGGACGCCACCAGGTCTCGGTTCGCTGATGGATCTCATCGCTATCGGGTTCCTGGCCGTCCAGATAGAGCGGCTCACCGTCGAAACCGATGGTCGGCGCCAGACCGGTTTCGCGCCGCCCCGGATACAGGGCGTGCCCATCGGCCGGACGATTGAGATCGATCACGTAGCGCGACGCCACCGGCTTGAGCACGCTGGCGCCCAGCTCTTGCGCAAGCGGCTCGTAAAGCTGGGCCACATGCCAATCGGTATCAGGCGAACGGCGCGCTGACGGGCGCAGGCGCTTGGCCAGCTCGTCGGGAAGGTAGCTGCCGTTATGCGGCAGGCTGATCAGCAACGGGACATTGCCGCGGGTAAGGGTGAAAGTTTCCATACCCCGGAGTTTGTACTGTCCGCACTCAATGCAGCAACAGGAGTTCCTCCGCCGCGGTGGGATGGATCGCAATGGCCGCTTTCAGGTCTCGCCAATACAAACCTTTTTGCATGGCGACCGCAAAACCTTGCAGCAACTCGTCGCTGCCAGGCCCCAGCACATGGATACCGACCACTTTGCGCTCGGCACCCACGCAAACTACTTTCACTACGCTTTGATCGGCCCGCCCCGCCACCATCCACTGCAGCGGTGTGTAGCGGCCACTGTGCGCGCTCACGGCATCGCCGTAGCGGGCGCGCGCTTGTTGCTCGGTCAGGCCGGCCATAGCCAGCGGCGGCTCGGCAAAGACCACGCTGGGAATCACGCTGTCGTCGAGCTTGGCATCGGGATGCTCGCCGATCAGCCGTTCGGCCAGCGCTCGCCCAGCTGCAACAGCCACCGGCGTCAGTGCCCGGCTATCGGTAACATCGCCCACGGCACAGATGCCTGGCACATTGGTGTTCTGGTAGGCATCAACCAGCACGTGCCCGCGCTCATCACACGCTACGCCGACGTTTTCCAATCCAATCCCGCTGCTGTTTGGAACACGACCGATCGCCCACAGCAACGCGTCATAGACGCCATGCTCAGTGCCGTCCGCGGTTTCCAGTGCGATGGCCCCCGGTTTGCCGCGCGCCGCGCTGACCCGCGCGTTGCGCACGACTCGGATACCGTGCGCCTGCATCTGCACCGACAACGCCTCGACCAGTTCGATATCGAAGCCAGCGAGCAGGCTTTCGCGAACCAACAGATCCACCTTGCAACCCAGCGCGTTCAAGACGCACGCAAATTCCACCGCCACGTAACCACCACCCACGACAGCAATGTGCTGTGGCGGCGACTCAAGTTCGAAGATGTCATCGGAAAGCATGCCGAGTTCGAAGCCCGGGATGTCGACGCGGCGTGGGCGCGCGCCAGTGGCAATCACGATCTGCGGCGCACTCGCGCGCAGACCTGTCTGCGTCGTGACGGTATCGGCCGTGAGCAGATGCGCCGCTTCGGTCACCACGTGGATGCCACCCGCCTGCAGACGTGTTTCATAGCGACGACGAATACCTGCAATGTATTGATCGCGCAGCCGACGGAAGCGTGCCCAGTCCAAACGCATGGGTGTCGTTTCGAAACCGAAATCCGCGGCGAGTCGATGCAGGTCTGCCATCTGCGCGGCAAACCACATGGCCTTCTTCGGCACGCAACCCCGATTCACGCAGGTACCGCCGAGCGCGTCCGGATCGAACAGCGCCACTCGCGCGCCCAGTCGGGCGGCGTGTTGCGCAACACTTAATCCGCCGGAGCCTGCGCCCAGGACGATCAGATCGAAGCGTTCGCTCATCACCCTTCTCCTTCGTGCGGGCGGTGTCCAGAACGTGACTACAGACCGAAGCGGGCCGGCGCGTAAGGCGCAGGATCGAATGCGGGTGTTTTACCACTAAGTTGCGCGGCGACCAGCTCACCCGTGGCCGCCGACATGCTTACGCCCAGCATGCCGTGCCCTGTCGCCAGATGCAGGTTTGACCAGCGCGTGCTTGGGCCGATGATCGGTACTTCGTCCACGCTCATCGGCCGCCAACCCCACCATTCTTCCTGCAACTGCGGACCTTCCGGCTCGCGCAGGCCCTCGGCCGCACCGCGTCGCAGCGCGTCGAGCCGGGTGCGATTGAGCCCTTCCGCGTAGCCGGAAAACTCCATGGTGCTGCCCAGGCGAAAACCGCTTTCCCAGGTGGTGACGCATACGGCCGCCTCGCGCAGCACCAATGCGCGGCGCGGTACGCGTGTTGGCCTGGTGTAGGTAAGCGAATAGCCTTTGCCTGGTTGCATCGGCAGACGCAAACCGAGTCGTTGGCCGAGCAATGGCGACCAGGCACCCAGCGCCATCAGCACGCGATCGCCGGTGAAATCGCCACGCGTGGTGTTCACTTGGTCGATACGGTGCTCGTTGGTTTTGAAGCCTTCGACCCTGGCACCGATTTCGATCACGCCACCGCGCTCGCGCACCAAACGAGCCAGCTCGGCCACATAGCGGTCCGGGCGCAGGCGTGCATCCTCGGGGTGAAACAGTCCGCCTTTCACGCCCGGTTTGAGCGCTGGCTCCATCGCCTCGACTTGTTCACCGCTAAGGCGCTCCACCGGGACACCGAAGCGATCGAGCAGCTCTGCATGATGGCGCTCGTCATCGGCGAGTTTTGAAGTACTTCGGTATACGTAAAGAAGCCCGTCACTTTCGACAAACTCACAGTCCAGCTGCTCGTCGCGAATCAGATCGCCAAGCAAGCGACGGGAGCGCTGCAAGATCGCCGAGCGGGCCTGGGCGGCGTGCTGAAAATCCCGCCAGTTGCAATGCCGCGCGAAACCCAGCAGCCAGCGCAAGCGCGGGCCATCGAAACGCGGGTTGAGATACAGCGGGGCATCGGCGCGCAGCATCGAACGCAGGGCGACACCCAGCATGCCCGGCATCGCCAGTGGCGCCGCGTGACTGGGAGTGATCGTGCCGCAGTTGCCGTGCGAGCTGCCGCAGCCAGGGGTGCCCTGCTCCAGCACGCGCACGCTGGCGCCGCCTTTAAGCAGGTGCAGCGCACAAGACAGCCCAACCACACCACCACCAAGAATCAATACATCGCTGTGGGAAGCATCCATCGACCCATTGTAGCGATCCTGCCGGATTGGTACTTGCGCAGATCCGGGCAACGTCGCAGGCTGGTGCCACGCAACCCGGACATCGCCCCCATGCCGATGCGTCTATTGTTCGTGATGTGCCTGTCCTGCACGACCGTGCTACTGGCATCAGCCCGTGTGCGCGCGCAGTCTGCTGGACCTTCCACCAGCGAGTTACTAACCCGATTCGGTAGCGCGCCGAATGGCCTGGCGCGATACAACTATCTCACCTTGGTGATGCCTAAGCTCAATAGCGACAACAAAATGCTCGCACTGCAGCTGCTTGCCACCGTGGATAGTGAGCTGGGCCTGTACAACGAAGCTGTGATGGCCTTCCCGTTCGACAACCGCATCGCGCCCGCCAAATCGATGCCATTGCCACGCTCCGATACGTGGAGCAGCGTCGATGCCGCCGACGCCATCACCGCACTTGCCGCCCAACGGCATATCGTGATGGTCAACGAAGCGCACCACGATGCGCATACTCGCGAACTGACGCTGGCTCTGCTACCGCGCCTACGCGCGCTGGGTTTTCGCTATTTTGCCGCCGAGGCACTCAGCGAGAAGGACGTCGACCTGATGCGTCGCGGCTATGCCACGGATGCATCGGGCAGCGAATACCTGCTTGAACCACTTTACGGAGAGATCGTACGTCAGGCTATCAAGCTCGGTTACATCATCGTGCCGTATGACTCCGATTCGGCATCCAATAACGATCGTGATACCGAACAAGCAAATGCCCTTTACGCAAAAGTGTTCGCGAAAGACCCGCAAGCCAAGCTTTTCATACATGCCGGCTACTCGCACATCGACAAGGCCGTGGGCAACCTGGGCGACGATACACAGCCGATGGCGATGCAGCTCAAACGCCTGAGCGGCTACGACCCGCTTTGTGCGGACCAGATGCAATTTCGCGACGTTGCCGTCGGCGGCCTGGACTTTGGCTTTTACGCCAAAGTCGCGTTGATGTTCCACTCACCTGTTCCCGCCGTCCTGCGCAATCACGATGCCGGCAATGTGTGGAGCTCCGATCCAAAACAGCACGATGTCACCGTCATTCTGCCCCCTGCAGTGGACGGTGACCTTGATACCACCGGCGTGACGCCTTCCGACGGTACGCGTCGCGTCTTCGAGCTGCCCCGACCGCCTTTTGATGTCAACGAACGGCCATCCTGGCTGAGCCTTGGCGGCAAACGCATCGCCTACGGAATCAGCACAAATCTTTGTACGGGAGAAATTCCCTGTGTCGTGGAGGCCTATTACCCCGGGGAGCCAAACACCGCCATCCCGGCCGATCGCTACACCTTCGCCCGTCAACACGCGCGCAACGTGCTGTATCTCTACCCCGGGCGCTATCGCCTGCGTGCCTGGAACGCAGCGGGGGCAACCCTTGCAGAGCAAGAGATCGACGTCCCGGGGCATTGACCATTGCGCAGAGGCTTGCATCCTCTGGATTACGCGTGTAATTTAGTTCCAAGACTACACGTGTAATCCAAAAGGGTTTACCTGATGCCACAGTCCCCCATCTCCATCAGCGAAGCCGAGAGCCGCGTCATGGAGGCGCTATGGGACGAGGCGCCCCTAACGTCCGAGCAGATCGTTGCCGCTGTGCAATCCAACAGCGATTGGCACGAGAAAACCGTCCGCACCCTGCTCAACCGCCTGCTAGGCAAAGGCGCCGTTGAAGCCACCCGCGACGGACGCCGTTATCTGTACGCCCCATTGCTAACTCGCACGCAATGGCAATCGCAAGAAAGCCACAGTCTGCTCGACCGTGTTTTCGGCGGACGCGTTGCTCCATTGCTCGCGCATTTCAATCAGCACGAAAAGCTGTCCGCCAAAGACATCGCCGAATTGCGCAAGCTGATCGACGCCATCGAACGCAAGGAGCGTTGATATGAATGCGATGCTGTTACGCATGTTGCTGACCACGACAGTGGGGTTGGCCATAGTGTTGCTGCTACGCAAGCCGATGCGTCGCGCATTCGGCGCCGGCCCCGCATTCACGCTATGGGTGTTGCCATTGCTGTTGGCAGCCACGCCATGGCTGCCGGCACCGTTGCCCGCATTGTCGTTGCAGCCGGTTATGGCGATGCTGCCTATGCAAACATTCGTCGATACGCACGATGCATCAGTGAACACAAACGCGTGGCTTATCGCAGTGTGGCTGTTTGGCATCGCCTACGGCATTGCTCGTTTGGCCATCCGTTACGCAACGCTGGCACGCGCTTGTCGTACGTTGCCAGACGCGATGCGGCAGCGATTGCTCGCCGAACATCCCGCATTGAGCAAGCATCTCTTGCGCCTGCACGCAGCAGGCCCGGCAGCGATGTGGGCACCTCGGGCGCGCCTGTTGCTGCCTGAAGATTTTCTGGAGCGTTACGACGCCGATGCGCGCGACATGATGTTGCGCCATGAGTGCACGCACCTGCGCCGTGGCGACGCATGGTGGAGCCTGTTGAGCGAATGCACGCTGATCGTGCTGTGGTTTCATCCCCTTGCATGGCTCGCACTACCGCGCTTCCAGCTGGACCAGGAACTTGCTTGCGACGAAAGCGTATTGCGCGCTTCGCCACAGCATGAACTGCGCTACGCCCAAGCCTTGATGCGCAGCACCGGCGTAGATGTGCACCCGGCCATGATCCCCTGGCTGGCCGAATCACAATTGAAGGAGCGTCTCACAATGATTAGCCGTCCATCCTGCAATCCTTGGCGTCGCCGACTCGGCTATATCGCCATGGGCGCGTTGTTCGTCAGCAGTGCGGTCATCGCGCAAACCGAATCCGCGCCCCCGACCGATGCGCCACCCGGCCAGGATCTGCATTACAACGCAGCGATGCCGCCGCCGTATCCGCCTGATGCCGTGAAAAACCGCGAGCAAGGTCTGGTGTTGCTCAAGGTGCTGGTCGGCACCGACGGTACGGCGCGCAAGATCGAGATTGATAACGAAAAGACCAAAGCATCCCCTGAGCTGACCAAAGCCGCCAGCGATGCCGCCATGAAGTGGCACTACAACCCCAAGACGGAAGGCGGCAAAGCTGTCGAGGCCTGGGTCAAGGTACCCGTGCTGTTCAGCCTGTCGCCCTTACCCCCCGGGCCGCCGGGAGCACCGATGGGCCCTGGCAACATGCCACCGCCTCCACCCGCCGGCCTCCCTCTGCCTCCACCGCCACCTCCCGCACCGCCGCCCCTCACCTCTTCCAGTTCCTGAGAACTTCCACCCAAGCTATTGATTTGCTATAACCTCGGCGCACACCACGCCGAGGTTTTTTTATGGCGCTCGCCAGCAGCAGTGATACGGACAAACACCGATCGTTCGAACATGTGCTGCGATTGGCCGCACTGGCCGGCATTCTGTTGCTATTGGCGGCCTGCGCTGGCGCGCCCCGACGCGAAGCCACTTACAAGCCCTCGCATTCGGCTCTCGCCGACGAACCGGCACGGGCGCCTGAGAATTCCATCGGTACCGCCAACGACGTGCTATTCCGCGCCATGGCCCTGGTCGGCACGCCTTATCACTATGGCGGCAACACACCCGAGGGCGGCTTCGATTGCAGCGGCCTGGTGGACTACATCTACCGCAACGCCGCCAACATGATGCTGCCGCATAGTTCGCGCGACATGGCATCGCTCAATGGGGTCAAGGTCCGAAGCATGGACGACCTGATGAGTGGCGACCTGGTTTTCTTCAGCATCGGCGGTGGAATCAGCCATGTCGGCGTCTACGTCGGCAAAGGCCGCTTTGTGCATGCCCCAAACAGCGGCGGCACGGTGCGATTGGATGATATCGACGGCCCCTACTGGCGCGATCACTTCGCCTACGGCAAGCGACTGCTGGACTAACCCCTTCGTGAAGATTCCAAACATGCCCTCTCCACAAAATATATATTGTGCACAATTAAATTTGATGCTATCGTGTTTTTCATGAAGTCTGACATCCAACCAACCCTGCTTCTCGACGAACAGCTCTGCTTCGCCCTGTACGCCGCATCCCGGCGCATGACGGCAATCTATCGCCCGCTGCTGGAGGCGCTAGGCCTGACCTACCCGCAATATCTGGTGATGATGGTGTTGTGGGAGCGCGATGGCCTGACCGTTCGCGAACTGGGCGAACGTCTGCAGCTGGACTCGGGCACCCTCACCCCATTGCTGAAGCGGCTGGAACAAGCAGGGCTGCTGGGCCGCCGTCGCCGCCAAAGCGACGAACGCGAAGTAGAAATCACCCTGACCGATACCGGCCATAACCTGCGCACGCGCGCAGCCGAAGTACCGCGCTGTTTGGCCGAACGGCTTTGCCTGTCCGCTGACGCCTTCGAGCATCTGCGTCACGAACTGAAATCCCTTGCGGCTCAATTGGCCGCCCCCACCGACGAGTGAGACTAAACCCATGAGCAACCCGACCAAGATCCTCTACACCGCCACAGCCACCGCCAAGGGCGGCCGCGAAGGCCATATCCACAGCAGCGACAATGTGCTGGACTTCGACCTGAAGTTGCCGAAAGAACTCGGCGGCCCGGGCGGCCACGGCAGCAATCCGGAGCAGCTGTTTGCAGCCGGTTATGCGGCCTGCTTCGAAGGCGCGGTGCGCTTTGTGGCACGCGAGAAGAAAGTCACGCTGAAAGAGGCATCGGTCACCGCGCACGTCGGCATCGGTCCGCGCGAACCCACCGGCTTCGGTATCGCCGTGAAACTTGAAGTGAGCCTGCCGGGCATCGATCGGGCCGTAGCGCAGGAATTGATCGATACAGCCCACAGGGACATCTGCCCGTACTCGCACGCGACGCGCGGCAATGTGGATGTGCAGATCAGCCTGGTTTAATGGGTTAATCGGCTTTAAAACAGCAACGGCGCCCTAGGGCGCCGTTAGTTTCTTTTAGCCCCTCACCCTGCTTACAGGGGAGGGAGCAAGGCATGGCGCGCTCAATGCGCGTCCGCACCCGGCGGATGCGCATGGCCGTGCTGCAGCTCTTCTTCCGTGGGATCGCGCACTTCTTGCACGGTCACATCGAAATTCAGTGTCTTGCCGGCCATCGGATGATTGAGGTCGACGTCGACCGTGCTCATGCCCACCTTGTGCACCGTCACCGCGCGCTGCCCGCCTTCCTTGAGCGCGAGCACCGTCACCATGCCAGGCTTAAGGCGATTGCCTTGCTGGAAATATTTCTTCGGCACGCGCTGGATCTGACCTTCCTGGCGCTCGCCATAGCCCTCGGCAGGCGGGATCTCGACCTGCAGCGTATCGCCCGCGCCGTGTTCTTCCAGCGCCTTTTCCAGCCCCGGGATCAGCTGGCCATGGCCGAGCAGAATCCACAACGGCTGCCCGCCTTCGTGCGAGCTTTCCACCTTCTCGCCGTCCACGGTAAGCGTGTAGTGGAACGCGATGACCTTGTCCTTGCCAGCCTTCATTGCCTGTCTCTCGGTGAAAACTAAAACGGGGATTCTATCAGCTACGAGCCTTGCCGAAGCCGACTCCGCGCGCCTCCGGCCCCAACCACACCAGCAACGCCAGCACCACCGCAACGACGGCCATCCAAAGCGACATCACCTGCGGCAGCCCCATCCCGGGACGCGCGGCAAGCCACGATTGCGCTGTAGCCGTCCCGGCTGCGAGCAAGTTGCCCATCTGATAGGCGAAACCCGGCAAGGTGCCGCGCACGGCGTCGGGCGACAACTCATTGAGATGGGTCGGCACCACGCCCCAGGCGCCCTGCACCATCACCTGGATCAGGAAAGCACCCAAACCCAACAACAACAGCGAGCCGCCATACGCCCACAGCGGTATCACCGGAATGGCCAGCAACGCAGCGATGATCATGGCGCGACGACGACCGATTTTCTCCGACCACGCACCGAAGAAAATGCCGCCGACCAACGCCCCGAGGTTGAGCAGCGCAACCAGCACAAACGCGGCACCCGAACCGGTAGGCAGATGCAGATTCACTTCTTCGAACGTGTGATACATGTCCTGCGAGCCGTGGCTGAACATGTTGAACGCCGCCATCAGGCACATCAGATAGATCGCCAGTTTCCACTGACCGCGCATCGCGTCGAACAGGCTGCGTTTGCCATGCTCGGCCTGACTGGCCGCCCACGCCGGCGACTCCGGCACTTTGCGGCGGATATACAGCACCAGCAACGCCGGCAACGCACCGACCACGAACAGGCCACGCCAGCCGATGTGATCCACCAGCAACCAGTTCACCAACGCACCGAGAAAGAAACCGCAGGGATAACCGCTTTGCAGCAGGCCCGACACCAGGCCACGGGATTTCGGCGGAATGGATTCCATCACCAAGGACGCACCGATACCCCACTCGCCACCCATCGCCACGCCAAATAAAAACCGCATGGCAAGCAGAATGGTGATCGAGGGCGAAAACGCCGTCGCCAGCTCAAACACCGAAAACAGGATCACGTCGACCATCAACACAGGCCGGCGCCCGTAGCGATCGGCCAGGCGGCCAAACAGCAACGCACCCACGGGACGCGCCGCAAGTGTGAGGAACACGCCAAGCGTGACCTCGGTCCGATCGACCCCAAATTCGTGGGCGATAGCGACAATCACAAAAGTGAACATGAAATAATCGAACGCATCGAGCGTCCAACCCAGGAAACTCGCCAACACGGTATGCCTTTGCTCGTGGTTCAACTCACGCAAGGCGGACAGGATGAGCATGCGAAGCTCCTGGTTTGAGACCGCAGGAGGCTAGCACGATGAACGGCCCCGACAACGGGCCACCCAATATTCATGTATACTTGGCGCTTGGGTGCCGCCCGTTCGGGCGATACGTTTCCCAACACCCCCCATAAAGCAACGCGGTTCTGCATGAACGCTCCGGGTTGCATCAGGAGTATTTCATGTCATTCGAATCGCTGGGCCTAGCCCCTGCGTTGCTGCGCGCGCTTGCCGACCAAGGCTACACGCAACCTACCCCCATTCAGGCCGGCGCCATTCCGGTGGTATTGGAAGGTCACGACCTTCTAGCTGCCGCGCAAACCGGCACCGGCAAGACGGCCGCCTTCGCGCTGCCGTTGCTGCAACACTTGTCCACGGCCGGACAAACCATGACCCGTCGTCCGCGTGCATTGATCCTGACGCCGACGCGCGAACTGGCCGCACAGATCTACGACAACCTGCGCGACTACGGCAAACATCTACGCATCAGCTGCGCCACGATCTTTGGCGGCGTCAGCATGGGGCCGCAGATCCAGGCACTGCGTCGCGGCGTTGATATCGTCATTGCCACGCCGGGCCGCCTGGTCGACCACATGCAGCAGCGCACGCTGGATCTCAGCGGTGTTGAAGTGCTGGTGCTGGACGAAGCCGACCGCATGCTCGACATGGGCTTTCTGCCGCCGTTGAAGCGCATCATCAGCGCGTTGCCGAAGCAGCGCCAAACGCTTCTTTTCTCGGCCACTTTCGCACCTGAGATCAAGTCGCTGGCCATGCAGTTCATGCACGCGCCGCGCGAAGTCTCGGTGACGCCTGCCAACAGCGTCGCCACCACGGTCAGTCACGAAGTGCATCCGGTGGATGCTTCGCGCAAGCGCGACCTGCTGTTGCACGTGCTGAGCAAAGACAGCCGTCGCCAGACGCTGGTGTTCAGCCGTACCAAGCATGGCGCCGACAAGCTGGTGAAGTATCTGGAGCAATCCGGTTTGCGCGCCGCGGCCATTCATGGCAACAAGAGCCAGAACGCTCGCACCCGCGCGCTCAGCGATTTCAAGAGCGGTCGCGTCACCGTGCTTGTGGCGACCGATATCGCCGCACGCGGTATCGACATCGACCAGCTGCCCATCGTGATCAACTTCGATCTGCCGATGGTGGCCGAAGATTACGTACATCGCATTGGCCGTACCGGCCGTGCCGGTGCCGACGGCCTGGCACTATCGCTGGTCAGCCATGATGAATCGGGCTTGCTGCGCGATATCCGCAAGCTGCTTGCGCAGGACATCGCGATCAACGAAGTGCCCGGTTTCGAGCTTTCCTCACCGCTGCGTCTGGATGCCAGTGCACCGCGTCCCAAGCAGGGGCAGCGTCAGCCTCAGGCACGTTCGCAACGCCAGGGCGGTCAACGCCAAGGTGGTTCGTCGCATCGTCCGCATGCTCACGTGCAGGGCGGTGGTGGCGGCGAACACGCCATGGGTAACCGCAAGCGTCGTCCGCGCGGCAGCCGGCCGGCTGCCAAGGCTTAATCGCGGCAGCGATTCAACCGCCCGGACAAATCCGGGCGGTCAGCACATGGTCTTCCCACACGCCGGCAATCTGTAGATAACGTCTGGCGTAGCCTTCGCGCTCGAAACCAAGTTGCGCAAGCAACTTCGCGCTACGTTCATTACGCGGTAAGTAATTGGCCATCACGCGATGCAGGCCCAATTCGCCGAATGCCCAGGCGATGCCCGGCTCCAGCACTTCTCGCATCAGGCCCTGACCTTGCGCATGCGCCGCAATGCCATAACCAAGATGACACGCCTGAAAAGCACCGCGCACGATGTTGGCGAAGGTGAACGTGGCAAGGATCTTCTGCTCATCGATGTCGAAGACGATCAAGGGATAACCCCGATCGAGTCGTGCGTGCTCGCGCCCATCTGCAATCGAATGCATGCAATGCAATAGCGTGTAGTACTCGGCACCGCGCAGCGGCTCCCACGGTGCGAGGTGCTCGCGATTTTCCGTGCGATATCGCAACAGTTTCGGCGCATCCGCTTCATCGGCCAGACGAATATGCGTACGAGGTGTTCGCAAATACGGCATCACGATTGCACGTTCTCCAGCATCCCAGCGATAACACGAACGGTTGTTGCGTGGTTGGAATGATACGGGAACGCGCATTGGTGCTCGGCGTTCCTGATGTGCCGGCTGCGGCAACGCCTGGTTGATGCACATATGGTCTGGCCGCATGACGCTAACGCGCGTCGGCTTCTTTCACGATGCGTTGAGCTTTCGTTCGCCAGATCATCGACCCGCACCCTTGGCTCGGCCCCCAGCCTGGCCGGGGGCCAAAGCCGTAGCCTATCCGCTGCCTGAGGGATACCCATACCCAGCCAGACCCGGTCTTTCAAGCGGTTTTACGCCGGAATTTCCTGATGACAAGGTGACTGGCGAGCCTCGGAATAAGGGTATGGCGGCTGTAGGCTGTTACAATAGTGACCATTCTCCCGCATGCCCTCGTGCATGCCACGTCGAGGTCTCCCCCATGTCGTCCCCGTCTCCTGACACTACTCCGGCTTCCGCTGGCTTCTCTGCGCTTGCGCTCTCGCCGGAAGTACTGCGGGCACTGACCGATGTTGGCTACGAATCGCCTTCGCCGATCCAGGCCGCGACGATTCCTTCTTTGCTCCAGGGCCGCGATGTTTTGGGCCAGGCGCAGACCGGCACCGGCAAGACCGCCGCCTTCGCGTTGCCGATCCTGTCGCGGCTCGAAGCGCGCGCCGGCAAGCCGCAAGCATTGGTGCTGGCACCCACGCGCGAATTGGCCATCCAAGTGGCTGAAGCGTTCCAGCGCTACGCCACGCATATCCCTGGCTTCCAAGTGCTACCCATCTACGGCGGCCAGAGCTATGGCCCGCAGTTGCACGCATTGCGCCGTGGCGTGCACGTGGTTGTTGGCACGCCTGGCCGCGTGATCGATCACTTGGATCGCAAGACGCTCGATCTTTCCGAACTGCGTTTCATCGTGCTCGACGAAGCCGATGAAATGCTGCGCATGGGCTTTATCGACGACGTCGAAAAAGTGCTGCAAGCCACGCCGCCGGAGCGTCAGGTGGCGTTGTTCTCCGCCACGATGCCGCCGCCGATTCGCAAGATCGCCCAGCACCATCTGAAAGACCCTGTTGAAGTCACCATCAAGGCCGCCACTACCACAGCCGCGAACATCCGCCAGCGCTATTGGTGGGTGAGCGGCATGCACAAATTGGATGCGATGACGCGCATCCTCGAAGCCGAACCGTTCGACGCGATGATCATCTTCGCGCGTACCAAGCAGGCCACCGAAGAACTCGCCGAAAAGCTGCAAGCGCGCGGCCTCGCCGCCGCGGCGATCAATGGCGATATCGCGCAGCCGCAGCGCGAACGCGTAATTCAGCAACTCAAGGAAGGCAAGCTCGATATTCTCGTAGCGACCGACGTCGCCGCACGTGGTCTTGATGTGGATCGCATCAGCCACGTGATGAACTACGACATCCCCTACGACACCGAAAGCTATGTGCATCGCATCGGCCGTACCGGTCGTGCGGGACGTAGCGGCGAAGCGATTCTGTTCGTCACGCCCCGCGAAAAAGGCATGCTGCGCGCAATCGAACGCGCTACGCGCCAGCCGATCGAGGAGATGAAACTCCCAACGGTCGAAGCCGTGAACGATCGCCGTATCACGCGCTTCAAGCAAAGCATCAGCGACACGCTCGCTGTCGGCGGCCTGGAACAATTCCAGCAGCTGATCGAGCAGTTCGAACAGGAACACAACATTCCGGCAATCGAAATCGCCGCAGCGTTGGCGCGTCTTGTCCAGGGCGATCGCCCGCTGCTGCTGGAGCCACCGGCAAAACGCGAATATGCACGCGAGACGCGCGAGCGCGACACTCGCCCTGCGCACGGACATGGCCACGACGGCGAGACGCGCCGTCCCGCGCGGGAATCGCGTCATCGTGACGATGCTCCCCGTGATGCCTCGCCGCGTCAGGCTCGTCCGCACGCCACCGAGGCAGGCAAGCGTACTTATCGCATCGAAGTAGGCCACGAACACGGTGTGAAGCCCGGCAACATCATCGGCGCCATCGCCAACGAGGCCGGCTTGGAAAGCCAATACATCGGACGACTGAGCATTCGTGGCGATTACAGCCTGATCGACCTGCCAGACGGCATGCCGCCGGAAATCTTCCAGCACCTGAAAAAGGTGTGGGTGAACCAGCAGATGCTGCGCATCTGCGAGTGGAACGGCACCGAAGAGCAACCCGCCGAACATGCACCACGCAAGCCCGGATTCAAGCCGGCCCATGCGCGTGGCCATAGCGGCAAGCCGCGTCCGCAAGGACAGGGCGGCGGGAAGCCGCCGCGCCGCAAATAACGCGATGATGTGCCCTCCCCCTGTTTGCAGGGGGAGTATGTAGCTCGCGTCGCTACTCGCATATCGCTGTACACCGTTCCCAAAAAGCGACACTGCGTTCCACTTTTCCCACCGTTGCGAACTCTCTTCTCGGCCCACACGTCTTCAGCATTAGCCCGCGGAAGTTGTCGCCATGAGTGCACTGCCCAGTCTCTACATTTCGCACGGCTCGCCGATGACCGCGCTGAATCCTGGTCAGGTCGGCGTGCGCCTGGCCGAGCTGGCCGCGACGCTGCCGCGCCCGAAAGCCATCGTTGTCGCGACAGCCCACTGGCTGGCACACAACCCGACGGTAGGCGGCGCAGCGCATCCGGAAACCATCCACGATTTCTACGGTTTTCCGCGCGAACTGTTCGAAATCCACTATCCCGCCCCAGGCGCACCAGCTGTCGCCGCACAGGCGAAGCGCTTACTCGAACAAGCAGGTCTCGCACCCACGCTCGATGCCGCTCATGGCCTCGACCATGGCGCGTGGGTGCCGTTGCGTATGCTCTATCCGCATGCCGATATTCCCGTCGTGCCGATATCGATCCAGCCGAACCTTGGGCCCGCGCACCAATACGCCGTCGGGCAGGCGTTGGCTCCGCTGCGCGAAGAAGGCGTCTTGATCATCGGCTCGGGCAGCATCACGCACAATCTGCACGACTTCCGCGCCGGCTACAGCGAGGAGCGCGAAGCGCCTTATGTTCGGCCATTCATCGAGTGGATCGAGCAGAAGCTTGTCGCCGGCGATGTCCCAGCCCTACTCGACTACCGCCGACAGGCACCATTCGCCGAGCGCGCGCACCCTACCGACGAACACTTTCTGCCGCTTTACGTGGCTCTCGGTGCCGCCGGCGAGCATGCCACCGCACAACGCATCGACGCAGGCATAGATCTCGGCTTCCTTGCCATGGACATCTACCGCTTCAACAGCCAGCAATCCTCCATCACTGCACGATGATGGTGCCAACCATCATCGGATGGATCGAGCAGTAATAGGTATACGTGCCCTGTTTGGAAAACGTCACACCGTAGGAGTCGCTGGTGTCCAACGCCTTCGACGACGTAAATTGCGCACCTGCGCTGGTGACGACGTGCGGCTCCTCGTCGCGATTGGTCCAGACTACGCGCGCGCCCGCTGGCACGGTGATCGTTTTGGGCGCAAAGGCGAAGTTACGTATATCGATCTGAAAAACCTTTGCGCCCTCCGCCGAGGAAGCATCAGCGGCGACGGCGCTGCGATCCACACCGCATAACGCCACCATCATCAACACGCACCCCAATCGAAGCGTTGCAGCGACAGTCATGACAGCACCTCTTCGGTGACCGCCAATGCGTCGGCGCCGCGCACATGACGCACGTCACGGATGCCCAAGTAGCGATGCAAGGCATCCGCCGTCACGCTTTGCAAAGGCCCAGGTCCTGGACCGACACCTGGGGCCGGTTGTGGATAGGCTGTCGATCGCGCCGTGTAGAACGTGATGGTTCCTTCCACCTTCTGCTGGATCTGGTGGATATGGCCGTTCAACACACTTACCGAGCCAAAACGCCGTAAATACGACAGCGCCTCGGCACTGTCGTCAGTACCCCAGCCCCATGCTGGATACAGCGGCCAGAGCGGCATATGCGCGAACACCACCAACGGCGTATCCGATGACAGACCCGCCAGATCGTTCTTAAGCCATACCAGTTGATCCGCCCCCAACGAACCCAAGCCGCCGGCGCGAAGGTTGAGCACGTTGATCAGGCCGACGAAATGCACGCCACCTTGATCGAAGCTGTACCACCCGCCTGCCTGCTGCCGTTCGCCGAAGCGACGAAAAAATTCGGCGCCGTTGTCGCCGATCACATCGTGCTCGCCCGGTACGTAAAAAGTATGGCCGACGTGCGCTTCCTGCATCAGCCCCGCCAGGGTATCGAACTCGTCTGGCCGGGAAAGGTGTGTGAGATCGCCCGTATGCAGCAAAAAGGCCGGGCGATTCGCCTGGGCGTTAATCAACGCCAGCGACTGGCGAAGCGTGGCCGCCACATCCATGTTCGGCGCCTTGTGGAAGCCAATATGCGAATCGCTGATCTGCACGAAGCTGAAACTGGCGTCTTTGGCGGCAGCCGCCGTGCCATCGCCAAGCGGCTGGGCGTGCAGCACACCGCTCTTCATCAGCCACAGGGTGCCGGCCCCGGCCCAGGCCATGCACTTCAGAAACTGACGCCGGCCCTCGGTTGGGTTGTCATGAACGTCTTGCATGATCGGTTACTCCACTCGGATAAAGCGGCCGCGCCGCTCTCCCCAAGCAATACCGGTCTTTCCATCGGCCTATTCCCGCTTTTCCGCCAAGGGAATAAAGTCGCTGAAACAGCGGTAATACCTTTTATGCCAGCTGACTTTCACAACCTCGGGCACGATCCGCGCGCAGCCGGGAGCACCAGCTTCGATGTGTGCGTGCTGCCGCATTTGGACGCGGCGTACAACCTTGCCCGCTGGCTGTCCCGCGATGACATGGATGCGCAGGATGTCGTGCAGGAAGCGATGCTGCGCGCGTTTCGCTACTTCAATAGTTTCCACGGCGGCGATGCGCGCGTCTGGCTACTCGCCATTGTGCGCAATACGTATTACTCGCTGCGCACAAAGGCGCCGCCGGATGGCATGCACGAAGCATTTGACGATGACGTGCACACGATGAGCGACGAGCAACCCACGCCCGAAGCGCGCGCCATACTCGCCTTGGATGTGGGATCACTGCAGGTTGCGCTGGAAAACCTGCCTCATTCGTTGCGCGAAGTGATAGTGCTGCGCGAACTCGAAGAGTGCTCGTACAAACAAATTGCCGCGATCACCGGACAGAAGATCGGAACGGTCATGTCGCGACTTGCCCGCGCGCGCGAACGACTAAGAGCCGAGCTGACCCGCCATTCCACGGAGGCACGCCGTCATGATGTGCAATGACGCCAGGCTGCTTCTGCACGCCTACCTCGACGACGAACTGGACGCTGCGCAGAGCGTTGCCATCACCCGGCATATGCAAGGTTGCGTCAACTGTGCGATGCAATACGCAGACTATGCTCAGCTGCATAAGGCTTTGGCGCAGCCGTCGCTTTATCGGCGCGCGCCCCATGCATTGCGCGAACAATGGCAGGCTCTTAAGCCCGCAACGGAAGCTCCCGCGCGTGTCGCAAGATTACGCCGTCCACCGGTCGCCCTCGCTATGGCAGCAGGGTTTGGAGTCGCCTTGTTACTCATCGCGCCGATGTGGATCTATACGTCCTCACAACGCGGCGGCGACACGAGCCAGCTCATTGGTGACGCCGTCTCCAGTCACATTCGATCGATGCAGCCCGAACACCTGATGGATATCGTTTCGACCGATCAACACACGGTAAAACCGTGGTTCGATGGCAAGCTCGATTTTTCACCGCGCGTGAAGGATCTGGCCGGCGAAGGCTTTCCGCTTGTAGGCGGTCGGCTCGATGCGCTGGATGGACACAGCGTCGCAGCCCTGATCTACAAGCGGCGGCTGCATGTGATCAATCTGTATCAGTGGCCGGTGTCATCCAGTGATTCGTCACTGGAGACATCCCAATGGCGTGGGTACGCGGTGATCCGCTGGACCACCGGCGACATGCGCTATATCGCCGTTTCCGATGTCAACGAGGCTGACTTGCGACAGTTCGTACTCGCCTTCCAGGATGACGCGACCACACCGCCAATGCGTTGACGACAGCTCAAGGATGGGTCACGCAGAATCGGGCCAATCCCGCGGCGTCAATGGCGGCATCCCATGCGCAATCCGCGCTTTGTCGCATTGCGGATTTTGAACGCCCGACTCCCATGACGGCTGCACGTCACGACACACCGAAGGGCGTTGCGCATAGATACGGCAATGCACGTCGTTACCGACTGCACCTTCCAGCGCGATGCATCGGGGATGCAAGGCTTGCGTACCACGCATGACCACGCGATGCGGGTCGAGTTTTTCGATGAGGGCCGGCGGCACCTCACCGCTCAATGATATGTCGGCCTCCGACCAGTGGAAGGCGACACGGAAGTGGGCGCAACAAGCGCCACAGCGCAGGCATGGATGAGTCATGGCAAAGGAGTAGCCGCGCCCCAGGCGCGCACCACCGATTTTAGCAAGGGCTGGTTCGTTTGCAGCCCAGCCCTCTCTTGGAGAGGGGTGGCCTCCGAGCGGCGCTGGTTCAGAGCGAACCGCTAAACGTATTGCACTGCTGAATATCGCCACTCTGCAGCCCCGTGTTGAACCACTTCACGCGCTGCGCCGACGTACCGTGCGTAAACGAATCGGGTACCACCGTACCGCGCGCCTCGCGCTGCAAAGTGTCGTCGCCGATCTGACTGGCCGCGTTGAGCGCCGATTCGACATCGCCGGGCTGCAGCCACTGCAAACGCTGTTGCGTGCGGTTAGCCCACACGCCGGCGAAACAATCGGCTTGCAATTCTTGCCGCACCGACAAACCATCGGCACCTTGCATCGGCACGCCCTGCTTCTGCAGTTGGCTCACTTTGTCGAAGATGCCAAGTTGTTCCTGTACGTGATGCCCTACCTCATGCGCGATGACGTAGGCACGCGCGAAATCGCCGCTAGCATGGAAACGCGCATCAAGCTCGCGGAAAAAATCCAGATCCAGATAAACCTTCTGGTCGCCCGGGCAATAGAATGGTCCGACCGCCGTGGATGCTGCGCCACAAGCGGTGTTTACGCCGCCGCTGAAAAGCTCCAGCTTGGGGTCCACGTACGTACGCCCCATACCGTTGAAAATGTCGCCCCAGGTTTTTTCGGTCGAGCCGAGAATCTTCTCGACAAACAACTTCTGTTCGGGGTCCACCTGCGCCGGTTGGCTGTTGGGCGAATACGCACCCGGCTGACTGCCGCCTTGATCGAGCAATGCCATCGGATTCTTGAAGAAGATCCAACCCAGCAACGCCAGGATGATCAGGCCGCCGATACCCATGCGACCGCCACCGCCGAAACCTCGGCCGCCACCGCCGCCGCTATCGACCTCGACATTCTGACTCTGTTCGCCCTTCTGCCAGTCCATATATCCCCCGACTTAAGCGTGATCGACGTGTCAGCCGGCCCCTCCGGCCATGCCCCACAGCATGG
This sequence comes from Vulcanimicrobiota bacterium, assembly GCA_903970555.1. GTDB lineage: Bacteria > Pseudomonadota > Gammaproteobacteria > Xanthomonadales > Rhodanobacteraceae > Dyella_B. The sequence goes on from CAJCJD010000205.1 coordinate 27,149, forward strand.
CACCAAACGGCTAGAGTGGCATCACCCTAATGCATGAGTGCCGTCATGATTCAGAACCTGCCCGCCCTGGTTACCCTGCTGACCGTCTTGCTGCAGTTCGGCACCATGTGGGCCGTCGGCCGCGCACGAGGGAAGTACGGCATCGAAGCCCCGGCGATCAGCGGACACCCGGCCTTCGAGCGCGCTTACCGCGTGCAAATGAACACGGTGGAAAGCACGTTGATGTTTCTGCCGCTGCTGTGGCTGGCGGCGCATTACGGCTATGTGTTGTGGGCAGGTGTTGCGGGCCTGGTGTGGATTGTCGGCCGGGTCTGGTACGCGCTGGCCTATCTGCGCGATGCCCACAAGCGGAGCGCTGGATATATGACCGCTTTGATTGGCTGGGTTGCGTTGTTGGTCATGGCCATCATGGGGCTCGGCCGCGCGATATTGGCAGGCTGAAGCGATATCGCGTCATGGCTGTTTCGCCGACCAAGCCAGAGGACCCGGTTTCACCACTGCCTTCGGCGGTTGCCGTGCACGCGCCCGGCGTGCTGCATGCGCTCGCGCTGATCCTGCTTTATTTTCTTTTGCAAATCGCCGCCGGAACGCTGGTCAGTTTCGTGGCCAGCATTCTCGAAGGGTTTCATCATCCCGATCTCTCCCATGCTCAAGTGCACCAGCATGTGATGACGTTGTTGCAGCAGCCCGACAGCAATGCGTTGTTGGTGATCCTGGCGTTGCCGTTGATCGCATTGATCATGCTTGTGCTGGTGCGTCGCAGTTGGCCGACGCTGTGGGCACTCCCGCAGCCGCCCGGTTTTGGTCTGACTGCACCCATCGCTGCGAGTTGGTATGCACTGGCCGTTTTGGTTGGACTGGTGATGCCACCATTAGGCGGCGTGCTGACCCAGTGGCTGGCGCATGGTCATGAAGTCACGCAAAACGTGGAGGAGATCAGCCGTCATGCCAGCGGCAACCTGCGCCTGCCGCTGGCCATCGTGGCGGTTAGCGTCGGCCCCTTGATCGAAGAATTGATGTTCCGGGGCGTGCTACTGTCGGCACTCATGCGTCGGCTATCGACGGGTTTATCGGTAACGATTTGCGCCGTGCTGTTTGGCGTGGTGCATCTGGGTGGCCTGCACTTTGAATGGTACGCGCTGCCGAACCTCATCCTGCTCGCTGCCGCGCTATGCTGGTTGCGGTTGAAATCCACATCGTTGTGGCCGGCGGTCCTCGCACACTGCATCTACAACCTGTTTGCACTTATCGCTTTGTTTGCCACGACCTGAGACGTTAGAGCAACTCGATACCCACGTTCTTCAGCAAACCTGCCGTCTCGAACAAGGGCAGCCCCATCACGCCGGAATAGCTGCCTTCCAAGTGTTCAATCAACGTAGCGCCGCGCCCTTGGATCGCATACGCACCCGCCTTGCCGAATGGCTCGCCGCTGGCGACATAGGCGGCAATGGACGCTTCGTCAAGCTTGGCAAAACGCACACGCGAGATGCAGGCATCGCCTAGCTCACGTTCGGCGCCGGCCAACCAAACCGACGAAATAACCTCATGTGTACGCCCGGAAAGGCGCCGCAACATTGCTATCGCATCGTCCACATCGGCAGGTTTGCCGAAGACATCCCCGTCCAGCACCACTTCGGTATCCGCCCCAATGACGATGGCTTCGTCGCGATCGTTCGCGCCAAGCAACGCGAGGCCAGCCTGCGCTTTATCGCGCGCAACGCGATGAACATAGTCCTTAGGCGATTCGCTTGCAGCTCTGTACTCCGGCACCTGCACATCAAGCACAGAAAATGTTGCCGCAAGTTGCTCAAGAAGCTCGCGTCGACGCGGTGACTGCGAGGCCAAATAAAGCATGGCGCGTTCTCGTGAATGGAAAGGTTACAAGCATAGCGGCTGGCAGCTACAACGATGCCATTCTCCCCCTTTATGCCACGCGCCGAGCTATCGGCATCCCTTCGGTGCAAACTTGCCTCCAGATGCTGGGTCGAAAACTCAAGCAGCGGTGACCGAGCGATTCCTTCCGCCATGCTTAGCTTCATACAGCGCCTTGTCCGCGCGCGACAACCATTGCTCGATGGGCTCATCTTCGCGTAGCACTGCGACACCAACGCTGACAGTTACCGAGAGCGAACGCCCATCATGAGTCATGACCGTACTGGCCAGGAGTTTGCGAATGCGTTCGACGGTGTCATGCGCACCTTGCAGGCTGGTGTCGGGCAGACACATGACGAATTCTTCGCCGCCGTAACGCCCCACCAAATCGCCTTGTCGGCAATGCTGTTTGATGATTTCGACGGCTCCGCAAATAACGGCGTCGCCGGCCTGGTGCCCGTAGTTATCATTTATTTGCTTAAAGTGGTCCAGATCGAAGATCGCCATGCAGATCGAATGTTGTCGCGCCTGCCTACGCTCCTCTCCCACCAGCTCCATAAAACGACGGCGATTGTAGATGCCCGTTAGCGCATCATTGCTGGCCAACACATCGAGACGTTGATTGGCGATACGCAGATCATGCGTGCGCTCGTCGATTTGCCGTTGTAGTTGTGTGGCCTGCCGCTTCAGATAGCGCGTGCGCAGCTGGACCAGTTCAACGAAAAGCACGATCACCGCGAGAACTGCGATGATCCGCGCCAGTGCTGTCTCGTACCAATGGGGCTTGACCACCACATTCAAGTCGGTCTCGACCGTGTTCGGCTGCATACCAAGCGTGGTAACGCGCAGCCTTAATTTATATTTGCCGTGCGGCAGATTGGTGTAAATAGCGCTAGGCATGCCACCTTTCGGAATATCCACCCAGGCATCGTCAAGACCATCGATGCGATAGCTGTACTCTGCCTCCATCGGTGCTTGGTAATCGAGCAGCGAGTAGTCAACGCGCAGATTGTGCCCGTGGCGATCCAGCGTGATCGCTCCGCCATTACCGGGAAGCCTGCCGAACGGCACCATGCCGCCGTTGAGCATGGCATCCGTGATCACCAGCGGCGCAACCACTGCCGGCGATTGCACGTAGGGGCGAACCACGGTCAATCCACCAAGGCCGCCGAACAAAAGTTCACCGCCAGGTGCGCGCGCTGCGGCAACACTGATGTAGCTATCGATATGCAAACCATCGCGCGTGCCCAGGTTGTAAACCTCGTGCGTGTTCGCATCGATCTTCGCTACGCCGTTTGCCATGCTGGCCCACACATAGCCACGATCATCGGCCAGCACGGCGCTGACCCGATCGCTCTTCAAGCCTTGCACAGCATCGATCGTCTGGAAGCGGAAGGGGCCGCCGCGCGTATAACGATCGAGCACGCCAAGGCCGCCGAATGTGCTGACCCAAATTCGTCCTTTGGAATCCTTGGCAATCGAGCCAATGTAATCCTGCGGCAAGCTGGCCGGATCATCGTGAAGATGCCTTAGATTTTCGAAACCGCTATGGCTTGCCGCGTCGTGAGCGATGCTGACGCCGCGTGCGGTGCTGAACCACCAGTCGCCGTCGATGTTCGCAATCTGCTGCACGGTATCGTTGGCGAGGCTGGTCGGATCGCTCGCGACGTGACGGGCGTGATCCAAGGTTTGCGTTCGCGTGTCGTAACGGTAGACACCTTCATAGGTTCCGATCAGGAGTTGCGTGCCGTCCGATTGCAGGCTTAGTACCGGTTTGTCATTCAAAGCCGGCAGCGCCGCATTCCGGATGGCCAACGTATCGGGATCGATGGATGCCACTCCTTCGGCACCGACCCATAGCGTGCCATCCGCTGTCTCGGCGAAGGACTGTACATCGCGTAGCGCCTGGCCACCGCCCAGTTGCAAATGCAGCATGTTGCCCGCTTTGAGGTCGATCACATCGATGAGGCCTTCACCCAGGCCCAGCCAGATACGGCCGCGTGTATCGACGTAGATGGCGTGCACGCTGTTATTGGCAAGCATGTTCTTACGCGACGGCGATGGCAGCAGCGAGAAAGCGGCACGCGCATTCGGATTGGTGTGGGCAACGCCCAAGTCCGTCGCTACCCAAATATTTCCTTCGTGATCTTGCAGCAACGCACGAACTGAATCGCCAGGTAGTGATGAAGGTACGGCGGGATCGTTGTCGATCGCCCGCACGTGATCGCTGCCCGGGACGTATTCGATCACGCCCGTGCCATCGGTGGCGATCCACATCGCACCGGACGCGACCTCAAGAAAATCACGCACCGTGGGCTGCGCCACACCGGCCTGACCGCCGCTTGAACTCGGCACGCTTCGCCACTGACCGTCAGTATCGCGATAAGCCGCGCCGGCCTGCCCGCTACCGACCCACAGCCGACCTTCTCGATCTTCCTGAATCGCCCAGATCTGATTCGCCAACACCGCCGCTGCAGCGCCCACGGCACCATTCGGTCGTACGAAGTTCGACGACCCTGCCGAACGAACGAACAACCCGTTGTTATTGCCGATCCACAGATTGCCGGCGCGATCTTGCAATACGCTGAAATTACGCTGCGCCATTTCGGAGCCGGTTTTAAGATGGCTGATGGTGTTAGTGGCGAGATCGAGATGATCTAGCCCACGATCATTGGCTATCCAGACGCCGTTTGCATGATCCCCAGCAAGGCCATAAATCTTCGAATCCGATGTGCCGTTTGCATCGACGGGGTAGACGTGGAACGTGCCAGTTGCAGGGTCGAATCTGGCCAAACCACCGTCACTGGTGCCGACCAGCATGCCACCGTTAGGCAATGGCAGCAGGCTGCGCACATAGGTGTCCGGCAGGCCCACCACATCCCCGCGCGCCATCTCGAACACCACCATGCGGTATCCGTCGTAACGAACCAGTCCGCCTTTGGTGCCAATCCAGATCAGGCCACGACTGTCCTGCGCGATGGCGGTCGTTATGGAATGCGGCAAACCTTCGGATACGCCAAGCTTGTCGAACCATGGCGTTTCGAAGGGTGCCCACGGGTCCGTCGACGCGTGGGCAGCGCCGCAGCGAAGAATCATCAACAAAAGCAGCCCGGCGAGGGCAGAAAAGAAGCGAATCAGATGGCGGTAGTGGACGCTCATAGCGAGCACAAAACACGAGGTCTACACGTATAGGCAATACCTACCGCGGCAGTCATCCATGGAGCATGGACTTGCGTATTCGCCTTCACTGCATCCAACGCCTGTAGGTCAACGGGAGACCAGGGCTGCAACCCGGATATATCATACTTGTATCGCACGCGGATACTCGGTGCCGCGCAGCTGCCTGGACACATGCAAAGCCGCTAAGCCAGCGTCAAACCGTATTCGCAAAACCCCTGCTCACGCTGCCAGCCAAGCGACTCATAGAGAGCCTGTGCAGCGGTGTTATCCAGCGCAGTCGCCAGCGACATGCTCGCCGCTCCCAACGCACGTGCTTGGTCGGCGGCCCCTATCAACAATGCTTTGGCTACACCGTGCCGACGCGCCTGGGCGACAACGAAGAGGTCGTTGAGCAAGTAGCTCCGCACCGTGCGCACCGACGAGAACATCGGATAGAGCTGGGTGAAACCAAGGCCAGCACCATGATCGTCGCTAGCCAGCAGAATCAGCGATTCGTGATGTGCAAAACGCTCGGCGAGAAAGCGCCGCGCGCGCGCCGGGTCGGACGACTGCTTGTAGAACTGTCGATAGCCATCGAACAACGGCACCAGCACGTCGAGGTCGTGAACGCTGGCCTGGCGAATCTGGAAGCTCATGACGACTCCGGTGACGATGCAGTGATCCAGATTCGCCCAACCGCCTTTCGCTTACCTGCCGTCAAGCTCGGTGATAAGGATGGCCGGCAAGCAACGTGGTAGCGCGATAAAGCTGTTCGGCCAGCACCAACCTAACCAGCATGTGCGGCAAGGTAAGCGGGCCTAACGACCATTTTTGATCGGCACGTGCCAGCACTTCCGGTGCATGCCCATCCGGGCCGCCGATGAGAAACGCAAGGTCGCGTCCGGCCATGCGCCACTTGGCGAGCTGTTCGGCGAGCTCTTCGCTCGACCAACTCTTGCCGCGGCCGTCGAGTGCGATCACGTGAATATCGCGCGGCAATGCGGTGAGTATGGCCGCACCTTCATCCTGTATCGCGCGCGCATCGTCGCGCCCTTTGCCGCGCGTGCCGGGCTTCAGTTCGACCAAATCGAGAGGCAAATCGTGTGAGAGCCGTTTACGGTATTCGGCAAACCCTTCTGCAACCCATGTGGGCATGCGTTCGCCAATGGCGATCAGGCGAGCACGCATGCCGGAATTTATCAGCCGGCTAAAGCGGCTTCGCCCTGGACATCGCGGTCGCTAACCGACCACAGGCGCTCCAGGCCGTAGAACTCGCGGATGCGCGGCAGCATCACGTGCACGATGACGTCACCCAGATCCACCAGCACCCACTCCGCTTCCTGTTCGCCTTCGACACCCAGCGGCATCACGCCCGCCTTTTTGGCGAACCTGACCACTTCGTCGGCAATGGATTTGACGTGGCGTGCCGAGGTGCCGGAAGCAATCACGAGCAGGTCGGCGATAGAGGTTTTGCCGCGGACATCGATTTCGCGGATGTCTTTGGCCTTGAGGTCTTCAAGTGCGTCGATAACGGACTTGCGCAGGGTGGCCGTGGTCACGGCCTTGTTATGGCGGGTAGTGGTCAAGAGTTGGGGCCTCGCGGCGTATCGGCTGCGCGGGATGGCGCAGGTGAAGTATATCCGCCCGACCGTAATGGCACGTCAAGCGACAAATTGATGACGAGCTGGCTAGTGTTGGTCTGTGGGCACCCGGGCCAGGATCTGGGCGGGTACCAGGCGCCCGGTGAGGGCCGGCTAGGTCGTGTTTCGACCCTTCCGCCGCCAAGACCCGAAGGCAGGCCGAACCGGCCGGCGACCGCGCCCCATGCAAAACAGGGCAAACCCTCAGGCTCGGGATAGCAATTTCCCACCCATGATCGCGTTGAGGGCCACCACGATGGCCACAGCGACCGCATGCATCAGCAAGTCCGTCGCGGCGGCATCGAAGTTGTGGCAGATCTCCAGCAGGCTTGCCGACGCCGAGGCGCTGGCAAGGCCGACGATGACCGCCGTAAGCACGGGATGCAGCGGACAGGCGCGCCGCAGCAGCCAGATCAGCAGGCCAGACAGCGGAATCGAAAAGCTGATGATGAAGATAAAACAATCGTTGGCACCATGCAGATCCAACACCGGCATGCCCGGAATGTGGGCGCGTAGACAACCCATGCCGCTGGCACCGATCCACAGCAAGGCGCTGGGCACCGGCACCCACGCCCAGCGGATGGAGCGCCCGGGCACGGCGAGCGCAAACGCCGCCAGCGCCGCCGTGATCGCCGTAATCGCCCCACCGAAGGCCGCCCAGCCCAGATCGGGCGCCGCGTTCCAGCGGTGCACCATGGTGCTAGCCCCAAAATGCATGAACATCACCACGGCAATGACGGCCACCATCGACAACCAGCCGAGCGTACGCAGCCACGGCGGCGGCAGACGCCGTACTGGCGTCAGCTCCGCGCCGAGCACGTCGATCAGGGCTTCGTGGCGTGGTGCATCAGACATTGGGATCAGGAACCTCCATGCAGTCGATCGCGCAGCGACTTCAGCGCGCGATGCAAATTCACTTTCAGCGCTCCGGTATTGCGACCGGTAACGTCCGCCGCCTCGGCTAGCGAGCGCTCTTTCAAGCCAAGCTGCTCGACGGCCTCACGCTGGCCCGGCGGCAAGGTTTCGATGGCCTCGCGCAAACGCCGCGCCTCTTGCTCGCGTTCGGCACCGGCGCTGGCGTCGTCGCGTTCGGGGTGACTGTCGAGCGCGAATTCATCGTGCACCTCGCGCCGGTCGCGGCGCCCCTGGCTGCGCAAGATATCGATGGCGCGGCGGCTGGCGATGGCCGATAGCCACGCATCGTAAGAACGCGATGGATCGAATGTGTGCCGCACCCGATGCACGGTGAGCAGCGTTTCTTGCACCACGTCATCCAACGCATCCATCGCTACGCCTTGCCGCCTTGCCACGGCGCGGATCAGCCCGACCGAGTCGGTCAACAAGCGCGCATACGCACGCTGGTCGCCCGCTTGCGCGGCGGCCATCCAGGCCGCCCGCTGCTGGTCAGCCTGCTCGCTGGTGCTGGTGGATTCGATCGGCACAGCCTTATGGTTACCTGTAGCCCTACGCAATGGCTGGCGTAGTAGTACGCACGGGCCACTAAAGGTCAAGGTGCTAAAGGTCAAGGATGGCAACACAGTCGATCCGCCGCAGCGTCTATAGGGGTGAATTCGCTGCGTCCGGGGTGCGGGTTACTTCGTACACACTGTCAAACTGCAAGTAACCACAACGCAGTCCGCTGCGAATAGCCATCAGAACCCGTTAACGAGCCGACTCATGATCCTGTTGATCCTCGCCTTCCTCGGCGGCGTGCTGACGATTCTCAGCCCGTGCATCCTGCCCGTTTTGCCATTCGTGTTCGCACGTGCGGATCGACCTTTTGCGCGCAATGGCCTGCCGATGCTGATTGGCATGGCGCTGACCTTCGCGCTGGTGGCGACGCTGGCTGCGGTGGGCGGTGGCTGGGCGGTGCGTGCAAACCAGTATGGGCGCTATATCGCATTGGTCGTGCTGGCCGTTCTCGGTATCACGCTACTTTCTTCGCACTTTGCCGAATGGATCAGCCGCCCATTTGTGAAGCTTGGCAATCGCCTGTCCGCGCATTCCGATGCACAAGCCGATTCGCCCTGGTCAGCGGCAGGTTTGGGCGTTGCGACAGGTTTGCTGTGGGCGCCTTGCGCAGGACCGATTCTCGGCCTGTTGCTGACCGGTGCTGCACTCAAAGGCGCGAGCGTGCAAACCACGCTGCTGTTGCTTACCTATGCCGGTGGCGCGGCGGTCTCGCTTGCGCTTGCACTGCTGGTCGGAGGCCGGGTGTTTTCCGTGATGAAGCGTTCGCTCGGCGCTGGCGAATGGGTACGACGCGTACTGGGTGTGTTGGTGCTGTGCGGTGTAGTCGCCATTGCGTTGGGTGCGGACACCGGTTTGTTGACGCGCGTATCGCTGGCCAGCACCAGCAGCGTGGAGCAGAAGCTGATCGATGCCATACGCCCCGCAACCGCGTCCACTGCACCGGCTCCGAAAGCTGGCGCCACATTGCCGATCGAAGGTGAACTGCCCGCGCTGAGCGGCGCCACGCAGTGGTTCAACAGTTCGCCACTGACGCCCGAATCGCTACGCGGCAAAGTGGTGGTTGTCGATTTCTGGACTTATTCCTGCATCAACTGCATCCGCACGCTGCCCTATGTGAAGGCATGGGCAGAGAAATACCGTGATCACGGCCTGGTCGTAATAGGCGTGCATTCGCCTGAGTTCGCGTTCGAGAAAGATCCTGACAACGTCGCCAAGGCGATCAAGGATTTCGGCATCACCTATCCGGTGGCGGTGGATGACAACTACGCCATCTGGCAAGCCTTCAACAACGAATACTGGCCGGCGCACTACTTCATCGACGCAAAAGGCCAGATTCGCTCTCACCACTTCGGCGAAGGCGACTATGCCGGCAGCGAAGACATGATCCGCCGCTTGCTGACCGATGCCGGCTACAAGGATCTACCGGGCGGTTACGTGCAACCGGGTGCATCGGGTGCGGAAGCTGCCGTCTCCAGCGATACGAATCGCTCGCCGGAAACCTACGTGGGTTATGCGCGCGGAGAGAATTTCGCAGGTGGCCAGATTGCGCACGACGACAGCTTTGACTATCACGCACCGGATGCGCTGCAGGCCAACCAATGGGCCTTCAACGGTCGCTGGACCGTACATGGCGAGAACGCTTCTCTCGACAAGCCCGGCGGCAGCATCGTCTATCGCTTCCGTGGTCGCGATCTGCATCTGGTGTTGGGCCCTGGCATGGATGGTAAGCCGGTACGTTTCCGCATCACTCTCGATGGCAAACCACCTGGCGCGGACCACGGTGCAGATACCGATGCAGACGGCAACGGCGTCGTCACCGAACAGCGTCTTTACCAACTGGTGCGCCAGACACACGGTACGGGTGAACGCGTTTTTGAAATCACTTTCCTTGATCCGGACGTGCGCGCCTACGCCTTCACCTTTGGTTGAGCGCCAAAGCACGACACGCATAGCGGGAGATTTATATGACATCCGTAACGCATGACAAGACGATGGATCGCCGCCGATTCCTGTTCGCGGCACTCGGTGGCGGCGCAGCGCTGGCAATCGGTGGTGTATCGGCTGCGCGCTTGTTTGGCGCGAACGGCGGTGGCGCCATGGCGGCGACAGCTGCGACAACAAGCACGGCCCCGCAGTTGCTGCTGGAATGTTTCGCTGACGATGACGGCCATAATCTGGGGCCGTGCTACGTCCGCAAGCTGCTATTGACCGATGCGCAATGGCACGCGCGTCTTTCTGATGCGGCCTTCAGTGTCATGCGCCGCGCCGGCACGGAGATCGCTTTCAGCGGCCCTCACGAAAAGCCCAACAGCAAGGGGATGTATCGATGCGCCGGCTGCGACACGGCCTTGTTCGATGCGGCGACGCAATTCGACTCCGGCACGGGTTGGCCGAGTTTCTGGAAACCAATCGCCAAGCAGAACGTGATCGAAATAAACGACACCAGTTTCGGCATGACCCGCACAGCAATCAGCTGCGCCGGCTGCGATAGCCATCTGGGACACGTATTCGATGACGGTCCACAACCAACTGGCTTGCGCTATTGCATGAACTCCGTGGCGATGCGCTTCGTCGCGTTCCGCACGAGCTGAACATCAGCTCACGCTGATGGCATTGCGCGATACGGTGCAAGCAGCGCTGGATCATCAAACAGACCCGCTGGCAGCAGATAACGCGGATCGCGCCCTTCTGCCAGCAGGTCGCGGATGCGTGTAGCTGAAACCTCCAGCGGTGTCACCGCCAGCTCGATCACACGGCCGGCTGGTCGCGAGCGAATCACTGCGGGATCGTCGGTGCGGCGCGAAGCAACGGCGCGCTCCAGCTCCACCGGTATGCATGCGTCGACGCCGGGACGATTGAGCATGCCGATGTGGGTGACATCGAACAATTCGCGCCAGCGATGCCAGCTGCGAAGACCCGCAAACGCATCGGCACCAAGCAATAGCACCAGCGGGCGATCACCAAATTCCCGACGCAGTTCGTGCAAGGTATCGATGGTGTAGGAAGGGCCGCTGCGATCTAGCTCACGCGTATCCAGCATCAGTCTCGATTGCCCGCGCAAGGCGGCACGCAGCATCTCTACGCGCTGCTCGGCGCTGGCGGTCGGCGACGAACGATGCGGCGGCACGCTGGCCGGCATCAGCCGCACTTCGGCATCCAGCAGCTCGGCTGCTTCCCAGGCAACACTGAGATGGCCGATATGGATCGGATCGAAGGTGCCGCCGAATATCGCGAGCGGTTTCATGCGAAAGCTTCCTGCATTACCTCTTCGCCAAAAGAGCGAAGGGTGCGTGTGTCTCATGAGAATACTGCGGACGCGTCATACGAGTGCCTGCGCGGCTCTCGGCTCGGCGATGGCTGCAATCAGGCGTTGCGTCTCCAGCCAGGCGTCGCCACCCTCGCGTCCCTTGGCGATGCGATCGATGCGCGCCGCGCGTGCCAGGCATTGCATCCAGTGCTCGCGCGGTGCGCGACGCAATGCTTTGCGAAACAGCTGTTCGCGTGCGGGCCACAAGCGCTCCGCACGCGCCTGCGCGCCGAAGTCGTGCGCATTGGCCAGGCGCATCGCCAGTTGCAGCTGATTGACGAGCCAGCCCATCTAGGCGATCAGTTCATCGCCTTCGGCGTGCAGCCCATCGAGAATGCGCAGTGCCCTCGCCCCGTCGCCACCCAGCGCGGCATCGGTGAGTTTGAATGCGTCGTACCGGGCGCTGTCGGCGACCAGGTGTTCCATCTCGGCCGCATCGATCTTGCCCTGCCCGTGCAACACCGCCAGCTTGTCGATTTCCTGCGCTGCAGCCAGCAGATTGCCTTCCACGCGCTCCGCCAGCAACGCGACCGCTTCAGGGACCGCAGTAAGCCCCCGCGAGGCAAGCCGCGCGCCGATCCACGCTTCCCACTCATTCGGCCGTGGCGCGTTGAAGATCACCACGGTGCCGGCGCTGTCGACCTGCCGGGTCCACGCGCCTTCGTGTTTGTTGCTCCACTCCACCGCGCTGATCATCAAGGTGACATCGGGCGGTGGATTGGCACAGAACTCGGTGATCGCCTTGGCGCCCTCGGTACCCGGACGCCCGGTAGGAAGGCGCAGATCGAGCACGCGGCGGCTGGCGAACAACGACATGCCGGCGGCAGCGCGAGCCAGTTCATCCCAATCGAAATGCGCACCGACATCCAACACATCGCGCTCGGTGTAACCGAGCCTGCGTGCTTGCGCGCGTAACGCGTCGGCGGCTTCGAGCACCAGCAACTCTTCGCCAGCCAACAGATAGACAGGACTCAGGCTGTCCGCGGCCAGCGCCTTTTGCCACTGCGCATTGTTGAGGGGCATACGACTCAGTTAACGGGTGACGGTGAGTACTGCGGCGGTTCCTGAGTGGTGCTTGCCGTGGCAGGCAACGTGCCCGTTGCCTTCGACGCAGCCGCCTCGCCATGTTTGGCGACAGCCTGCAGACGGAACAGCACGGCCTGCACGGAGTCGTCGATCAAGCTTCCCTGGATCTGCTCAACCTGGGACTGATTGCCCACGGGCTGGCCCGCTTCGTAACTGTATTCGCGCTGCAAGTCGATGGCCTGCGTGGCCACGAGCGTTTTGCCGTTCGCATCCGTGGCCGTAAACACGACGTGATAGTGCACAGCGAATTCGGTCACCTGGGCAGAGCCGTTGACCGTAAGGATCTGCAAGGTGAAGTTCTGCGCCGGCACATGCAGTTCGGCAATGCCGGGGCCGCTCTTTTCCTCAAGAACGACGTTGGAAGCTAGCAATGCGCGCGCCAGCTTGCGCTGAAAGTCGCCGCCACCGCTGACCGTGATATGCACGCGCTCCATGCCTGGGGGCAACGCGGCGCTTCCGCGCAGATGGAAACCGCATGCCGCGAGTACGAGTACGGGCAGCAGCGAGACAATTTTCAGCATGCGGTTCATGGAATCATCCTGCGACGATGTTGACGATCTTGCCAGGTACCACGATCACTTTGCGCACCGTCTGCCCTGCCAGGAAGGCAGCCACCTGCGGTTGTGCGCGGGCCAACGCTTCGGCTTCTTCCTTGGAGGCATTGGCCGCTACCTCGATGGTACCGCGCAGCTTACCGTTGACCTGAACGGCCAAGGTCAGCGAATCGCGCACCAACGCCTGTGGGTCCACCTTGGGCCAGGGCTGATCATCCAGCACGCGTAGCGGATGGCCGAGCGCCTGCCATAGTGCGTGACTGACGTGCGGCACCACCGGATTAAGCAGCAGCACCATGGTTTCCAGCGCTTCGTGACGCACTGCGCGGCCTTGGTCGCTCTGGTCGGTGAACTTGCCCAGGGCATTGAGCAGCTCCATCAGTGAGGCGATCGCCGTGTTAAATGCGTGGCGGCGGCCGAAATCGTCGCTGACCTTCTGGATGGTTTCGTGTAGCTGGCGGCGCAATGCTTTTTGGCCAGCATCCAGCGCGGCGGGGTCGACTTCCGGATGATCGGGCTGGCCGACATGCGTCATCACTTCGCGCCAGAAGCGGCGCAGGAAACGCGCCATGCCTTCCACACCGGCTTCGCTCCATTCCAGCGATTGCTCCGGCGGCGCGGCGAACATGGAGAACAGGCGCACGGTATCGGCACCGAATTTGTCCACCATCGTTTGCGGATCGACGCCGTTGTTCTTGGACTTGGACATCTTTTCGGTGCCACCGATCTGCACCGGCTTGCCGTCAGACTTCAGCACTGCGCCGATGACGCGTGCTTTTTCGTCGCGCTGGATGTCGACGTCAGCGGGATTGATCCAGTCCTTCGAACCGTCCGCGTTTTCACGGAAGAACGTCTCGGCGATCACCATGCCCTGACAGAGCAGATTGGTCGCCGGCTCGTCCGACTTCACCATGCCCGCGTCGCGCATCAGCTTGTGATAGAAGCGGAAATACAGCAGATGCAGGATCGCGTGTTCGATACCTCCGATGTACTGATCAACCGGCAACCAGTAGTTGGCGCGCTCGTCCACCTGGCCGTTGGCGCCCGGACTGGTGTAACGCGCGTAGTACCAGCTCGATTCCATAAAGGTGTCGAAGGTGTCCGTCTCGCGCTCGGCCGGGCCGCCGCATTGCGGGCAGGTGGTCTTGCGCCATTCGGGATCGGCCTTGATCGGCGATTGCACGCCGGAGAACGCGACGTCTTCCGGCAACACCACCGGCAGCTGGTTTTCGGGCACCGGCACCGCGTCGCACTTGGGGCAATAAATCACCGGGATCGGACAGCCCCAGTAACGCTGGCGGCTGACGCCCCAATCGCGCAGGCGCCAGTTGACGCGACGCACGCCTTTATCGCCGGCTTCCAGTTTTTTGGCGAGGAACTCGAAGGCTTCGCGGTAGTTCTTGCCGTCGAGTTCACCGGAGTTGACCACGCGCATGTCGGTGCGGGTTTTATCCGAATACCAATCTTTCCAGTGTTGCGGATCGTAGTCGGCATCCGCGCCGCCAACCGCGATGACTTGCTTGATCGGCAGCTGATATTTGTGCGCGAATTCGAAATCGCGCTCGTCATGACCAGGCACCGCCATCACCGCGCCGGTGCCGTAGCCCATCAGCACGAAGTTGGCGACCCACACAGGTACTTTTTCGCCGCTGATCGGATGGATCGCGAACAAGCCGGTGTCCATGCCGCGCTTTTCCTGCGTTTCCAGCTCGGCTTCGGAGATGCCGCCGTGCTTGAGTTCATCCAGGAACGCAGCGAGTTGCGGATTGCTTTGCGCGGCCTTCAGCGCCAGCGGATGTTCGCCGGCAATCGATACGAAGGTGACGCCCATCAAGGTGTCGGGGCGCGTGGTGAAAACGGTGAGCGGCTCGGCTTCGTTTTCCACCGCGAAGTGGATCTCCAGGCCTTCGCTGCGACCGATCCAGTTGCGCTGCATGGTTTTCACCGCATCGGGCCAACCGGGCAGCGTATCGAGACCGTCGAGCAATTCCTGCGCGTAATCGGTGATCTTGAGGAACCACTGTGGAATCTCGCGCTTCTCGACCAGGGCGCCGGAACGCCAGCCGCGTCCGTCGATGACCTGTTCGTTGGCCAGCACGGTCTGATCGATCGGGTCCCAGTTCACCACCGCGTTCTTGCGGTAGGCCAGACCCTTTTTCATCAGCCGGGTGAACATCAACTGTTCCCAGCGGTAGTACTCCGGACGGCAGGTGGCGAACTCGCGCGACCAGTCGATGGCGTAGCCCAGCGATTTGAGCTGCGCGCGCATGTGGTCGATGTTTTTGTACGTCCACTTCGCCGGCGCGGTGTTGTTCTTGATCGCCGCGTTTTCCGCAGGCAGGCCGAACGCATCCCAGCCCATCGGCTGCAGCACGTTTTTACCGTTCATGCGCTGATAGCGACTGATCACGTCGCCGATGGTGTAGTTGCGCACGTGCCCCATGTGCAGCGCCCCGGAGGGGTACGGCAGCATCGCCAGACAATAGAACTTGGGCCGGGATGGATCCTCCGTCACCTCGTACGCGCTGCGCGCGTTCCAATACTCCTGCGCGGCGGATTCCACCGCCTGCGGATTGTATTCGTTCGGGGAACCCTGGTCTTGAATGTCCTGCATAATCCGGCGCCGTTGTGCGTTTTCAGCCACGCAGGCGTCTATCGCCATGCGCTGCATTGAACGCGGCAGACTAGCAGAAATGGGCTATGGCTTGGGCCGCAACCGCGTCACCGAACCGGGCACGCCGGCACAGTCCCCGCGGCCAGGGCCGGGACCACGCTGGCGATCTGCTCCGCCAGTTCGCCCAATGCCTGCTGATGACCGGCCACCAGGCCTTCGTACCCCTGCCCGACGTTCTCGTTGATCCGGCTGCTGCAGGTCAACACGGCTTCGCCCTTCAGCGGGCGGACGGTCCAGGTTGCGTCGATCAGCGCATAACTGCCGGGGGAGGAATCGAAGCGGCGCAGATCGACCTTGATGCGCAACACCGGCTTGCCGTCGACCGGCAGCCCACTACTGATGTCCTGCGCGTTGAGCCGGCGCGACAAATCCACTGATAGCGCGCCGCGCACCTCGTCCGCCAACGGTGCAATCCAACGCTCGCTGTTGAGCAGGTCTACGGCCTGGCCGCCCTGGCGCACCACCAACTGCGGCACATCGTCTTGCGCGGGAATACCGACCGGCAGTAATTCGAACTGGAAGCTCGCCGCTGAGGGTGCCGCATCGACCGGCGCGCTGTCCGGCGCAGGAAGCAGCGTGTAGTAGTGCATCGGCGCCGATGCGCACGCTGCGAGCCAGACCGTGCCGAATGCCGCCATCAGATGTCTTACGCGAATCATGGCTTGCTCCCTGGCTGCGGCTTGGCGGCGGGTGGTGCGTTGGATGAATCGGTCTTCGGCGGCGGCGTATCTGCACCGCGACCACGCACCAGCGCGCTGGGTTGAGCACTGAGGTAATCGGTGAGCGCGCGCAACGAGCGGGCCATGCGCTGCAATTCCTCAAGCGTGCTACTGAGGTTCTGCTGCAACGGCGAGTCTGCCGACAGCGCATTGTTCGCCGTACCGAAGGTCTGATTGGCGCCCTTCAAGGTGTTCTGGAATGCCGGCAGCACCTGGCCATTAACCTGCTTGAGCGTCTTGTCGAGATCGGCCAGCGAGCTGTTGAGATTGTTGCCGATGCTGTCGAACGGGATCTTTTGAATCTTGTCGACGATCTCCGCCAGCTGCTCTTGCAATTTGTCGAAATTGCCCGGAGCCGTGGGAATTTCCAGCGGCCGCGCATTCGGATCGTAGGAAGCCTTCGGCGCTTTCTTCAGGAAGTCGAGCGAAATGAACAACTGGCCGGTAAGCAAGTTGCCGACCTTCGCCTGCGCGCGCAGCCCATGCTCCACAAGCGTACCCATCATGTGAGATAGATCGTCGTTGTCGCCCTTGGATTTGGCCAGCGCGACCAACTTTTCATGCGCGCGACCAAGGCGATCCGGATACACCACCGCACCCACGTAGATGGGGAAGTTTCCGGTCTTCTCGTCGTAGTCCATGCGAATGGACACGACGTTGCCGATATTCACGCCCAGGAACTCGACCGGCGCATTGACGGCCAGGCCACGCAGAGGCTGATCGAAGCGCATGCGGATGTAATGGGGCTCGCCATCCGGCGGCGCCATGGCATTGGCCTGCGTATCGAACAGGGTAAAGGTGGCGTTCTCGGAGGCGGGTGTCGTGCTTGGGTGCGGGCCTGGCGCGTCAAGGAACGACACGCCACCGGCAAGCACCGTTGCCAACGATTGCGTATTGAGTTTGAGACCGTCAGCACCCAGTGACACATCCACGCCACTGGCATTCCAGAAGCGCGAATCGGTGGTCACGAATTTGTCGTACGGGCTCTCGACGAAGATCTGCACCGTTACGCCCTTGCCGTCGTCGTTGAGCTTGTACGACGCCACGCGACCGACCTGGAGGCGTCGGAAATAAATCGGCGAACCGATATCGAGCGAACCCAAATCGCCCGAATGCAGGATGAAGCTCTTGCCTTGTGCATCGTGGGTGACAGAAGGCGGGTTTTCCAGGCCGGTGAAATCGAACTGCGGCTGCTTGGAGTCGCCAACATCCACGCCAATGAAAGAGCCCGACAGCAACGTGTCGATACCCGAAACGCCGCCCAAGCCGATACGCGGGCGCACGACCCAGAAGCGCGTATCGGAGACGGCGATATCCGACACGCTCTTTTCCAGATCCACCTTGACGATCACCCGGTGGTGATCCGGCGCCAGGCGAATGGTGGTGACCTTGCCAATGACCACATCCTTGTACTTCACCACCGTCTTGCCCGGCTCAAGGCCCTCGGCCGTCTGGAAGCTGATGGTGATGTCGGGGCCGCGCTGCATCCACGCATTGATCACCAGCGACAGGCCAACCAGCGCCGCAATCACCGGCACCAGCCAGATCAACGATGCGTTGACGCGACGACGCCGCACCACCGGTTCGGGCAGGTCATCCCCAATACTTGGTTTGGTTTCGTCACTCATCTTCGTCCTTGCAGTCCCAGATCATGCGGGGATCAAAACTCATCGAAGCCAGCATCGTAAGCACCACGGTGAGGCCGAAGTACACCACGCCAGGCAACGGTTCCACCTGGCTGAAGAAACCGAACTGCACCAACGCGGTGAGCAGCGATACCACGAAAACATCCAGCATCGACCAATAACCGATGAACTCTACCAGCCGGTACAGCTTGGCCCGCTGCGTGCGCGCCCAGTTGGTGCCGCGATGCACGCTCAGGAGCAACGTGCCCAGCACCAGGAATTTCATCATGGGCACGACGATGCTGGCCGTGAAGACGATAACGGCAAGATCCGGCGAACCTTTCACCCACAATTCGATCACACCCGTGAGGATCGTATTGTCGTCGACATCTCCCAAGCTCACCGTGCGCATGATCGGCAGCACGTTGGCCGGAAGGTACAGCAGAAACGCGGCTATCAGCAGCGCCCAGGTGCGCGCAATACTGCCCGGCTTGCGTCGATGCAGCGTGCCACCGCAGCGCGGGCACGCGGCGTCCTCGACGTGCGTATCGCGGCAAACGAGACCGCATATATGGCAGCCGATCAAACCCAGGTCATGGGCGCGCGGCAGCGCACTCACGGCGCAACCTCCGGAATCTTGTCCCACAACTGACGCAGGTCGATACCGGAAAAGACCGTGATCAACAGCGCAAGCACGGCATAAGCAAACGCGCCCGCATCCGGCGTTACATCGAAATACAGATGCGCCTTCACGATCGACACCAACACGCCAAGCACGAACACCTCGCTCATCGTCCACGGAGCGATGTAGTGCAAGATCACCATCCACCGCTCGAAGCCTGGCGCGCGGCGACCGAGTCGGCCGTAAGCGAGCAACCAACCCAGCAATAACATCTTGCAAAGTGGAAAGAAGAACAGCGTACCGGCCGCCAGCACCGCCACCACTTGCGAGTGCTCCTGCCACATCATCATGATGATGCCCCACAGCGTGGTGTGGATCTGTTTGCCGTTGAAGCCCAGCGTGATGATCGGCCAGACATTCGCCTGCACGAACACCACCATCACCGTCAGCACCAGCGCAAACATCGTGTTGAGGCCAATGCGTTGGTGCCGTTCCAGCACCGCATGACAGCGCAGGCAACGTGCCACATCGCCACGCGCCAAAGGCCGGCGACGATAGACCGTATCGCACTGCTCGCAGATCATCAGCGTCGAGGTCATCGTTTTCGGTGCGTGCTCGATGCTGGAGGGCGATGGATTCATGTCGGCGATTCTCGCAAATCCGCGGCAATCGTGCCTGCACTTGATATGCTCCGTCGCGCCCCGACCTGTGTGGGGATAATCCGTAGGGAGCCCGTTTGTGAACGCCACCATCACCCCGCACATTTTCAATGTCGATCAGGACAACTTTGAGACGGAGGTGCTGCAGGCTTCGCTCAAGACCCCGGTGCTGGTCGATTTCTGGGCAACCTGGTGTGAGCCCTGCAAATCACTGGGCCCCGTGCTGGAAAAGCTGGCCGTCGAATACAGCGGCGCCTTTCGCCTGGGCAAGGTGGACGTGGACAAAAACCAGGAACTGGCAGGCGTCTTCGGTATTCGCAGCATTCCTACGGTGATGCTGGTGAAGGACGGGCAGATTCTGGATGGCTTCGCCGGCGCCCTTCCCGAAGGGCAATTGCGCGAATTCCTCTCTCGTCACATTCAGCCGCTGGACGGTGATGTGCAGGAAACGTCGGAAGAAGTCGCGCCCGAGTCCCCCGAACAAGCCATCAACCGGTTGCAACAGGCGATCGCCGCCGAGCCGGATCGCTCCGAGCTCAAGCTCGATCTCGCGCTTGCATTGGCGCAAGCCGGCCATGCCTCCGCCGCGGAAGCCGAACTCAACGCCCTGCCCGCCAATCTGGCGATCGATGCGCGCGCTGTTCGCTTGCGCAATCAGCTCGATCTGTCTCGCTCGCTTGAAGGCGCTCCCGCACTAGATACGCTGCAGCAGCGCGTGCAAGCCAATCCGCAAGATTGGGAAGCTCACGATCTGCTGGGCGTGCGGCTGCTGCTAGGTGACGATCAGGCCGCCGGTCTGGACCAGTGGCTTCTGCTACTGGAGTGTGCGCGCGATTGGAACGATGGCCAGGCCAAGAAGCGCCTGTTGGCTGCGTTCAATACGCTCGACGACGCCGAGCTGGTCGCCCGTTATCGTCGGCGGATGGCCTCGCTGCTGTTCTAAACGCCTTATCCCTTCCGAATGGGAGGGATATCCATACGCATGAGTATGGTAGCCTTTGCGCATCCCTCCGCGAGAGTTTCCGATGCGCGCCTCCACCTTTCGTCGCCTGTTGAACCTGTGGCCACCGTTCCTGTTCAACAGCATTCGCTTGCTTAGCCTGGATGACGGTTACACCGAGGCGCGCGTGGTGCTCCGGCTACGCCCGTGGAATCGCAATTACGTGCGCACGCAATTCGGCGGCAATCTATTCGCGATGGCCGATCCGTTCTGGATGCTGCTGATCATCCAGCACCTGGGCAAAGATCATTACGTGTGGGACAAGGCCGGCACGATCGATTTCGTCGCGCCGGGCCGGGCCGATGTCTACGCGCACTTCAAACTGGAACCGGGCGTACTGGATGAACTGCGTTCCGCTGCCGCAAACGGCGAGAAGGTATTGCGCTGGTTTGAAGTGCCATTGAAGACTGCCCAAGGCGAAGTGGTCGCCATCGTGCGCAAACAAATCTACGTGCGGCTGAAACCCAGGGAGCGTTAGCCCTCCATCGCCGGCATGGCCGCCGAGCCGGCAAGAATGCCGCCGTCGATGTTGAGTTCGGTACCCGTCATATAAGCCGCCTCGTCGGAAGCCAACAGCAACGCCAGCGCAGCGACTTCCTCCGGCGTGCCGAAGCGACGCATCGGCGTGTCGTGTATGCAGGCACGCATATTCGCCTCGCGTTCGGGGCCACGCCCAAGCATCGGCTCCCACATCGGCGTGAGGATGGCTGCCGGATGGATGGAGTTGCAGCGAATCGCAAGCCCTTGCTCCGCGCAATACAGCGCGACCGATTTGGTGTGATTGCGCACGGCTGCCTTGGACGAGGCATAAGCCGCCGCCGCTGGAATGCCAACCAAACCGGAGCGCGAAGAAATATTGATGATCGAACCGCTGCCGTTTTCGCGCATCGCGCGAATCGCCTGCCGGCAACCTAGAAAAACACCATCCAGATTGGTGCGATGGACCGCGTGCCAGTCTTCCAGGGTAGCGTGCTCCGGATCGTGCAGGCGCATGCCATCTTCGAAACCGGTCACGCCTGCATTGTTGACCAGCACATCCAGCCGGCCGTGATCGAGCAGGATCTGCACCATCACGCGCTTCCAATCCAATTCGACGCGGACATCGAGGTGGTAGTAGGAGGCATTCGGACCGATCGCCTTCGCCGCCGCCTGCCCTTCCGCATCGCGGATATCGCTGAGCATGACGTGCGCACCCTCATGGGCGAAAACACGTGCAATCGCTTCGCCAATCCCGCGCGCAGCCCCCGTGACCAATGCCACCTTGCCTTCAAGACGACGCATGCGCTTCCCCTGTTAGCGCTTTGGACAGCCATTCTTGTTCCGAACCGTCGAACGGCTCAAGTACAAGCAGCGTTTTTTGCTAACTGCGACCCGCGAAATTATTTTCCGGGCCGCGCCGAGCCGCCTTGCGACTCGCCTACAATGAGCGACCCCATCTTTTCCGTCGGATACCCCCCATGCCGCGGCTGCGCATCCAACGCTACCTCATCACCGGTTTGCTGACCTTCATACCATTGTGGGTCACTTGGCTGGTCTTCAAGTTTGTTTTCGATTTGCTGGCCGGCATGGGCGCGCCGCTAGTTTCCGCGTTCATGAGCGCATTGAACTTGTGGTCGCCGCACACGGCCGAATCGTTCAACCAAAGCTGGCTGATTTACACCCTTGCATTGGTGCTGACTCTGATCGCGCTGTACCTGATCGGCTTCCTTGCCAATCGCGTGATCGGGCAGCGCATATTGCACGCTTTTGACACGCTATTGCAGCGTATTCCGCTGGTGCAGACGATCTATGGCGGCACCAAGAAACTCATGGCCGTGCTGCAAAACAAGCCCAGCGGCCTGCAGCGTGTCGTGCTGGTGGATTTTCCACGCAAGGGCATGAAGGTGGTCGGTTTTGTCACGCGCGTGATGATCGAGGATGGCACCGGCCGCGAAATGGCAGCCGTCTATATCCCCACCACGCCCAACCCGACTGGCGGCTATCTGGAGGTGGTGCCGGTCAGCGAACTCACGCCCACGGATTGGACCATGGACCAAGCCATGGCTTTCATCATTTCCGGCGGCGCCGTAGCTCCCGATACACTGCCTGCTTCACCGGCTGCCCTGCCATCCGATACATCCGATACATCCGATACATCCGATACATCCGAGGATCGTGCATGACCAAGCGTCACGTGTTGTTGTCCGTTCTGTTGGGAGTTTTCGCTATGAGTACGCATGCCGCTGGCCCGCACGATACTGACTGGACCACACCCGCAGAAAGCGCACATTTCCGCACTACCCCAAGCTATGCGCAAACGCTGGCCTATCTGCAGCAACTGCAGCAAGCCGCACCCGGCAAGATAAAACTGGAAACATTTGGCGTTACGCCCGAAGGGCGTCCGATGACCGTGGTGATCGCCAGCGGCGACGGCACATTCACGCCCGAGGCCGCGCGCGCTGCCCACAAACCGGTGATATTGCTGCAGGCAGGCATCCATCCCGGTGAGATCGAGGGTAAGGATGCGGGCTTGATGTTGTTGCGCGACATTGCCGTCACCAAGAAGTATCCGCACCTACTCGATCATGTGGTGCTGGTCTATATACCGGTCTTCAGTGTCGACGGGCATGAACACAGCTCGCCTTACAATCGCATCAACCAGAACGGCCCAGAAAGCATGGGCTTTCGCGGGCAGTCGCAGTATCTGAATCTCAATCGCGACTACATCAAGGCGGACGCGCCGGAAATGCTGGCGTGGTTGAAGTTGTGGCAAACGTGGTTGCCGGATTTTCTAGTTGATGTTCACACCACCGACGGCGCCGACTATCAATACGACCTGACCTGGTACACCGAAGATCCGCACAAGCTCGATCCGGCGGTGGCCGCGTGGCAGCACAAGACCATCGTGGACCAGGCGATGCCGGCTTATGAAAAGCATGGACATCTCGCCTCGATCTATCTGGAGTTCAAGGACGGCCGCGATCCGCGCAAGGGCATCGAGAATTTCGGATCCGGGCCGCGCTTCTCCACCGGCTACGCTGCGCTACAAAATCGTCCGGCGCTGTTGCTCGAAACGCATATGCTCAAGTCGTATGCCGTGCGCGTCTACGCGATCTACGACTTGTTGCATGTGTTGCTCGATGACATCAATCGCGACCCCGCAGCACTGCTGGCCGCTACGAGCAAAGCCGATGCCGACACCATCGCGCGCGCGCAGGATGCCAACGCGCAGGTGCCGCTGACCTTCAAGCCCGACCCCACGTCCACGCCGTTTGAATTGAAGGGCTACGCCTTCACCCAAACCCCCAGCGACATCTCCAACGACACGTGGATTCAATACGATCCGACCAAGCCGCAGACGTATCGCATCGACAACTGGAATGGTCTGCTGCCGGATCTATCGATCGATCCACCTGCCGCCTATGTCGTGCCCGCGCAATGGAAGACGATCATCGACAAGCTGGACGCGCACGGCATTGCGTACATGCGCATTGGGCATCCCATGAAAGAGGTGGATGCGCAGGCCTATCAGCTTGATCAGCCGCACTGGGCAAGCGAACCGTTTGAAGGGCACCTGATGCTGCGCAGTTTTACGCTACGAACCGTGCCAACGGAAGTTACCCTGCCTGCGGGTTCGATTGTGGTCCCGATGAACCAGCGCGCCGCCAACGTAGCCATGCAGCTACTGGAGCCACAAGCGCCGGATTCATTGCTGCATTGGGGCTATCTCAATGCCATCTTCGAGGCCAAGGAATACGGCGAACCGCGCGTGCTTGAGAAACTTGCGCGCGACATGATGGCGAAAGATCCCAAGTTGAAGGCTGAATTCGATCAGAAGCTGCACGATGACCCGGCCTTTGCTGCGAGCAGTCGCGCGCGGCTGGAGTTCTTCTTCGAGCGTTCCCCGTGGTACAGCGTACAGGCCGTTGGCGCTTACCCTGTGCTGCGCCTCAACGCGGCGCAGCTGGCCATCCTTGGCACCAAGTAAACAGGAGCAACATCACGTTGCTCGTATCGGCATGCTGACCCGTCCTGGCGATCGTCGCCTGGCGTGTCCCTCTAACGCTGTGGATTTAAGTGTGCCGGCATGAGCCCTGCCCGCATGGAAGCGGGCCGGTAGCCGTCGTCCAGTGTATGGAGGAAGGTGATGATGTCTCGGATATCTTGAGCGGTGAGCGGCGGCGGATCGCCAACGTGACGGTCGAAGGGCGCGTCGGTGGTATCAACATTGCCCTGATAAGCAGCGGGTATATCGTTGTATAGCTCCAGCTTGCCGTTTGCATCGTGCGGATAGATCTTTTCGGGCGCGACGCTGCGCAAATTGTAGAAATCCAGTACCTGCTTCAACGTACGGTAGGCGCCGTTGTGAAAAAACACCGCGCGCCTGTCTACGTTGCGCAGCGTGGGGGTGAGGAACATGCCGCAGTATTGCGTCTGGTGTGCGAGATCTTTGCGGAACGGACCGCAGATACCGAGATCGTAGTAATGCGGATCCCTGTTGAGCACTAGGGTGGTGTTGCGAGGTACGCCCAATGCTTCGTATTGGGTGTCGGTGAACAGCGGAGGCAAGCCATCGCGACTCGGCTGGCTGAGGTGGCAGCCGGCACAATTGCCTTTCTTCGGATCGTTGAAAACGCGCAACCCGCGCAGTTCCGCTGGTGTCAGTCGTGCCTGTCCTTGCAACCATGCGTCGTACTTGCTGGTGAACGGATGAAAAGACGGGTCTTCGATCTGAAAACGGCCGATGGCAAACATGGCCTCGGAAACCAGCTGCTCCGGATCGTTCACAATGCCAGGTCCGAACAACAGGGTGAACGATTGGCGATAGCGGCTGTTCACCAGTTTGTGTGCCACTTCATCGATGCTGCTGTTCGCCATTTCCACGGGATTGAGCAGAGGCAAATAGGCCTGCCGTTGCAGTGAATCGGCACGGCCATCCCAGAACAACCCGCCTTGCGCCACCATGGCAGGCGCAGCAGGCGCCACGCCAGCTTGCTTCGTTGCGCGCGAATCGCCGCGCACGGATGAGGCGATTGCATTGAGGTCGGGCGCCACGTCGTTGTCGGCTGCATCCGGCCCAATGCTGAAAGGCGGTTGCCGATACAAATACGCCAGCGAGAGCGGCGGCCGATACCCGGCCTGATGCAGATCCTTTCCACCCTTTTGCACGGTCAGTGCGTTGGGCGGGTTGTAGCCGTGTGCGGGGCTATGGCAAGAGGAACACGACTGCTGTCCGGAACCCGACATTATCGGATCGAAGAATAGCGATTTGCCCAGTTGCGCAACCGCGCTCAACGGGTTCGCCTGCGGCAATTTCAGATCGATCGGATGCGGATTGATGCCGCTGTTATCGGCAGCGTCGCTTTGTAGCTTCGCGGCTTGGTTGATAAACGCGTAGCTCGTGAAGCAGCTGCATACGCAAGCCACGCCAAGCAGGACTTTGAACAGCCGAAATGGCTTACGTGGTGCTTGCGTGCGCGATGTCGGGGAATCCGAAGTCAAAGGCATGTCCAAGGCAGTAGCGTGATGGAATGCGATGCGGCCCAGAAAACATCCCTGCTGCGCGACATGTCGCGCAGCAGGGATGGGCTTTATTCGCCACGTGCAAGGCCCGGATCAGGCAATGATCCGGCCCGGAGCCTGCGATCAAGAACGCCAAGGATAACGTTTGTCGATGATCGGCGTGCCCTGGTTAGGATCAAGGAACAACGGCGGCGCCAGGTCGAAGCCGCGACGATTGAAGTCGAACATACCCATGATGCTGCCCGTGGTGGCATCGCCCGAACCTTGGCCGATGCGCTCGCCGTGCAGCCAGTTGTCTTCGATGAAGCGCACCACCGAAGCCTGCGTGATCTGCGTGCTATCGACATAGTTGGTGCGCGCATAAGGCGAGATCACCAGGAACGGTGTACGCGTGCCGGGGCCGCAGCGGCCGTTGACGGTGCCACCATTCACGCCCACGCCCTGCTTCGCACCCTTGGCGTTGCAGACGCCCGGAGCATTGAGCTGGTCGGCGCCGGTAACTGATCCTTCCGTAGAGGTTGAATCGAAGGACGATGTGGTCGGCGAGGCATAGCGATGGTCGTACCAGCCATCTGAGTCATCGTAGGTGATGATGACGGCGGTGCTGTCCCAATCAGGCTGCTTCTGCAGGAAGTTGATCACCTTCACCACAAACGATTGCTCATCCAGTGGATCGGAGTTGCCTGGATGCGCATCATCCACTGCGGGCGGCTTGATATAGCTGACCGACGGGAAATTGCCCGACGATACAGCGTTGAAGAAATCGTTCACGTCGTATTCGTGGTGAACAGGCGTGGACGTGCTGTCCTTGTCGTCCGTATAGCCGACCTCGTCCGTCGAGGTGGGACGTGTGTGTGCCGGGTTCGAGGTGGTGGCGTAATACTGGAACCAGTTGTGGTGCGGCGTGTAGTCGGTCTCGGTGGCAGCCAGCACACTCGAATAGGTGCTGCGCTTGCAACCGGTGGTGCCGTTTTCGTTCACGGCCGTCAGGTCGAAGCCACCCATGAAACCGCCCCAGGTGATGTGATGGGCATTGAGCAGGTCGCCGATGTTCTTCGACGTCATCGACACCGTGCTGCTGGTCGAGGAGCACGCGTCATAGGCCGGATCGGTATCGCCGATCAAGGTCAGGCCACCCTGAGTGTCGGGGATGGTCGAGGCCGAGCCGAGCACCACCTTGGCGCCGTTGTTGGTGCCCGATACCACGGCGATCGCGCCCGGTGTCGAGGGACCGTAGGTGTCGGTATAAGCGTTGTCGTCCATGGCGAAGTGCTGCGCATAGTTCCACATCGCTGTGACGGTGTTGCCGTCGAAGTAACCCATCACAAGACCATGCGTGCCGAACGCGCCGGTGGTGGTCACCGTGTTGTTACCCGTGTAGGCGGGGAAACGATCGGCGGCGCCGTTGTCGTACGCGAGCTGCTCTGGCGTGTAGCTGTGGTTCTGGCCCTCGGTGTTGGCCTGGGTGCGATCAAGGCGGAAAGGGTTCACCGCATTGGCGCCATTGATGGGATTGAGCTTGTTCGGGTTGTCGTTCAACAGCGCCGGCGAGAGGCCGTCAACCTGGGGCGTGAAGGGCTTGGCCTTGAACGCCGGTTCGCCCGGAGGATTCGCCGCCACGGGATAGGTGCCGAAGTAGTGATCGAACGAACGGTTTTCATCGAAGATCACCACAAGATGCTTGATCGGCGTCGCCGTGGGGAGCTGATCTTGCGGCGAGCGGCCACCGCCGTGCCACGGAGAATGCGCAGAAAAATCGGCGTTCTGATTCGAGCTCGGATCGACCTGCGCATAAGCGAGCGTGAATCCCATCAAGGCGATTGACGCAGGCAAGATTGTCTTGCGGAATATACGAAGACTGGACATATGAAAACTCCTGGAGTGGGTACGACGACACAGGGTTGGTACAGCACCCATTTCTGCGGATTCCCCCTTACAACAGGCCACGGGCCGCACGGATAGCGCAGTCCTTGGCATGCTCCGAATTGAACCATTTGGATATGAAGGTTCCGGGACAGCCGGACGCACCCGCACACATCGCCGGGACTCCGCCTCACTTTTCGTTTTGATTCCGGCACTTGCTGCCGAGATGCGCACGCATCCTCGATGTGCGTTCAACTAGGCGTTCAAAAGAGGTAAGGGCTTTGGAGTTCTGTGCAGCAGCGGAGATGACAGCGTCATAACAGCCAGGCGACGACCGCCGCCCTCGTCAACATTTAGGCACCCACGCACAAACGAGCGTTTTGGCCGCCTACACCACCCCTGACCTTTGACACTGTGGCGTCCATGACCTTTGACCTAGCGTGGGGGGTCATGGCCGGGAAGCGGGGAGAGTCCACAGGAACGGCCAGCACGACAGCCAACGCCTGCGGGCGATTTATTGAAACCATGTAGAGGGATATCCATGACATATAAGCATTTGAAGCCACTGCTGCTCGCCGCGAGCGTCACCCTGGCCCTGGCCGCCTGCGGCAAGCAGGAAGAGTCCGCGCCAGCCCCGGCCCCGGCCAAGTCCGCCAGCGCCCCTGCCGCCGCGGCAACCACCGCCAGTGCCGCCAAGCCAGTCAACATTTTTGACGTGAGCGAGCTCGACAGCAGCATCAACGCCTGTCAGGACTTCAACGGCTTCGTCAATGCCAAGTGGATTGCCGCAAACCCGATTCCGTCGGATCACACCAGCTGGGGCGCCTTCAACCAGCTCGCCGAGCAAAGCCTGAACACGCAGCACGACATCGTCGACGCCGCGGCCAAGAACGCCGCGCAGGCCAAGTCGGGCTCGATCGAGCAGAAGATTGGCTGGCTGTACCAGGCCGGCATGGATCAGGACGCCGTCAACAAGGCGGGTTTCGATCCGATCAAGCCGAAGCTGGACAAGATCGCTGCGCTGAAGAGCCCGACTGACGTTGTCGCCTACATCGACGACAGCTTTGCCCAGGGCGACCAGCAGGTGTTCAACTTCGGCTCTGGCGCCGACTTCAAGGACGCCAAGATCCAGATCGGCTTCGCCAACCAGTCCGGCCTGGGCTTGCCCACGCCCGATTACTACACCGATCCGAAACAGGCCGATCTGCGCGACGCTTATAAGGCGTACATCGCCAAATCGCTCGCTCTTACCGGCGTGTCGGACGCCGATGCGAAGAAGCAAGCCGATGATGTACTAGCCTTCGAAACCGAATTGGCCAAGTCGTCGCTAACGCCCACGCAATTGCGCGATCTGGACAACGAATATCATTTCGTGAGCGTGCCGCAGGCCGACAAAGTCACCCCGCATTTCAACTGGGAGAAATTCTTCTCCGCCCAGGGCCTGACCATCGACAAGGGCTTCTCGCTGTCGCAGCCGAAGTTCTTCGCCGAGTTCGACAAGCTGCTGGCCAAGGCACCGGTGTCGCAGTGGCAGGCTTACCTGCGCTTCCACGCTATCGACGATGCGGCGCCGTTCCTCAGCACCGCCTTCCAGGACAACCGCTTCGACTTCTACGGCAAAACCCTCTCCGGCCAGCCGGAACAGAAGCCGCAGTGGAAACGCGTACTGGATACCGTCAACTCGTCGATGGGTGAAGCCCTCGGCCAGCTGTACGTCGCCAAGGAATTCACGCCCGAAGCCAAGCAGCGCGCGGAAGAACTCGTCACCAATGTGCGCGAGGCGCTTAAAGAGCACATCCAGAATTCCGACTGGATGAGCGACGCCACCAAGCAGAAGGCGCTCGACAAGTGGAACAAGTTCCTGCCCAAGATCGGCTACCCCGATCATTGGCGCAGTTGGGACGGCCTTGATATCAAGCAGGGCGACTACTACGGCGACGTGATGGCCGCCGCCAAGTTCAACTACGACTACGACATTGGCCACATCGGCAAGCCGACCGACCGCACCGAGTGGGGTATGACCCCGCAGACGGTCAACGCCTACTACGACCCGAGCACCAACACGATCAACTTCCCGGCCGCGATCCTGCAGCCGCCGTTCTTCTATGCCAACGGTGACGATGCGATCAACTACGGCGGCATCGGCGCAGTGATCGGTCACGAATCCAGTCACGGCTTCGATGACCAGGGCAGCCAGTTCGACGGCGACGGCAACAAGGCCGATTGGTGGACGGCGCAGGACAAGACGCAGTTCAAGGCACGCACCGCCAAACTGGTCGACCAGTTCAACCAGTACGCACCGCTGAAAGACAAGCCGGATGTACACGTTAATGGCCAGCTGACCCTGGGTGAGAACATCGCCGATCTGGGTGGCCTCAACGTGGCGTACGACGCGCTGCAAAACGCACTGAAGAAGAATCCGGACGAAGCGCAGCAGAAGATCGACGGCTACACCCAGGATCAGCGCTACTTCCTGAGCTGGGCGCGTGTATGGCGCAACAGCACGCGTGAGAAGCAGGCATTGCTGCGTCTGAACATCGATCCGCACGCCCCCGCTTCGCTGCGCGCCATCGGTGCGCCGTCGAACATGACGGCTTTCTCCGATGCGTTCCAGTGCAAGCCGGCCGATCCGATGGTCCGCTCCGGCGATAAGCAAGTGAAGATCTGGTAAGTCGCCGTACCCGCCGCGGCTTGATTGCCGCGGTTCAATCAGCAAAGGCCCTGCATGCGAATGCGGGGCCTTTTCTTTTTCAGACCTATCCGGCAACTGGCCGCCGCCCTGCGAAGGCAGCGGCAACGAGTGCGACCTATCTCGCCATTCACCCGCTTCACAACTTCATAACAGCGTGTGATAATAAAAACGATTCGCATTTACTGGATCATTGATGGGGTAGCCAGCGGGATTGCGGCAGGTCGTGGAGGGCAACTCCAACGACCGGCCCAAGCGAGCCAACCACTTTGTTCGAGTCCCTTTCAACTCACCGACTTCCTAACTATGCCCGCTAATTTCCGCGCTTCCCCCTTGCAAACCGCCCTGCTGCTCGCCCTCGCGCTTCCCGCGGTGACGCACGCGCAGACGGCGCCCACCTCCAACGACACCCCCAACACGCAACAGAACCCGAATAAGCCGAAAACGCTGGGCTCGGTGCATGTGACGGGCAGCGTCGTCGGCAATGACTACGATGCCGACACGTCTACCGTGGGTGCCAAAGTGCCAACCTCGCTGCGCGACATTCCGCAAACGGTGGTGGTGGTCAATCGCGATCTGATGGAAGCCCAGGGCGCGACATCGCTGCAAGACGCGCTGCGCAACGTGCCAGGCATCACCATCGGTGGCGCGGAAGGCGGCCAGATCGGCAACAACATCAACCTGCGCGGCTTCACTGCACGCACCGATATCTATCTGGACGGCTTCCGCGATCCAGGCCAGTACTATCGCGACACTTTCGATCTGGACGCGATCGAAGTGCTGAAGGGCCCCTCCTCCATGCTGTTCGGCCGCGGCTCCACCGGCGGCGTGATTAACCAGGTCACGAAGGAGCCGGAACTCAAGGCGTTTGGCGAAGTAACCGCAAGCGCAGGCACCAGCGATCGCTATCGCACGACGGCGGATTTCAACCAGCCGTTGTCGGACACCGCCGCGGTACGTGTGAACGTCTACGGACAGGACATGCATTCCACCCGCGACGTACTGAAGAACCAGGATTCGGGCATCGCACCATCCGTGCGTTTCGGCATTGGCACGCCCACGGAAATCACGCTGTCTGCGCTGATCCAGCGCAACCACGACATGCCCGACTATGGCCTGCCGCCGATCAACGGTCGCCCAGCCGACGTAAGCTTCAAAAACTGGTACGGGCTCACCGACGACCGCACCAATCAAAGCGTCAACGAATTCAATGCACGCCTTGAGCACACGTTCTCGGACAACGTAAGCCTGCGCTCGCAGCTGCAATACAGCGACTACACCACCAATGCACGCGAGACCGCTGCCAACAGCGTCGTGACCGCCGGTGGCGTGACGCTCAACAAAACGCTGGGCAATCCCACCG
Source organism: Vulcanimicrobiota bacterium (assembly GCA_903970555.1). Lineage (GTDB taxonomy): Bacteria > Pseudomonadota > Gammaproteobacteria > Xanthomonadales > Rhodanobacteraceae > Dyella_B. Next base: position 58,956 of record CAJCJD010000205.1, read on the forward strand.
ATCTGCCACTGCAGGATCTCTACGTGCAGTTGGCCAGTCATGACCGCGTGATTCACGACAAGGTGCTGGACAGCCAGACCGACCTTGTCACCAAATTCGACACCGGCAGCCTGCAGCACACCCTGATTACGGGCGTGGAGCTGGCGCGCGAAACATACAACAACCAGAGCTACACGCGTAACGGATTGCCGTTGCTTTCGCTGTTGGATCCGGTGCAGGAATCGACGCCATCCAACGTCACCACCACGGTCGGCAACTACGCGCAATCCGTCGGCAAAACGGCTGCGGTCTACGCCAACGATACGATCCGACTCAACGATCAATGGATGGTGGTCGGCGGCGTGCGTCGCGACGAGTTCGATGCGCACATCAGCAACACCGTGTCCCTGCCCGCCTATGCGCAGCAGACAGTGTACTTCACAAGCGTACGCGGCGGCGTGATCTATCAGCCTAGTGAAAAGCAGTCGTACTACGTGTCCTACGGCACCTCGTTCGACCCATCACTGGAGCAACTTACGCTCACCAATGGAACGCAGGACCTGGCGCCAGAGAAGAATCGCTCCTACGAAATCGGCGGCAAGTGGAACCTGCTGGACGACACGCTCTCGATCAACTCCGCGCTGTACAACCTGGAACAGACCAACGCACGCAGCGAAACCTCCTCCGGCGAATACACACTGGACGGAAACATTCGCGTGCGTGGTGCCGAATTAGGTGCCACCGGCCACATCACGAAGAACTGGCAAATCTTTTCTGGCTACAGCTACATGGACGGCAGGATCGTCAAAGCGGTAGATGGCACGCAAGGCAACGTGCCGGCCAACACGCCGCGCAATACCTTCACTACGTGGACGACCTACACCTTCGCCGAACATTGGGAAGCGGGCGGCGGCCCGACCTACATGTCGCAACGCTATGCAGCCAATACCGATCTGGTCAGCGTCGGCGGCTATACACGCTGGGATGCCACCCTGGCGTACCATCAGCCGAGCTACGACATTCGCCTCAACGTGACCAACCTGACCGACAAGCATTATTTCGATGCGTTGATCCAGTCGGACGGCGGACGCTCAGTGCCTGCCCTCGGTCGCACGGAAATGGTGACGTTCACATACAAGTTCTGATGGAGAACAGCTAAATGCTGGTACACGTACCCGCTCTACTCAACAGCGAACAGCTGGCGCATTTCCATCGGCAACTCGACGCCGACAACGCGCCATGGGTAGACGGACGTGTCACCGCAGGCCACCAAGGCATACACGTCAAACAGAACCAGCAGATCGCCGAGGGCTCCGCCCTCGCGATCGAGCTGGGTAACGTGGTGCTCACCGCGCTGGAGCGGCATCCACTGTTCATCAGCGCGGCGTTGCCCAACCGCGTCTATCCGCCCATGTTCAATCGCTATCAGGGCGGCATGCACTTCGGCAGCCACGTCGATGGATCGGTGAGGCTGCTACCCGGTACTGGCGAGAAGATCCGCACCGATCTTTCCGCCACCCTGTTTCTCGCACCACCGGATAGTTATGACGGCGGCGAGCTGTTGATCGAAGACACCTACGGCACGCAAACCGTAAAGCTCGCTGCGGGCGACATGATCCTGTATCCCGCCAGCAGCCTGCATCGCGTCAACCCTGTCACGCGCGGCACTCGCTTGGCTTGTTTCTTCTGGGTGCAAAGCATGGTGCGTGACGATGGGCAGCGCACGCTACTGTTTGATCTGGACAATGCCATCCAGCGGCTCACATCCACGGATGCTGATGAGGCGGCCCGTATACGGCTTGCCGGCTGCTATCACAATCTGCTGAGAATGTGGTCGGATCTGTGAGCTGACGCATCTGCGTCCAGAAAAGCCTCTATCGAGAAAAACATCAGGCCAAGTCGAAGCCTGGCTCGCGAAAGTGACCGGAAGTCGAAATCTTGATGCTCTTCAAGATTTAACTGACGAGCGGTCGACTATTGCCGACAAGCGGCGTACCCACCGGGCGTCAGACAATTCTAGAATTACCCATGCGTCCGTAGGCTTGGGACGATAGTTATGTAGGCCTAGCTGCAAGACGAAGCCATCCAAGAGAGTATTGGCGGCGGCTTGTTGGTCAGACCTACGTTTGGGGAATCAAAGCGGTTCATTTAAGCGGCGCGGGTAAATAAAGACGGGCCGTCGGTGATCTGCACCATCTGGGGGAAAGATCCATGCAAAGAGTGCGCGCACATCGCACGTCGGCCGCCGGCTTCACGTTGCTGGAATTGATGATCGTCGTTGCGATCGTCGCCATCCTTGCCGCGATCGCTGGCCCGATCTACTCCGACTACCTCACTCGCAGCAAGCTTACCGAGGCCTACAACAACCTCGCCGCCTATCGGGTGAGCATGGAGCAGTATTATCAGGACAATCGCAATTATGGTGCCACGGGTGGTGGGGCATGCGGGGTCAATCCCGCAACGGCAAGCAGTAACCTAAAATATTTCGTAATAGGCTGCGCGCCCGCCGTTGACGCAACCGTCGGCGCGGGATATCAAAGCTATGTCGCCTCGGCGACCGGCAATGCCGGAACTCCCGTGGCAGGCTTCGTATTCACTATCAATAACAACAATCAGCAGCAAACAACGGGAGAACCAGCGGGATGGGGAACCGGGACCATCAACTGCTGGGTTGTTCGTAAGGGTGGGGCCTGCCAATGAAGCGGCCTGGCATGTCAGGTTTCACCATTATCGAGCTGATGGTGAGCATCTCTGTCATCGGCCTGCTGTTGGTACTGGGAATCCCAACCTACGAGCAGTGGACGCAAAACACACGTATCCGCACGGCGACGGAGTCTATCCAGAACGGCTTGCGTCTCGCCCGCAATGCAGCAGCTCAACAGGCAACTAACGTTCGATTTCAATTCACCAGTGCTGCAGGTGGTTGGGAGATCTGTTCACTAGCCACGGGCGAGGCGGCTTGCCCGGCGGCCGGCTCCAGCATTCTTGAGCAATACACGGGCGATAACGGTTCGGACGGCCTGGAGATTACGACCAGCACCGCGGTCGCCACGGTCACTGGAAACGGTTGGTACACAGCGACCGTCGCAGGTGCAGCCGTCGGTAGCGGCGTGACATTTTCATCGCTCGCTCGCCCATCGAACTACGGCGGCACCGATGTACTTCGTATTGATGCCTCCGCCACACAGGCAGGCGCCAGGCGCCTGGTCACCACCATCTCAGCAGGTGGCATGGTCAACATGTGTGACCCCCAAATCACGTTCAGCGCAACCAGCACACAGGGATGCGAATGAAAACCTTTTATCTGAAATGTGGCGCGCCCACGCAACAACCAGCATCAAAGGGTTTCGTACTGCTTGATGCCATGGTGGCTGTTTTGATTTTCTCGTTCGGCATACTCGGTATGGTCGCCTTACAGTCTTCGGCGGTCCAGCTCACCGGCAACGCGAACTACCGCATGAACGCAGCAATGCTCGCCGACCAGGTCATTGCCCAGATGTGGACGGACCCGACCAATCTGGCAGGTTACGCAACGGGCGGTGCGCAATACACGACGTGGAGCCAGACGCTCAGTTGCTCATCTGCCACCGCATCCACAAGCTGCCTTCCCGGTGTGACCGCCAATCCCCCAACTATCGTGATAGGGCCTGCCGTTACCTACAACGGCGTCAATCCAAACTACTTAGTGACAGTCACTATTAACTGGCAAGCGCCTAACGACGCGACTGCACATAGCTATGTATCCATCACTCAGATCCAGGTAGGTCCATAAGATGGACGTTTTGACATGCCCCAGTGACTTCGCCACGGTCGCTCACGCGACTCCGGCGCGTGAGCGAGGTTTCTCGCTGGTCGAGTTGATGGTTGGCATTCTGGTAAGTGTGATTTGCACACTCGCCATCATGACGGCGTTCGCTGTCTACGAAGGTCACAAACGCACCACTACCAGCAGCAACGACGCCCAACAGAACGGCAGCTATTCCGTGTATCAGCTGGAGCGCCAGATTCGCTCGGCTGGCTCAGGTATCGTGCAAGGCGACAACTACAGCGTATGGGGTTGTCCCATTACCGCATTCACAAGTAACGCCCAGGTTCTACCAGCTACCAAGGCATTACCAGCACCATTCGCTAACTGGCCAGTTAGCATGTTGGCCATGCCGGTGGTGATTTCCTACGGGGGCGCCGGTGCCACGCCAGACACTATCGCCGTGATTGGCGGCAACCCGGCCTACCAGGTCTTCAAGGTCGGCGTTACGAGCACGCCTGCCGTCAATACCGTCGTGGTGGGCAACGCATTTGGCATTCAGGCAAATGACTATTTGTTGGGTGTCCTTCCTGGTGGGGATTGCGCGGTCGCTCAGGCAACAACGATTACCGCCAACACCAACATCACCTTGGCAACTGCCAACAGTCCTACCACGGGCCTGGTCAATGCAGTCAATGTGTTCGACCTCGGCGCACAGCCCAACTTCACGCTTTTCGGCGTCGACACGACTAGCAACACCCTGGTTTCTTATGACTTGTTGCAGCGGCCCATCGACGCGAATGCGCCCTCAGTCATACCCGTTTCCGAAGGCGTCATCACGTTGAAAACGCTCTATGGCGTACACACCAGCGGAGCGGCCGAACCGGCCGATGAAATCGATGCATGGGTGCAGCCCACTGGGGCCTGGGCCATAGCCGCACTCACCGCGAACACAGCAGCGGCTGCAACGGCGGTAAGCGAAATCAAGGCCATTCGCGTGGCGGTGGTGGCACAAAGCAGACTGCCTGAGCGAGCCTCCGACTACGTAGGGCCCGCCAACGTGAAGCTATTCACTGACCAGCCTGCTGCAGATCAATACGTCATTCCGCTTCAAACGCAATACCGCTACAAGGTTTACGACACCACGATCCCGCTTCGCAACTCGCTCATTACCACCTATTTCTGAGTCGGATCGACATGAAGACAAAACGCACGGTCATTAAAAAGCACGGCAGCCTCCGTCGGCAAAAAGGCATGGTGTCCACGTTGATCGCCATCATCGTGCTGGTGGTGTCGTTGTTTGCTGCTGTGGCCTTGATGAGGTCGGTCGATACCAGCAACACGATCGCTGGCAGCCTTACCTTTCGGCAAGGCGTTGTGCAGGAGGCCGAGCGCGCCTACGTAGCCTCCAGAACAGCATTCACGTATACGGAGCCTGCCAGCGACACGAACCAAGGAGGCGGCTATTACTCCTTCCCGCAGCCAGAGGATGCCACTCATCCCGATATACCTGCCGTGTTGACTGCCAATGCTGCGGGTACCGTAGGGACATTAGCGGCACTAAACACCGAAAACACCGTGACGTATGTGGTTGAGCGCCTGTGCCCCGCTGCAGGGCCAGCCAGCCCAACTACGTGTGTTGTACCTGGCGCATCCATCGAGGGCGGCTCGGTATCCAACCAGACCAAGGACAACGGGCCACCTTTTAACTCGGGTGCATACGCGGCGTTCCGTTTGACCGTGCGTGTCGCAGGCCCAAAGGGCTCGATCGGTTACGTGCAAACCATCCTGCACTGACGCTCACACAAGCAACACTAGCGATCAGCGCAGTCAAACAGCTTAGAACACCAGGGGCTCGGATCTGATTGTCGCGCCCTCAGCTAACTCAAACCTATTTCGGGAACGGCCATGTCCAAGTCTCTTCGTTCACTTCGCTCCGCGCATCTGGGATGGGTGCTGCTGACGTGCGTGCTGACGCTGACGGGCGGCAATAGCGCATTGGCGCAAACCACACTGGCCGATACGCCGGTGTATAGCACTTCGAATGTACCCGCCAATCTAATGATGACACTTTCGGTGGAGTACCCCACCGGCACCGTGGCGGCTTATGGAAACGCGACGAGTTACTCGTCCAGCAGCAAGTTCCTAGGCTATTTCGACAATACCAAGTGCTATAGCTACGACAGCACGGATGGATATTTCACGCCGGTAAGCCCGTCCACGATCACCGGTCCAGTCTGTACCGGATATTGGAGCGGCAACATGTTGAACTGGCTGCTGATGACGTCACTGGATGAATTCCGGCAGGCGCTCACCGGTGGCAATCGAGTGATCGATACCACATCGAAGACCGTATTAGAGCGTTCGCTGCTGAATTCGCAAAGTAGTACGGGCAATGACCCGAATCGCCAAATTGGCACGTCGGTAAACGTTACGCCTTCGACCGTTGTCGGTGACACCAATTACTCCTCGCTCGCCAATGTTTACTTCGAAGTCGCCGGACAGGGAACGACTTTCGTTATTTCGAACAACAGCGGATTTAGCAACACTGGCACGACCAATATCGGTACGTCATCAAAACCAAACAACATTAACAACAAGACGACGACGTACAACGCGGAGGTTCAGGTCTGCGTGAGCGGCATGCTCGAAACCAATTGCAATTCTGCGCACAAGACGACCGACTACGTAGGTGCTGGCGTCTACAACAAGCCAGAAGGCCTCATTCAGCAAAACTACACACGCATTCGCGTGGGTGCATCCGCTTACGGCTTCCTGGACGGCAATGGCGCGGCCAACGGCGTGGTTCGCGCGCTTCTGCGCGACAACGGTCCGACTACATATAACGGCTACGGTGCGCGCCAGACCAATCCAAATACCGAATGGAGCGCGACGACCGGCATCTTCACCACCAACCCTTACTCTTCCGATAGCTCTATCGCTAGCGCCCCAGGCGGCGGCACATTTACCGCGAGCGGCGCGATCAATTATCTGAACCAGTTTGGTTACAAGAATGGCTACGAAACCTACGACACGATCGCGGATCTGTATTGGTCGTCCCTCGCCTATTTCATGAAGGTGCCGCTTGATTCCAGTTACTACACCGGAATGACCGCTTCAAATTCACTGGACACCAACTTTCCCGTCTACACCACCAATCTCAACGACCCAATTCAATACACCTGCCAGTCGAATGCGATTGTAACAATCGGCGACGCGCATACGTGGTACGACACGCGCGTGCCAAGTTCGGGAGGGCCGTCTCCAAGCAACTCAAGTCAAGCCGCGCTAGCAGTCGTGAATGGCGCCGATGCGGCGGGCTATGCCACAGCACTAGGTAACCTGCCGCTGATCGAAGCAAACGGTACCGCAAGTCCCGCGTCCGTCACGATGGCGCAGTTACGGCAATTCGGCTCGTCGGCCACGACCTCGTCCGTGGTCACCAAGTCACTGGGCAGCCAGGACGAGCCCGACGGTACGACCAGCCCAACGTACAATATGGCCGGTCTCGCCTACTTCGCCCACACTCAGGACATCCGCTCGGATCTCACCAATAAACAGACGGTGAGTACCTATACGGTGGACGTACTCGAGCCCGGTTCCTATGATGGCGCTTCGGGCGACGAGATCTACGATCCGGCCCATTTCAACACCACGTCAGGTGCAGCTGGCCCCGATATGTACTGGCTGGCCGCTAAGTACGGTGGCTTCGATGACGTCAATAACAATGGCGTCCCCGCAAGCGAGCTCACCTGGCACACCAACGCAAGTACCGGCACAGGTCTGTATCCAGATAACTATTTCCCAGGAAACCGCCCCGATCTGCTTCAGACAGGATTGACTCAGATCTTCAACAATGTGGCCTCAACCGCATCGCAAAGTGCGTCGAGTCCAGGCATTACTGCCACTCGAACGCTGACCAACATCACACCCAACACCGCACCTTTCTACTCGAGTGCGGCCGGTTATCCTGTTTACACAACGCAGTACACGCCCGTCTCGTGGACCGGTGATGTCGATGGCATGGTCACCACCACCACATCCGGCACAGTCACTCCCGTGGCTGGCAGCACAACATGGGATGCGCAAAGCAAGCTCGATACCCTGACTCAAGCTACATCCACTTCGGGTTCAACGATTGTGGGCTGGAATACGGGTCGCCGCATCGTCACGTGGAATGGCACAAAGGGCGTACCGTTCCGCTATGCAAGTCTTTCCGCGACAGAGCAGACCGCCCTGAGTGCCACCGGAAACGGCTCATCGTTTCTCAACTGGATGCGCGGAGATAAGAGCAACGAAGGTACGTTATTTCGCCTTCGCACTCATATCCTCGGCGACATTGTGGACTCGAGTGCGGTGCTAGTCCAAGGCGCCCTGTCGCCGTCATATACGGAAACAGCCAATCCCGGATACACCACCTTCACAACCAACGTTCAGAATCGCCAGCCGGTGGTGTACGTCGGTGGCAACGATGGGATGCTGCATGCCTTCGAAGCCGACTTCCTCACGGCGACCGGCACTAACTCGGTTACCGGTGGCGGCAGCGAATTGTTCGCTTACGTGCCGAGCGTGCTTTACAACGGCCCCACGAGCACTCCGCTCGTCAACGGTCTGCCTGCGCTTGCCAACTTGAACGGTGTATCGACCAACAACTTTGTGCATCACTTCTATGTCGACAGCACGCCACAAGTGGCCGACGTAGACTTCACTTACACCAGTAGCGGCACCTACGCACCAACTAGCTCGGCCGCCAGTGCAAAATGGAACACAATCCTTGTTGGCGGGCTGGGCAAAGGCGGTAAAGGTATCTATGCCTTGAATATCACCGCCGTTCCACAAGCGGTGGATACGACGAGCAGCGCCACGGTAGAAAGCTCGGAGGCCGGCAAAGTAATGTGGGAGTTTGCCGACGCTGATATGGGCTACACCTACGGCGCTCCTCTGATCGTCAAAACCCGTAAATACGGCTGGGTGGTCATTGAAACATCGGGTTACGACAACACTGGCACAGGGCAAGACGGTCACGGTGTGCTCTACGTCATCAATGTCCAGACGGGTGCGCTCATCCAAAAGCTAGATACTGGGGTAGGCACGACAACTAGTCCCGCGGGTCTCGCACAGGCCACTGGGTTTACGCAGAATGTCGCTGACGGCACTATCGAACAGATCTACGCTGGCGATCTGCTTGGCAATGTATGGCGCTTTGACTTGTCGGAGCCCGCTATCGATTCGTCGGGAAACGTGACCCCAGCCTATCCATCGCCCACTCTTTTTGCGACGTTAACCGATTCCTCAGGCAATCCGCAGCCCATCACCACAGCGCCACGTATTGAAGAAAGCGTCAGCGCTAACGATCTGTCGACTATCCGCTGGGTATTCGTGGGAACTGGTAAATTCCTAGACGTCAGCGATCTATCTAATACGCAGCAGCAGACGCTATACGCCATCATGGATGGCTCCGGACCTACGCCTTCAACAACGGGACTACCTGTAATCCGTTCAAACCTAACGGCTGACACCAACCTATTGACGGGAGAAGTAATACCCGCGACATCGCTCGGCTGGTATTACGACCTGACTAACTCCGCGGGCACAAATGGAGGCACCGAGCGGGTGGTCGTGAGCCCCGACGCGGTAGCCGGTATTGGCGACGTAGTTTGGGCAACTTTGGTGCCCTCGTCGGATCCTTGTTCTCTGTCGAGCAACATCTACGTCACTAACTTTAATGGTGAGTCTCAGCTCGTTGGCTCTAGCGGAGCGATGGCTTACTTGAGTATTTCCAACGCCGCGACCACGGGCGCGTCTTTTATCCAGAACGCCAGCGGACAAGATGCGATCATTGCCGGGTCGAGTACGAATTCCATCAGCATCTACAACATCAAACAGCCCTCTCCTAGCAACAATCTCAATCGCTATAACTGGCGCGAAATCCTGAATTGAGGATCCGCTCGAGCCCTTGCCGGGTGTGTCGTTGACACACCCGGCGGCTCGCCAGCTATGGGGCGAGCTAGTCAACCACTGTTATCGAGCGGATAATCGACAACCCTCGACGCTAAGCAGTGACGCAATGTTCGTACCCGGTCAACGCTGGATCTCCACCGCCGAGCCCGAGCTGGGCTTGGGCACTGTGCTTCGTGTCGAAGGGCGCGGGGTGCAGGTGCTATTTGCCAAATCTGGCGTGCTGCGCCCTTATGCCGTCGACTCCGCCCCTCTGGTGCGCGCCGAATTTCGCGCTGGGCAGCGTGTAGCTGGCAAAGGCGTCGCTTTCTTGGTCGAGCGGATCGAGGAACGTGAAGGCCTGCTGGTCTACCGCGGCGAGGGCCGCGAGCTGCATGAGGGGCAGCTGGATGACGAACAAAGTGTCAGCCAAGCTGATGATCGGCTGATCGGCGGACGGACTGATCCGGTCCATCATTTCGAGTTGCGCCTGGAGGGCCTTAAACGGCGCGCTGATGCACGGCGATCGCCTAGCTGGGGTCTTGGGGCGGCGCGCATCGGGCTGGTCCCTCATCAGCTGCGTGTGGCGGGCATCGCCGCGTCTCGGCATCCGCCGCGCGTGCTGCTGGCCGACGAAGTGGGTCTGGGCAAGACCATCGAGGCTGGCATGATTATCGCGCGGCAGATCGCCACCGGCCGCGCTTCGCGCGTGCTGGTGCTGCTGCCGGACACCTTGGTGTACCAATGGTTTGTCGAGCTGCTGCGGCGCTTCAATCTCAGCTTTGCGATTTACGATGAAGAGCGCTGCGAGGCGGTGGAGCAATCCGATAGCGGTCACAATCCGTTCGATGACGAACAGCTGGTGATTGCCGACTTCACTTTTCTCGAGCACAGTCCCAAACGCGCCGCGCAGTTGCTGGATACCCGCTGGGACATGTTGGTGGTGGATGAAGCGCACCATCTATCCTGGACGCCCGAAGCCGCCAGCCCGCGCTATACGCTCGTCGAACAGCTTGCTGCGGTGACACCTGGTGTGATCCTGCTCACCGCCACACCCGAGCAGTTGGGACGCAGCGGACATTTCGCGCGCTTGCGCCTGCTCGATCCACAGCGTTATCACCATCTGGATACATATCTCGCTGAAGCCGAGCATTTTCAGTCGCTCTCGTATATCGCCGACAAGCTGCTGGAACGCAAACCGCTCGACGACACCGAGTTGCAGCAGATGCACAAAGCATTCGACGGTGACGCGTCGCTGCTGGCCTGCCTTGCCGATACCACCAAACCAGAGCACAGCCGCGAATTGCTAGCTGCGCTGATCGATCGACACGGCACCGGCCGCTCGATGTTCCGCAATCGACGCGCCGGTATAGGTGGTTTTCCCAAGCGCGTGCCGGAGTGGGAACTGGTCGAAGCCGAGCGACTGGATGACAACGCGCGTCAGTCATTGCTCGCCGAATTCCACGCCGATATCCAGCAGCCCGCGCCTGCGCTTGAGTGGGATTACAGCAACGATCCGCGCATCGACACGCTCGTTGCGCTGTTGGAGCGTCACCCGCAAGACAAATTCCTGCTGATTTGCCGCAGCCAGGCCAAGGTACTGGCGCTGGAAGAAGCGCTGCGCACGCGTACTGGCGCAGGTATCGCGCGCTTCCATGAAGGCTTAGGCATCGTGCAGCGCGACCGCAATGCGGCCTATTTCGCGCAGGCTGATGGTGCGCGGCTGTTGATCTGTTCCGAGATCGGTTCCGAGGGGCGCAACTTCCAGTTTGCGCATCGTCTTGTGTTATGGGATCTGCCGCTCGATCCCGATCTGCTTGAACAACGCATCGGCCGCCTCGATCGCATCGGTCAGCAGCACGACATCAACATCCATATCATCGCTGCTGTCGACAGCGCACAGCACGTGTTGGCGCGTTGGTATGACGAAGGCGTCGATGCTTTTCGCACCAGCCCCGCCGATGGACGGGAGTTGCTGCGCCGCTTCGGCGAAACGCTGTCGCGGCTTGCCCAGGAGCATTCACGCGGCGACGACCAGCGCGACCAGGAGCTGGAAGTGCTGCTTGCCGAGACGCGCTCGAGCCACGAAGAGATGGCCGAACTGATCCGCGCCGGACGCGATCACCTGCTCGAACTGGCCGCGAGCCGCGATCTTCACGCCGACGAATTGGCCCAGGCATTCCGACGCGAGGACGACGATCCGTCACGCGATGCATTCCAGCAGCGCTTGCTCGAATCCTTCGGCATTCACGCCGACGAGCTTGGCAACAAAGTGATGGTGCTCGATCCGCAATACCTTTCCACAGATGCGCTGCCTGGTTTCAGCGAAGGTCCGATATCCATCACCTTCGCGCGCGATGTTGCGCTTGCCCGGGAAGATCTGCCGTTGCTTCGACTGGATCATCCGATGATCGTCGGCGCGATGGATCTGGCACTTTCTAGCGAACGCGGCAACGCCGCCTTCATGGTCGACGATGTGCTGCCGGCACGTAGCGCGCTTTTGCAAGCCGTTTACGTGCTGGAATGCGTAGCGGAGCGCCACCTCGATGCCGAACGCTTCCTGCCGACGCAACCGATCGTGGCCACCATCGACACCAAACTCGCGGAGCGTGCCAACTTTCAGCCCAGCGATATCGCTTTACGTAAAGCAGGCGAGCGCAATATCGAAGTGGCGCGTTACCGCAAATTTCTAGCCAAGCTGGTGCCACCGATGCTGGAAAAGGCCGAAGCGGCGGCCGCCCTGCGCGCGCAGGCCAGCATCGCGGCCGCGGTGACCGAAGCCCGCGAAACATTGGATGCCGAATTGGCGCGTCTGCATGCGCTGCGTGCGATCAATCCATCGATCAGCGCAACGGAGATCGCTGGCCTGGAACACGAACGCACCGCGCTGCTCGGCGTTCTGCCGCAAGCAAGGTTGCGACTGGATGCGGTGCGCTTTGTGGTGAGCCCGGATTTCCTCGCGCTACGCTAAATCGAACCGCAGCTAGGCTTTTACCTCAACAGGCGGATCACTTACGTGATCCGCCTGTTTATTACGCGGCATTCGCATCCGTGGCGGTGAGATTCATGCGCCGCCCAACGCCAAACACCCAGTAGGCGACGCTCAGCAGCAGCACCCACGCCGCACCGACATACAGCGCCACGCGCGTATCCGGGCTATAGCCGAGCATTACCAGCACAAACATCAAAAATGCCAGGCATACCGCGCTAGTCAGCGGCCAGCCGCGCAAGGGAAACGCCGTCTTGCCGAAGCGTCGACGGAAACTGAAATGCGCGATCAACACCATCGACCACGTCCATACCGTGTTGAACGACAGGATCGACATCATCATCTCGAAGATGCGCCCCGGCAGCATGTAATTGAGCACCACGCCGAACACTAGGCATGCCAGCGTCACCAGCACGCCACGTATCGGCACGCCATGCGCACTTACCTTACCCAGCACGGCCGGCGCCTGCCCTTTGTTGGAAAGGCTGTAAAGCATGCGACTGCCACTGAACGTAGTGCTGTTGAAGCCCGACAATGCCGCGGTAATCACCACGAAATTGATCAACCCAGCTGCCTGGGAAATACCGAGCTTGGCGAAGGTGGAAACGAACGGACTGCCCTGCGTGCCAAGCTGGTTCCACGGGTAGATCGCCATGATCACGAACAGCGCGCCGACGTAGAAGATCAGGATACGCCACAGCACCGAATTCACCGCGCGCGGAATGGTGCGTTCCGGCTGCGCTGCTTCGCCAGCGGCCATACCGATGGTCTCGATACCGCCGAACGCAAACACCACCACCGGTAGCGCCAGCACCATGCCCGTTACGCCGTTCGGAAACCAACCACCGTGTTGCCACAGATTGCCGAGCCCGAGCGGATGACCGCCGTTACCCCAGCCAAGCCAGATCATGCCGGCGCCGCCAAGAATCATCAGCACCACCGTCACCACTTTGATCATGGTGAACCAGAATTCCGTCTCGCCGTACACCTTCACGGCCATCAAGTTCAGCGCACCGATCATGACCACACTGCCGAATACCCATATCCATTGCGGCAAATCGGGAAACCACTGCTTCATGTAGATGCCGACAGCGGTGCTTTCGGCCATGCCTACGCCGACCATCAGCAGCCAGTAATTCCAGCCCGTGAGATAACCGGCGAATGGACCAAGATACCGATGCGCATAACTGCTGAACGATCCGGCGACCGGATCATGCACAGCCATCTCACCCAGCGCGCGCATGATGATGAAGATCATCACGCCGCCGAACAGATACGCGAACAACACCGACGGACCTGCAAGCTTGATTGCGCTGGCCGAACCCAGGAACAGTCCGGCGCCGATGGCCATGCCCAGCGCCATGAAGGTGATGTGGCGCGGCGTCAACCGGCGCTGCAAATGTTGCGTCATGGATCTCGCCTGATAATTAGTGATGGTGGATCAGCGCATCAGCCGGCGCTTGGGCTTGATCGGAAACTTTCCGCGCCAGTACTCGATCATCAAAAAGCCACCCAGCATACCGCCCAGATGCGCGAAATGCGCCACATCCGCTTGCCGACCGGTCACACCAAGCACCAGCTCCAGCGCGCCGTAGCCGATCACGAACAGCCAAGCCGGCATCGGAATCGGTGGAAAGAGCAGCATGACTCTCTCTTGCGGATACAGCATGCCGAACGCGAGCAGCAAGCCGAAAATCGCGCCGGAGGCGCCAAGCGTCGGCTCGAAACTGTGGCTGTAATACTTCACTACCAACAATTGCGCCAAAGCAGCGAACACCAGGCACACGAAGTAATACACCGTAAAGTTACGCGAGCCGAAGGTCCGCTCAATCGTGCCGCCGAACATGTACAGCGCGAACATGTTGAAAAAGATGTGCATGTAGCCGCCATGCATAAACGCGTACGTCACCAACTGCCAAGGCCGAAAGCCAATGGATACGGTGCTGCCATCCGCCAACTGGCTCAGCTGATCGGGCCCTAACGGCCACAGCGCAAAGTGGGCAATCAAAGGTTCGTTCATCACCTGCTGCAGCAGGAACACCACGACATTGGCGATCAGCAAATTGCGGGTAACCGGCGGCAGGTTAGTGGGCATGGGAACCTCGTTGGAATACCGCTCTAGTATCGGGCACGCACCGTCCAACAAAAAGGCCACCGAGAGGTGGCCTTTTGCTTGATCGTGCTGTAACGCGAGGAGATTAGCCGTTATGGGTGGCCGAGTTGATCTGAGCCATCCCATCCGGGCGGCGAGCACCCGCGAAGCGCTTCGCCCAGTAGCTATCGGCAAGATTGTCCACGCGCACCGATTCGCCACGACGCGGCGAATGGATGAAACGTCCATCGCTGAGATAGATGCCGACGTGCGAAATACGCCCCTTGCCGCGACGGTCCGCCGTGCGGAAGAACACCAGATCGCCAGGCTGCATATCGTTGCGATGAACGATGTGGCCGATCAGGTACTGCGAGGCCGAGTTGGTCGGCAGTTGCAGGCCGATCGCACGCTCGAACACATAGCGCACGAAGCCGCTGCAATCGAAGCCGGTGGACGGATCGTGGCCACCGCGCACATAGCGCACGTTGCGCAGCTGCATGGCCAGGCCGATCAGCGTGTCGCGTAGATCCTGCCCCAGCTTGGCGTCGCTGAACTGGGCTATATCAGCCGTGCTTGCGTCATCGGACGGCTGAGTGGATGCATCGGCCTGCTTGGCCGGTGCCAGCGCTGCGATGGGCAGCTGCGTGGGAAGCGTCGACTGCGCCAGGCTGGGCGCTGGCGCAAAGGCAGCCATTGGAGTCAGCAAGGACGAAGAGAACTTGGCGGAGGCCTGAGCCTGGAGGCTACTGTTGGCAGTGGCGGCCAGGACCGGGCTTGAAAAGCACATGGCCGAAGCAAGCGCGGCGAGTACAAGTCGCGTTTTGGGCATCAGGTGGATCTCTGGGCGGTAACTGGCCCGATCGCCGCCCCCTGCGGCGACCGTGACGAAGCAGTGAAGGTAACAAACCAAACGCCGCCGCATGTTCGGATGAAGTTAACTGAACTCCATCGTTTTGAAACTAAAGAATCCGCCAGATACCACTTCAAATCATTGAATTTAAATAAAATATTCCAATGGTTCGGAATTTTTAGGGAAAGTCCGTTTTAATTTTTCCGCAATCTTTACGCGTAAATGCGACGAAACGCACAAGCCAGCATCAAGAACGACGGCCAAAAATAGCGGTTCCGACGCGCACCTCAGTGGCGCCTTCGGCGATAGCCAGCGGAAAATCAGCACTCATGCCCATCGAAAGCCGCGGCAAATCATGTCCGGCGGCGGCACTGCGATCACGCAGTTCGCGCAATTGCCGGAAGCACGCCCTTACCTCGGCGGCGTCATCGGAAAGGGTGGCCAGGGTCATCAAGCCGCGCACGCGAAGCGTGGGATAGGCCCGCAGGCGTTCCAGAAACACCAGCAGATCGTCGGCGGGCAGGCCGGACTTGCTCTCTTCGCGCGCGGTCTTGACCTGCACCAGCACGTCCAAGCTGCGGCCCTCCATCTCCAGCCGACGATGCAGAGCTTCGGCCAGCTCAAGCCGGTCCAGGGACTGCACCTCGCTTGCCAGCCGGGCGACGTCCTTGGCTTTGTTGGTTTGCAGATGGCCGATCACCACCCACTCGATCGTCGCGTCAGCCAACGCGGCGGCCTTGTCGCGAATCTCCTGCACCTTGTTCTCACCGAAGCGGTGCAACCCAAGCGCCATCGCAGCGCGTACCGCTTCAGGACCGAAGGTTTTGCTGACCGGTAGCACCGACACTTCGGCGGGCTTTCGTCCCGCCGCCCGACAAGCCTCATCGACCTGTCGGCGGACTGCCGCCCAATTGGCGGCCAGCTGCGCAGCATCGATCAACGCATCAACCTCGCGCTGCCTGCTCGTAATGACGTGCCACAACCTCGGCCACCACCATCGACACCTTCTTGCCGGTCGGGATGTGGATGAATTCGTTGGGACCGTGCGCATTGGAATGCGGCCCAAGCACACCAGTGATCAGGAACTGCGCCTGCGGGAATTTATCGCCGAGCATGCCCATGAAGGGAATCGAGCCGCCCTCGCCCATGTACGCCGCCGGGGCGCCGAAATAATGCTGCGAGGCATCCGCTACGGCCTTATCCAGCCACGGCGACAACTGCGGGGCATTCCAGCCGCTGCCGTCTTTTTCCAGCTTGAAACTGACCTTGGCGCCGTAGGGCGGATCTTTCTCCAGCAACTGTTTGACGAATTCGCCAGCCTTGGCGCCATTGAGCGTCGGCGGCACACGCAGGCTGAGCTTCACGGAGGTCTTGGGGCGCAGTACGTTGCCAGCACTCTCCAGCGAAGGCATGCCGTCGACGCCAGTCACGGCCAACTGCGGCCGCCAAGTGCGATTGAGCACAAGCTCGGTGAGATCTTCCGTCACCGGCTGCATGCCTTCGACGAAGGGGAATTTGGTGTAGATGGCGTTGCCAAGCACACCAGCAGACACCCTGGCTTGGTCGATGCGCTGCTGCGGGATCTCGGCGTACAACTCCTTGGGTTTGATGTGGCCGGTTTCCGGATCCTCTAAGCGCGAAAGCAGGTCGCGCAGGATGCGGAAGCTGGATGGCACGACACCGGACGCATCGCCCGAGTGCACGCCCTCTTCTAACACTTGCACCGTCAGCTCGCCGCCGGTCATACCGCGCAGCGAGGTGGTCAGCCACAACTGATCGTAGTTGCCGCAACCGGAATCCAGGCAAACCACCAGCGAGGGATTGCCGATGCGTGCAGCCAGATGATCCACGTAATAGGGCAAGTCGTAGCTGCCCGATTCCTCGCATGCTTCGATCATGACCACGCAGCGCGCGTGCGGAATGCCCTGCTCTTGCAGCGCGAGCAATGCGGCAAGCGAGCCGAAGATGGCGTAACCGTCGTCAGCGCCACCACGGCCATAGAGCTTGTCGCCCTTGAGCACCGGCGTCCACGGACCTAGGCCCTCGGACCATCCGGTCATTTCAGGCTGCTTATCCAGATGTCCGTACAACACCACGGTATCGTCATTTTGTCCGGGCACTTCGATGTAGATGAGCGGCGTGCGGCCTTCCAGCTGGACCACTTCGATCGTGGCGCCCGGAAGCGACGGCAGCTTGGTGCGCGCCCAAGTCTCCATCAGCTTGACGGCAGCATCCATGTGACCGTGCGCCACCCAGTCCTTGTCGAACATCGGCGACTTGTTGGGAATCCGGATGTAATCCATCAGCTGGGGCACGATTTCTGCATCCCACAAATCGCTGATGTAGCGGGTAATTCGCGCGGTATCCATGCGGACTCCATCAAATAGGTCAAAGGACATTCTAACAGCCCTGCTTTGGGCACCTACCGCCACTTGCAGGCTGCTGCTCACACTTCTGGCGGCTACAACCGACAACAGCACCGGCCTCGGTGAGTGCCACCGCAGGCGCTGCGCCGACGTGCCTGCACCGGGGTAAGCGGCGCACAGTGATGCAGCGGCGTTGGACACGCCGCCTTTCATATCGACACCAGGGAGATACGCATGTTCAAGAAAATCGCCGCCATCGCCGGTTTGACGCTGGCGCTCGCTTTGCCGGCCTTCGCGGCCACACCCGTCAACATCAATACGGCCGACGCCGCCACGATCGCCCATGCCCTGGATGGCATCGGATTGACCAAGGCCCAGGCCATCGTGGCTTTCCGTGAAGAACACGGCCCGTTCAAGAATGTCGACGACCTTACCCAGGTCAAAGGCATCGGCCAGGCCACGCTGCAACGCAACCACGACGCCATTCTGCTATCGGGCGAAGGCGCCAAACCAGGCGCTGAAGCCCCGGCCAAGCCCAAGCACGCCAAGAAACCAAAGGCCGAGGCCACGCCGGCGGCCGATTAAACAGCCACCAGGCAACGGTACGGCCCATTACGGGCCGTACCGCAGTACACTCGCGCGCTGGTCCCGCCGCCCAAAGCTACGCCAAGCCACCATGATCGTTCCGCGCTACCGTATTGACGCTTCCCGAATCAGTGGTGCCGGCAAGGGCCTATTTCTGGATGAACCCGTCGCCGCCGGTCGAATCATCACCGCCCCCGACACCATCGAAAAAACCTATCGGCTGGATGAACTCCTCACCAAGCCCGATCAAATGTATGCCAGCGCTCGGTGGTTTGAAGACCGCTACACGATCTCGCCGGATTGGCCGGACGAGTGCTACATCAACCACAGCTTCGAGCCCAGCGGGCTATGGCACCTGGGCTTTGTGTTCGCCCCGCGCAACCTACCGGCCGGTACGGAGATCACCGTGGACTATCGCCACCTGCTGCCCCCGGGCCAGTCCGAAGACTTTATCGACACGGCTACTGGTGAGAGAATTGTAGGTCTGCCCTGGTACGAGAGTCTGATGACGACCACCCGCGCTCTAGCCCGTGTGCTGGACAGCGCGAGCTTCACTGACTGATCCGACATGATCACCATTCCTACCCTCGAAACCGCACGCCTTCGTTTGACGGCGCTTACCGAACGTCACTTCAACGACTACGCCGCGATGCTCGCCGATCCCGAGAGCACCCGCTGGATCGGCGACGGTTTACCGCTGGACCGCACCAACGCATGGCGTTCGCTGGCGATGCTGATCGGGCACTGGCAACTGCGCGGCTACGGCATGTGGGCGCTGGAACTGAAATCCACGGGTGAATTCATCGGTCGCGCCGGGCTGCTGCATCCTGAAGGCTGGCCGGATATCGAAATGGGCTGGATGCTCAAACCCGAACATCGTCATCAGGGCTATGCCACCGAAGCGGGTACTGTCGTGCTCGACTTCGCGTGGGAACACCTGCACGTGCAGCGCGTGATCAGCATGGTGCGCGTCGGCAACGATGCCTCCGATCGCGTCGCCGAACGCCTGGGCGGCGAGCACATCGAAGACATCGACTTTTTTGGCAGCGACACGCATGTCTTCGCCTACTATCCCCCGCACCGCGAGACTCGCCGCGCCGCCTGGGCATGAGCGCGTTGCAAGTGGTATCTAGCAACACCCTGCGCACCCAGGCGTGGGCCAACGGCGCGGGCACAACCACCGTTATCGCTAGGGGACCCGACGACGCAAATTGGCAATGGCGACTGAGCATTGCCGAGATCACGCAAGACTGTGATTTCTCTTCCTACCCCGACACCCGCCGCCAGCTTGTCGCGCTGGATGCACCGTTAAATTTGCGCTTCGATGATGGTCGCGATGTTTCGCTTTTGCGCTTGTCGGCCACGCATTTCGACGGTGCCGATGCACCGCACGCCTCGCTCCCGGATGGCCCCAGCCGCGCATTCAATCTGATGCTACGTGGCACAGCAGAGGGCGAGCTGATCGCACGTCCCTTGAACGGCAGCATGTGGCTGCCACGACGCGAGCACTGGCGCTGGTTCGCGCATCTGCTCGGCGGCCGCGCCGAAGTGCAAACAGGTCAAGAACGCATCGACATGGACGTCGGATCAAGCCTGTGGATCGATGCGCAGCCCAACGAACGCGTGCGCATCGAAGGCGGTGGCGAGTTGGTATTGGTCCAACTCGCCACCGCGATCTGAGCTTATCGATATTCCGCCTGAGGCCCGCGACCGGGAACCACTGAGCGAGCTACTTCGGCCAGTGCAAACAAGCGCGCCGTGCGCATCCAGCCGATCACAAGCACCACCAGCTGGCTAAGCACCAGCGCGAACAGAAAGCCGAACAGGCCGAAGGCAGTCACGTGGATACGCGCGATGCCGAACACAGACGCGAGTATCAACCCAACTAGCGTTACGACCAGGTAGAACAACAATGTCCGCAACGGTCGACGTACTAGCTGGCGGATGCCGCGCCAGAGTGCACGAGTCGCCGAACGCAGAGTGGTGTCGGCAATGAAAGC